>DAOUBX010000153.1:0-25272 GCA_034432445.1 Anaerolineales bacterium
TGGGCCAGTCTTGAGTTGCACGCCGCCAGACTGGCCCAGTCTTGAGTTGCACGCCGCCAGACTGGCCCAGTCTTGAGATGCACGCCACCAGACTGGGCCAGTCTTGAGATGCACGCCGCCAGACTGGCCCAGTCTCCACTACTCAACTCCTCGGGAACCCCGGAAACAGCGGGCCCTTGCCGCGCTTTCCCTTGCCGCTGGCCGCCATCTGTTTCATCATCCGCTGGATTTGCTTGAACTGCGACAACAACTCGTTGATGTCCTGGACCGTTGTGCCCGAGCCATGCGCAATGCGGCGTTTGCGGCTGGCGTTGATAATGTCGGGCCGCCGTCGCTCCTCGCGTGTCATGGAGCTGATGATTGCCTCTATTTGCTTCATCTGTTTGTCGGTCACGTCCGGCGTGATCTCTTTGCTCATCCGTCCAAAGCCGGGGATCATATCCAGCAGTTGGCTCAGCGGTCCCATCTTTTTCATCTGATGCATCTGATCAAGGAAGTCTTCCAGGTCGAACTCGCCCTTCATCAGGCGCTGCGCGGCCGAGCGCGCCTTTTGCTCGTCCATGCTGGACTGTGCCTTCTCGATGAGGGAAAGCACGTCGCCCATACCAAGGATGCGGCCGGCCATGCGATCGGGATGGAACACCTCCAGCGCGTCGGTCTTTTCCCCCATGCCCAGGTACTTGATCGGGACGCCGGTCACCTCGCGCATGGAGATAGCTGCGCCGCCGCGGGCGTCGCCGTCCATCTTGGTCAGGATCAGCCCTGTCAACGTGACGCGCTCGTGGAAGGCCTTGGCCACATTGACAGCTTGTTGCCCGGTCATGGCGTCAGCTACGAGCAGCACCTCCTGCGGCTTGGTGAGCTCCTTGATCTTGGCCACCTCCGCCATCATGTCCTCGTTGATCTGCAAGCGGCCGGCCGTGTCTAGGATTACGACCGTGTAGGCCGACTCTTTGGCGCGTCGCACGGCGTTGACGCAGATCTGCGGCGGCGGGGTCTTGTCGCCTTCGCTGTGCACCGGAATGTCAAGCTGCTTGCCGAGCACCTCTAGTTGATGGATGGCGGCCGGCCGATAGGTGTCGGCAGCCACCAGCAGTGGCCGCTGGCCGCTCTTGCGCAAGGTCAGCGCCAGCTTAGCGGCTGTGGTCGTCTTGCCCGAGCCCTGCAGGCCCACCAACATGATCACGTGCGGGGTGGGGCCGGAGAGATCCAAACGCGCCGGCTCGCCCAGCGTCTTGATCAATTCCTCGTGGACGATCTTGACCACCTGTTGCGCCGGCGTCAGGCTTTTCATCACCTCGGCGCCGACCGCGCGCTCTTTGACACGCGCTACCAGGTCTTTGACCACTTTGTAGTTGACATCCGCTTCGAGCAGGGCTAGCCGCACCTCGCGCATGGCAGCATCGACGTCGGCCTCGCTCAACCGGCCGCGACTCGACAGACCATCGAAGATCGCTTGTAGTTTATCGGTAAGGGACTCGAACATTCACATGCCTTGGCTGACAGATTAAAGCGCCGAGCGCTTGAGGCTACGCCTGTGAGGGCGTTTGTGCAGCCGGTTCAAACCGTGGAACGGTCGTAAGCGCCCGGCGCCTGCGAAAGACCACGCTGATTCTACGTTCCCCGCGTTGATTAGTCAAGTTGCTGTCTGGTGGTTTGCCTTTTGTCCCAGGTTGTGCTACCTTACGGCGATTGCTTCCGTCGCCCCGCTCAAACGTTCATGGTACGTCTTTTTGTACGTTGTCGCAGTAGTCTCATGCTCAAGAAAGAAGTGCTACCGAACAGCAACACGGTTATAGTCACCTTTGAGTTTCCCGCCGCACCTGGCGTCAAAGAGGTGCATTTGGTGGGTGACTTCAACAACTGGGACCAGCGCGCCACCCCGTTGCGTTCTGCACCGCATAACAAGGTGTGGCACGTGCGCTTGGAGCTGGCCAAGGGCGCCGAATACCAGTTTCGTTATCTGGTAAACGGCGTGGAGTGGCTGAACGACTGGCATGCCGATCGCTATGTCCCCAACATTCACGGCAGCGACAACTCGGTTGTGGTCACATAACGGCCAGAAGAAGGGAAGCGCCGATCCTCTCGGCCGTGATAGACAAGACGCCCATCGGGACCGGTGGGCGTCTGTCATGTCAGGGAGGCGCAGTTCCGCTAACGATTGACCGCTGTTGCGGGTAGAAATACGTGCGAGCCCAGCGCAGGTCTGCCCGTGCTGTGGAAGATGTCCGACTCTGCCGAGCCCGTCCAGGCCGTCCATACTACATGGAAGGTTCCTTCGGCATCAGCAGCCACAGCCAAATCCTCTAACCCTGCGTCGTTGGCAATCAAAGGCTTCGCCGGTCGCCAGCTGCCGTCGTTGCCCGAGCGCCGGCGATAGACAATGGTGTTACCCTCGCGCCAGATCAAATTGAGCTGATTACCGTGTGTTACAGCCATTGTGGGGTTCACAGCCTCGATCTCACGGCCCGACACGGTCTCCGGCGTCGACCAGTAGCCCTGCCGGCCGCCGGCATAGCGAATTTCAAAACGACCCGCGACCTGTTCTTGCCATGCCAGGTGGGTCAGGCCTTGCTGGTCGCACGCCATAGCTATGGCCACCGAGTCCGTTTGAGGCGAAGCGGAGATGTTTTCCGGTGTGCTCCAGGAGTAGGTGGCGCCCTGTGCGTGGTAGACCTCGTGGAAAGGCTGGCTCACGTGTGGCGCCTGCCAGGCGATGTGCAACAAGCCAGAGTTAGGATCGGCTGCTAGGGCCGGCGCCGTGCCACGTGCGTTAGCCACCGGCTCGTAGAGCCAGTCTTCTTCTAGCCAGCCGTGATAGATGACCGAGTAACCGGGGGTGCGATCGGCCCACACCGCGTGCAACAGCCCTTGGCGATCTACCGCCACCGCCGGAAAGGCCGACGCGCCGCGCGTGCGTGAGACCATGCGGGGCAGGCTCCACAGGTTGTTGACAAGGCGCACGGAGAAGATGTTAAGCTGACTGCCGAACTCGCTCGTGTAAAGCACGTACAGCGTCCCGCGGTTGTCAATGGCAGCTGCCGGCTGCATGCCCGTGATCAAAGCCTCGGGACGTGACCACTTGTTCTGGACGCGTTGGCGATAGTAGATGCGGTTGTCTTCCTCCCACAACACGTGCGTTACCCCGCTGCGATCGACTAGCACGATCGGCTTTGCGGACTGTCGGGTAGTGGAGGTCGAGACGTTCTCCGGTGTCGACCAGCCGGTGCTGAGTAGGCGATGGCCAGAGCTGGGGGTGTTTGCCGGGCTAGCGGTCATGGATGTGTTCCTCCTGGGCTGGGACGGGGCTGCAATGCTCGGAACAAGGGAGAAACCGGCAGCAACGGACTCGTTACGGTCTGCAGGCACGCTTACCATGGCCAGGTTGGATAGCACCTGTCCGAATGTGTGTGCGCGCAGCGTTGGCAGCTGACCCGGCGCTTGCGTCGCCAGCGGCGACACGAACACCCACAAAGCAACTGCCAAGGCCAGGCCACTAGCCATGCCGGCGAGCGCGGCCCATAGCAGCGGAAGCGCAGGCTGCAGCCGCTGAGCTCGAGGCGTTGTGGCGATGGAGAGAGGGTAACGATGCCTTTGTACGAGCTGTGACCTGGTCATTGTCTGGTCAACCTATTCTGACTGCGGCCTTGTGCTGGTTACGCCGATGTCAGGCCGAGAACACTGAACTCTACTGCACGGAAAAATCTGCCAAACGCGCGGTTTCCACAAGCCAGCCATCTGGCGTGGCACGCGCCTGCACGCTAACGAAGACACCGAGCACATCGCTTGCGAGCGCCGGGTCAACAAACGACGCATCATCTAGCAGCACGGCCACTCTGCCGACGACTTCACTATCAGTTGCCGCGTTGCGGGGAACATCGATGAGCCATTGACGTGGCGTTAAGCCGTCGCTGCGAGCGGTTAGCCAGCCACGAAACACATAGCGCATCCGTGCTTCGGTAGCCCAAATTGTGTTCTCAGACAGCATTTTACCACGCACCAGCGCAAATCGCCCAACCCGTGGGACGCCATCGATGGCTGTGGCGCTGTCCAAGATTGCCGTGTGCTGGTTCAGTTGCCAAATCTGCAACTTCGAATTCGTGGCGCTCTCGCGCACGACGCCGCGCTGCTGGGCGTCGCTGCTTGATTGCGAGCGTACCGAGCGCACCGTCCACGGTAGGTCGTCTGTGGCCGACGCCAGCGCCGTGCCCTCGACCCAGGCGCCCGGGCGAATCGAGCCATTGCGTTCGTCGATGAGCGTTGTGTTGGCGTCTACCAACAGATTTTGCACCTGCCAGGGCTCTTCTGGGGGCCCGCCTGATACAACGATGCTCCACTGCTCAGGATCCGTGGCAGTCACCTGCAGGATCAGCCGGCCCCTGAATGGTCTGGGTTGTGGGTCGTCGTCAAGTACCGTCGCCAGAGCGCCGCGCAGCTCGTCCTGAGGATTGATCCAGGCCACAACTTCGACGGCAGCGCCTGCTGCGGGTTGACCCTTGATCCTGGTAGCAGCATCGATGGGTACGATGACGTGCCGATTTTCCATGGTCAGTTCCCATGCCTGCTCGTCAAACCTCACCAACGTACTGCGCAGAAGAGCAATGTCAGGTTGCTCGGGAGTCGCCGCCACGATCGCTGCAGCTATCAAGCGGCTGTCGGCTTCATGGCGCAGTTGGGCAAAGGCCGTGCTGCCGACGCTGGGCGAGCCTAGGATCAAGGTATCGGCAGCGATCTCGATCCACGTGGCGTCGATGAGCCAGTGATCGGAGCTCAGCTCGGTAATGATGCCCAGCAGAGTGGGCTCGGTTGCAGGCAGGCTCATGCTTTGCGCTGTCTCAATCCGCTGCGCCGTCAACCGTCCACCGTCTTGCCAACTGGCTTGCACATGCGCCCACGCACCAGGCGCAGTCAAGCCGGCGCGCTCGACCACCACAGTCCCTGCGTCGAGCGTGATCTCCTGACCGGCCACCCGCCAGCGCGCTGCACCCGTGCGCTCAATGGGGCCGAGGAAGTCCACTACGATGGCATTGCCGGCGGCCAACGATTGGGCGCGGACGCTGGGGCGATTAGCCGCAGCGGTTATTCCGACCACGATAGCCAGACACAAGCTGGCCCAGAGCAGGAGGCGCATGTTATGGTTCTGATGTCAGTTGTTCGCCGCCGTGGGTGGCGGTTGCTTCAGGCGTTGGCGTGTTTTCTGGGCCGTCGGGCGTCGTTGATGGTGTAGGCGATGGCTTACCCTCCTGATTGTCAAACCCGGGCGTGGCTGTCGGCGTCGGTGTGAACGCAGGAACGGGCGTGGGCGTCGCCGTGGGGCGGGGCGTGCGCGTTGGAGTAGGCGTTGGCGTAAACACCCGCAATTGGACAGCATGTACGCCGTCCGCCAGTTCGACCGCTGTCACGTCGACCATGCGACCGACTGCCGGCTCCTCGCCTGTGATCTCAGTCAGGCTGTCGATGATCAAGCTATAGCCGCTAACCACCCACTCTGTGCTGCTGAGGGCTTCGATCACGCCGCGGAAGTTAAAGTAGATCGGATCAACGATCTCGACGCGCACAGCGCGCCACTCTTCGTTGGCCCGTCGTTGCATGCTGACGCTGGCCAGCTTACCGACTTCGGGCGTACCGATTACGACCTCTGACGGTACGATCACCCAGTTGGGACCGACCAACCAGCGCTCGCCCTGGATCTGCCAAATGCGGTCCCTGAAGTCGCGGGTTTCCAGGTTAGCGTTGGTGACCCGGATCAGCGTGGCCAGCAGCGTGTCGTCGGAGCGCAGCAGGCCCACCACATCCACCTCGGCGCCCACCTCGGCCGGTCCCAACGACTCGTCGTAGAGCGTGTTGCTGTCCACCCACACGGTCTGGCCGCTGACGAGCCAGCGGTCGGGGTACTTCGCCTCGATCAAGCCGTAGAGGCGGCCTTCGATCGGCCGGGGCGTTGGTGTGACTGTGGGGGGGCGCGTCCTGGTCGGCGTCGCCGTAGGCGTGCGCGTTGCGGTCGCCGTGGGTGTTGCCGTGGCGGTTGCGGTTTCAGTTGGCGTGGCCGTGTCGGTAGGCAGCGGTGTCGCCGTGGGCAGCGGCGTGTCGGTAGGCAGCGGTGTGTCGGTAGGCAGTGGTGTGTCGGTTGGCAGTGGCGTTGCGGTGGTGGTCGGCGTGACCACGGCGCGCTCCGGCGGCCCGCTCAGCACCGTCACCAAGCGTGCGATCAGGTTCCCCGCACCGTCAGATGTCGCGACGATAGCCACCGTGCTGCCGACGCGCGGCTCACCATTGACAAAGGCTGTATTTGGCACCTGGAGCACCGTATCCAGGTCTTCGATCTGCCAGTGTTCTTGGTCTAGAATGTGCGAGATCAAGCCGCTGAAGCGGACTTCGGCGCGTCTTTTCTCAGTGACGACCAGATCGGTCTCTGCGCGGCGCAGCTGATCGAGGTTGTTGACCAAAGCCTCGCGACGTTGTGGTTGGAGCGTGAAGGCTAGCCGCAGTTGCTCACCAACCAGTTTGACCGGATACAGCGTGTCGCCGGGCAGTGTGTTGTTGGCCAGCGCGACGGCTCTGCCGCTAACACCGATGAAGAGTAGTATAAGCACAATGGCCGCAGTAGCCCAACCGCGAGCCACGGGCTGGAAAAGACCGCGCAGCGCTGCCACCCAGCCTGCCGCCGCTGCCTTTTGGCGGCGTTGCCGGCGGGCGAACTCGCCCGCAGCTTGCAAGAACGAGCGCCGCGCTGCAGCGATGACCGCCGGTGCCCGCGCCGGCGTCGGTTCGGCGACGGTATGTAGAACTTGGACGGTGTCTAGCAGCGGGCGCAGCTCCGCGGCATGCTGGGGATAGGCATCGAGGCAATCCTCGATGCTGGCGCCGGCGGCCAGTCGGCGGGCGGCATCCTCTAGAGCGTCCTCCATGGTTACCGGCGCGGCCGGCTGTTGGGCCAGCGCCGTGGCACGCTGTAAGAAGCGCGCACGGCCCGCGGCGATGGCTTCTGTGTTGCGCGCCGGCGTCACGGCGCCGACGCGCTGCAAGTCGGTTACCGTCGCCAGCAGAGTCTCGAGCTCTGCAGCATGGGACGGAAATGTGTCCAGACAATCGGCCAGGCTTGCGCCGGCGGCCAGCATTTGCAGGCTGGCATCCAGCACATCTGCAATCGTCATGGCCGTTGAGCGCTGCCACGCGGCTGCGCGTTGCAAGAAACGTTGCCGGCCCGCAGCGATGGCCGCCGCATCGCGCGGCGGAGTCGGGGATTGCAGCGTGCGCAGCGCCGTCGCCAGACGCAGCAGCGGCGCCAGCTCGGCTGTCTCAACCGTCTGGGCAGCCAGGCAGTCTTCGACAGACCATCCACTTTCGATTTTGGCCAGACAAGCCTCAAAAGAGGCTTCGATTTCTGCCATTATCTACATCATTCCTGATCTTCCAGCAGGCGGCGCAAGGACACAACAGCGCGATACTGCAGGGCCTTGACGGCGCCCTCCGTCTTACCCGTGGCTGCGGCGACATCAGCGATGCTCAGCCCCTCCAAGAAGCGCAGCGTAACAACCTGGGCCTGCTCCTCGGTTAGGCGATTGATCGCGGCACGTAAGTTGGCCGCTAGCAGACTGTGTTCGGCCGCGCGCAAAGGGTCTTCGCTGGAGGTCACCAACATGGGCACGTCCTCGAACGAAACCTGGTTGGTGCGCCCGCGGCGACGGTAGTAGTCGATGACCAGGTTGTGAGCGATACGATAGAGCCAGCCGGAAAACGACGAACGCCAGGCCTGTTCGTTCTGGATTGCCTCTAGCATACGCAAAAAGACCTGCGCCGTGAGGTCTTGCGCTACTGTCGCATCACCAACGCGATGGTAGATGTAGCTAAAGATCTTAGCCTCGTAGCTATCATAAATAGCTGCCAGGGCGTCCAGATCGTAGACTTTGGCCTGTTCGATGGTTCGCTCATCCAGACCAGCTGCAGGTGTTGACACCCTCATTACCTCTCATGACGTGGATATGCGCAAAAGATAACGGCATCTGTGGGGCAAAACACAAAAAAATCGGGCGACTGTGCGTCTCTTGACCGCGAAAGTTGCCGTCCTAAGTGCAAGTCTGCCCATCGACCCGAAACCGCGCCTTCGGCCCGTCTCTCACGGGCAGTCAGCTGCGTTGTCGATCGCTTGCCGTGATCTGCCACACGTGCCAGATGCGCTGAAGCGCCGTGATGTTGGCCAGGATTGCGATCGCCCAGAGGATAAGGGTCAAGAAATCAGGTAGGGCTGCGATGGGCTGCCACTGGTGGAACAGCAGGCCGACAACCAAGAGCGCCACACGCTCGGCGCGCGTCAAGATGCCAATGGAGCACGTGAGACCTAAGCTTTCTGCCTTGGCGCGTGTGTAGCTGACCAGAAATGACCCCACCAGACCGGCGGTGGCCGCCAGCACCGTCCATTGCGCGCCGTGACCGGCGAAATAGACGATAAGCCCCCCCAGCGTGAAGCCCTCGGCATAGCGGTCGCTCGTCGCATCAAAAAAGGCGCCGAAACGGCTACCTTGACCAGTGAGTCGGGCTAACGTGCCGTCGACAGCATCGAAGGCAGCGAAGAAGATCAGTAGGAACCCGGCCAACCGAAGCTCACCGAGCGCCAAGAGCACGCCAAGCACGATCTGCAAGAGAAGACCGATGATCGTAAGGTGGTTGGGGGTCAGGCCGATGGCGTTGAAGCCACGCGCAATGGGCTCCAGGATCGCACGAAACGTTTTGCGTGCCCAGGTTGTCAACATTGCTGCTTTCTCCTCTTGCGCCAGACGCCATGACTGGGGCCCTGCACGGCTGGAACCCTCAAGAGCTGTCGGTTTTGGCGCTGCCGGCGGGCTCGTCGCAGTGATATCGATGGGCCAGCCGTATGAGCGTGCTGACTTGACGGGAATCATACATGCAATCGCAGCCTATGTCAACCCAGTCGCGTCACGACATAGTCATCCGCTCGTGGACGGTGTCGAGCGTCTGCGTCGGAACATAGGGATGACCTGAGCAAAGCAAACGCCGTTCGGGCGTCGGTTTGCAGCCTTGGACGCCTGTCGCCAAGTGTGAGGTGACGCCTTGATTTGGCTTTGTTCTCGTTGTGTGCTACATTAAGCTTCGCCGCACTCGCTATCTGTGGTCCATCTTTCGAGACATCTCATGGCTGAGCACCTGATCAGGCAAGCCGCCAGTTTGATCCGTTCCGCCTCCCTCGTGGTGGCGCTTACAGGCGCAGGAGTGAGCACGCCTTCGGGCATCCCAGACTTTCGCAGCCCCAACTCGGGGTTGTGGAGCAAACTGGACCCGATGGCGGTTGCTTCGATCTGGGGCTTTCATGCCAACCCAGAGGTCTTCTACCGTTGGTTTCTGCCGTTGGCCCGTCAAATACGCGCCGCTAAACCCAACGCAGCGCACCGCGCGCTGGCTGAAATGGAACGCTTGGGGATGTTGCACCAGTTGCTGACGCAGAACATCGACGCTCTGCATCAAGACGCTGGTTCCCAGCACGTCGTGGAGCTGCATGGGCACCTGCGCACGGCGTCGTGCCTGGATTGTCACTTGCGCGTGGATATGGCCATGCTGTGGGAAGAAGCCGAACAGGGTCGCGTGCCACGCTGTCCGGCCTGCGACGGATTGCTGAAGCCCGATGTCATTCTGTTTGGGGAACCCCTGGATTACGACAGCTTGAAGACGGCGCAGCAGTCGGCGCTGGAGTGTGACGTGTTGATTGCCGTGGGATCGTCGTTGGAGGTGGAGCCGGCGGCCGATTTGCCGCACTTGGCCCGCCGTCGCGGCGCGCATGTTATCTTGATCAACCGCCAGCCTACCATTGCCGATTCCATTGCCGAGGTGATCATTCGGGGGGACGTGGCCGAAGTTCTGCCCAAGTTGGTCGCCGTACTGCGTTACTAACGGGGAGGATGGTGGGCTGTCAGGCTGTTACGCCAGCCACAAGAACCATGCCAGCACCACCAATCCAGCCACAATGCGATAGACGCCGAACACCACGAAATCGTGGTGCGCCAAATAGCGCAACAGCCAGCCTACGGCCAGCAGCGCAGCAATAAACGCCGCCACCATGCCCACTGCCAACAGCAGCGCTTCCTGACGACCGACGCCGCTCACGTTGGTCGCCAAGTCGAAGAGGGTGGCGATGCCCAGGGTCGGGATGGCCAGGTAGAAAGAGAACGCCGTGGCTGTCTGGCGGTTCATGCCACCCAGCAGACCGCCGATAATCGAGGTTGCCGAGCGTGATGTGCCGGGGATCAGGGCGAGAATCTGTGCCACGCCCACGGCCAGCGCCTGGCGGGGGGTCACGTCGTACAGGGAAGCGGTGTGGCCAGCGTGACGGCGCCGATCAACCACAATCAACACGGTACCGCCGATGATCATGGCGGCCGCAACGACCAGGGGGTTGAACAGCGCCTCTTTGATCCAGTCGTGGATGAAGAAGCCCACGGCCGCGGCCGGCACAAACGCGATGAACAAGTTCAGCCAGAGCCGCTGCACTGCTCGGTCGTGCGGAGTTGCGCGCACCTGCTGCCAAAGGTCCCGACGATAGAACCAGATCACCGCTAGAATGGCGCCTAATTGAATGAAGATTTCGAAGGTGCCGCCCAAGCTACCGGCAAAGTTGATCAGGTCAGACGCTACAATCAGGTGACCGGTGGAGGAAATGGGGAGAAACTCGGTAATGCCCTCGATGATGCCGAGGATGATCGCTTTGACGACTTCGTTCATACAAGGTTCCTGAAAGTGATGTGTCCGCAGTATAGCGTGCCCGCCCCCGCAAGCCAAACTGCGTCACTCAGTTTGACGAACGCTTGACGGAATGTGCTTTTCACGGTAGCATACGGACACGATGAGTCATCAGCAACTTGCCCTGCGCGTCGACGGCATGGACTGCGCCGACTGCGCGCTTAAGCTCGAAAAAGGCGTTGGCCAGCTGCCCGGCGTGGCCGCATGCAGCGTCGACTTCGCCACAACTCGGCTGAGCTTGGTCTACGACCCCGCCGTGCTCGACCTGGAACAGGTGGCACGTCGGGCGCGCGCCCTGGGGTATGATGTGCGCCCACCCGACCAAATGACCCCAGCAGCGGCAGGCCAAGGGCGCTCGTGGCGGACCCTGTGGCGCAGCCACAGCCGTGCAACCTTGACCCTGGCAGCGTTGTTCGGCATTCTCCTGGGCGCAATCGGCGCGTTGGTGAGCTGGCCACAGGCGGTGCGCAACAGCTTCTACGCTCTGGCGATGATCAGCGGCGGCTACCCCGTGGCGCGGAGGGCCATCAACAACCTGCGCTTCAACCGTAGTTTGGACATCAACGCGCTGATGACCATTGCTGCCGTCGGCGCCGCCGTCATCGGCGAATGGGCTGAAGGCGCGGTGGTGATCTGGCTGTTCAACGTCGGCGAGTTGTTGGAGAGCTATACCATGGATCGGGCGCGCCACGCAATTCGCAGCCTGATGCAGTTGGCGCCGGCCGAAGCCACCGTGCTGCGGCCATGCCTCGACTGCACCGGCCACCTTGGCCAGCCTTTGCCGGAGGGTGGACTCTACGAGGGCGGCCCATGCCCCTGGTGCGAGCCGCACGAGATCCAGGCGCCGGTGGCTGAGCTGGCAGTGGGCGATGTGATTCTTGTGCGTCCTGGTGAGCGCATCCCCATGGATGGCATCGTGCGCAGCGGCCACTCGGCGGTCGATCAGGCCCCGATCACCGGCGAGAGCTTGCCCGTGGCCAAGGCGCCGGGTGAGGAGGTGTTTGCCGGCACGGTGAACGGCAGCGGCACCCTGACGGTACAGGTCACCCGCCTGGCCGCCGACAACACGCTTAGTCGGCTGATTCACATGGTGGAGGAGGCGCAAGCACAGAAGGCGCCGGCGCAGCGCTGGGTCGACGCGTTTGCTCGAGTTTACACGCCGGTGGTTGTGGGGGTGGCGGCGCTGGTCGCCGTCGCGCCGCCCCTGCTCTTCGGCCAGCCCTTGCTTGACACAGCTACCACCACCGGCTGGCTCTACCGCGCCTTGACACTGCTGGTCATCGCCTGCCCTTGCGCCCTGGTGATCTCCACGCCGGTCAGCATTGTCAGCGCGATCGCCGCCGCGGCGCGCCACGGTGTGTTGATCAAGGGCGGCGTTCACCTGGAGGCAATGAGCCGCGTGCGCGTGGTGGCCTTCGACAAGACCGGCACGCTGACCCTGGGACAGCCCACGCTGACCACAGCCCGCTGCGCAAACCACGAGCTGAATGTCGGGGTCGCCGCGTGCGACGCCTGCGATGATGTTCTAGCTTTGGCGGCTGCGGTGGAGCGTCGCTCAGAGCATCCTCTGGCCCTCGCCGTTGTGCAGGGCGCAGCTAACCGTGGCCTGCACCGGCGTTACGGCAGCGCTGAGTTGGTGGAAGCCATTGCCGGGCGCGGGGTGCGCGGTCGGGTCAATGGCCAGGACATCTATGTCAGCAGCCATCGTCATGTGCACGACGTGCTGTCGGTCGCCGAAGATACCGATCTGTGCCGCCAGATCGTTACCGCCGAGGCCGATGGCCAGACGACCATGCTGGTGCATGACGTTGAGGGGGTGCGCGGTTATCTGGCCGTAGCGGATCAGGTCCGGCCAGAGAGCGCCGCCGCAATAGTTGCCCTGCAGCAAGCCGGTATTGCCCACCTGGTGATGCTTACCGGCGACAACGACGCGGCGGCGGCTGCCATTGGCCGGCAAGTGGGCATCGACGAGGTGCGCGCCTGTCTGCTGCCCGAGGATAAAGTGAGCGCCGTGCGAGATCTCGTGCAGCGCTACGAGGCCGTTGCCATGGTGGGTGACGGTGTGAACGACGCGCCTGCGTTGGCCGCAGCCACGGTGGGCATTGCCATGGGCGGCGCAGGCACAGATCAAGCGCTGGAAACCGCCGATATCGTGTTGATGGGCGACGACCTGAGCCTGCTGCCATTCGTCGTACGGCTGAGCCGCGCCGCCCGCCGCGTTGTCGTTCAGAACATCGCCTTCAGCCTGCTGATCAAGGCGTTGTTCTTGCTTTTGGCCCTACTCGGTGTGGCCACGCTGTGGATGGCCGTCTTTGCCGACATGGGCGCCTCGTTGATCGTAACGCTTAACGGCATGCGCCTGTTGCGCCGCCATCCCGCAACTGCAACAGCGCGACCAACGCTCTCGTAACGCCGTTTGATTGCCTCCCTGTTTGGTCAACCGCAACACGCAGGCATCGGGCGCCCGCCAGGCGCCGGTGTCCACGGGCGGGCGATGTGATCAGCCCGCGCATCCGCCGAGGAGGCGGTGTCCATGTCTTCCGCAGCTCCCCTGTCAACCCTGAGCCTCTCCTACATCGCCCATCGCTGCGCCCAAGAGACCGAGCGGTTCTTCGGCCGCAGTGATTACGACCCACAGCCGTGTTTCGAGCTCTTTCGCCGTGCCCTTGTGGCGCGCGACCAGGCGGCTTACAGCTTGCTCTACCGCCAGTATCAGCCGCTGGTGACGAGTTGGATCGAGCGCCACCCTAGCTATGCCCGCCTCGATGAGGAAACGCAATACTTCGTCAACCGCGCCTTTGAGAAACTGTGGCGTGCGCTGACGCCGGCCAAATTTGGCCAGTTTGCCGACTTAAAGGCGCTGTTGGCCTATCTCAAGCTGTGCGCCCACAGCGCCATCGTGGACTACCTTCGCCACGGTCGGCCTGACGTGGTAGACGAAGAGCCAACCGACTTGCAGTTGTCGCGCGACACCGCCGACCTGGAAGAGCAAAGCGTGGCCCAGGCGCAGCGGCAGACGTTCTGGCGGTTGATCGATGAGCGCGTGGGTGACGAGCGGGAGCGCATGGTGCTGTATGGTTCGTTCGTGCTTGGCCTCAAACCGAAGGATTTGCACGCGCGCTTTCAAGGTCAGTTTGCTTCCGTGAACGAGATTTATCGCGTCAAGCAGAACCTGCTCGAACGCCTGAGACGCGATGCCGAATTGCGCCAGATGCTGTTGGAGGCTGCGTGAAAATCGCGACAGTTGTCGTTTAGGTAAGTGAAGCACGACCCGCTCGGCTTAGGGCGTCGGGCGCTGGCTGTCAGAACCCGGCGCGCTTGAGCTGGCGCTGGAGGGCAAGAGGATCTCATGAATTGTACGTATCCGCCAGAGCTGAGCGAATTGCAACTCTTGATGGCCGCCGACGGCGAGGCCGATTCTGCGGTTGAGCGGCACCTTGCCGGTTGCGCCTATTGTCGGCAGCGCAGCACAGACCTGGCGCGCCAGCAGGAGGCACTCAAGCAGCGCCTCTGGCGCGCCACATGTCCGTCGGCGTTGGCCTTGGGCGAATTCCGCATGGGGCTTTGCACGCCCGCGGAGGCGGCCGCCATGGCGCGCCACCTGGCGGAGTGCCCCCACTGTACCGCCGAGCTGGCTGAGCTCGACCGCTTTCTGGCCGAGCCGGCGCCGGAGCCCAGCCCAAGCGCGCTGGAAGTCGTCAAGCAGCGCGTTCAGGTGTGGGTGGCGTCTTTGATCAGCGGCGCCCAGCGCCTGAGTTTGCCGAGCGCACCCGCCCTGGCCAGCGTGCGCGGGGCTAACGACGAGCCGTTGATCTACGTCGCCGGCGATTTGCAGTTGACCTTGCAAGCTGAGCCCGCTGGCGCAGCCTCTGATCCCCAGAGCCGGCTGCTCATCGGGATGGTCCTGGGGCTGGCCCATCCTGAGTTGGCTACTGTGCACCTGTGGCGTGGCGATCGCCCTTGGGGACAGCAGCCGGTTGACGATCTGGGCAACTTTACCATCGGAGGATTGGTGCCAGGGCGCTATGAGCTCATCCTCAGCGCCCCCGATGTCGAGGTGCACGTTCAAGAGCTGACGATCGCGTAGCCCCCTGCCCCTTTGTGCCCTTGTCTATGACCACCGAAGCGCTGATCGATCAGTTATTAGCCTTGGCGCCAGGGCCAGAGCGGCAACGCTGGCTGGCAGAAAACGTCGCGCAGATCGACGATCAGCTCATCCAGGCGCTCAAAGCGCGCTCCGACCACCTGTTGCGTGTCAACGTCCAGGCAGCCTTGCACACTGCCGCCGCCTTGGACGCATTGGCCCAGGTCACGGGCAACCCCCACCACCGAGCCTTGGGTTTGCTCGCCCAGGCCAATGCGTTGGCCATCGGCCTGGGCCAGCACCAGCAGGCGATTGCGCAGTACGAGGCAGCTGCGGCGCTGTATGCCGCCCAAGGCGCAGTGGTGGAGCAAGCGCGCGCCCAGGTGGGCAAGGTATGGCCGCTGGCGGCCTTGGGGCGCTACGATGAAGCGCTTGCCACAGGCAACTGGGCTGCGGAGGTCCTGCGCCAACATGGCCAATGGCTGGCGCTGGCCAAACTGACGACCAACTTGGCCGCCATTCAGGGACGGCTTGGCCAGGACAGCCGGGCTTTGGCGATGCTGGACCAGGCGCAAGCCATCTACCGCCAACTGGGAGCAGAAGGCGTCCCAGGTTTGGGCCGCGTGGAGCACAACCGCGCCATCGTGCTGCGCACGTTGGGTCGCTTCGAGGAGTCGATGGCGGCCAGCCGGCAGGCGCAGGCGCTGCTCGCGCAAACCGGCCAGACCATCGGCGCAGCGCGGGCGCAGCAGAACTTGGCCGTCACCTACTTCGTTCTCGGTCGCTACAACGAAGCTCTGGCCATGCTCGACCAGGTGCGGGAGACCTTCCTGGCGGATGGCCGCGCGCGCGATGCCATGCTTGTCGACCTGTTTGTCAGCGATTGTCTGCTGCAACTGCGTCGTTTTGGCGAGGTGATCGAGAAGTGCCGGCAAGCGCGGGAGCTTTTCGCCCAGCTTGGGACGCGTTTCGAGTTGGCGCAAGCGTGGCTGAACGAGGCTGTGGCAGCGGCCGGCTTGCAACGTTTTGGCGACGCGCAGGAGGCGCTCGCCCAGGCGCGCGCCATTTTCAGCGCCGAGGGCAATGCGGTGTGGGTGGCGCTGGTGGACCTGGAACAGGCAAACCTGTTGGGACGGTCGGGCCAATGGCAGGAGAGCTTGCGCCAGGCGGTGGCTTGCAACGCAGCTTTTCGCAGCCATGACTTGCCGGTGGAGGAGGCGCGCGCGTGTCTGGCGGCAGCCCGCGCAGCCATGGCGCTGCACCAAGATGCGGCAGCGCGGCAGTGGTTGGCGCAGGCGCTGGCCATCGGCCAAAGCCGTGATCTGCCAACGCTAACCTATCAGTGCTACCACCTGAGCGGCACGCTGGCGCAGCAGATGGGGGACCCGCAAGCGGCACTGGCGGCTTTGACCGAGGCCATCGACCAACTGGAGCGGCTGCGCAGCCGGCTGATGGTCGAGCACCGCGCCGATTTCTTGGAGGATAAGCAGGGGGTCTACGAGGACGCGGTCGCGCTTTGCTTGGAGATGGGGCAGGTGTGGCAGGGGCTGGAACTTGCCGAGCGTGCCAAATCGCGAGCGCTGCTCGACCTGTTGGTCGGTCGGCTCGACATAAGTCTGAGAGCGCGGCGGCCCGCCGACCAGCCGTTGGTTGACGAGTTGCTGCGGCTGCGCGCCGAGCGCGATCGGCTCTATCGGCGTTGGCAGGGCGTCGAGGGCTGGCAGTTCGGCGAACGGGGCTGGGCTGCGGCCGACGCGGACTGGCAGCAAGCGCAGCAAGCTACCGTGGCTATTGAGAAACAGATTACCGATCTCTGGCACCGCCTGCTGGTGCGCAATGCCGACTACGCGCGCGATGCCACCCTGTGGCAGGTGCGCAGCGAACCGGTGCAGCCTTTCCTGGCGGACGATACGGCGCTGATCGAGTACTTCGTGGTACATGGGGAGTTTGTCTTGTTTGTGGTCACCCCCGAGAAGATGACTGCCCTGCGGCTGCCTATGGATGTAGCGCAGGTTCAGCAGCAGCTACGGCTGTTGTGGCTCAATCTGCAAGCGGCGCCGCGCGCCATCTCTGCCCAGCAACTGGCCGGGCTGACGACCAACGCCCAAGGTATTCTGCGCCGGCTTTATCAAGGTCTGTTGGCGCCTGCGGCGGATCTGGCGACTTGCAAACGCTGGGTGGTGGTGCCGCATGGCCCGCTGCACTACTTGCCTTTCCATGCCCTGTACGACGGCGCCGCCTATATGGTGCAGGCGCACGAGATCAGCTATTTGCCCGGCGCCAGTTTCCTGCGCTACAGCACCCCAAGCGCGGCAGGCGCAGGCGTTGCCTTGGCTATGGGCCATTCCTTTGGCGGCGCGTTGCCCTTCACACGGCAGGAGGCCGAGCTCGTCGCCGCCCTGCTGGGCGGTCAGGCGCTGGTCGAAGACGATGCACGGCTCGACGTGCTACGCACTGCTGCCGGCGGGTGCCGCGTGTTGCACTTGGCTGCACACGGCGACTTCCGCCCAGACAATCCTCTTTTCTCCGGGCTGGCGCTGGCCGACGGCTGGCTGACTACGTTGGACATCTTCGGCTTGCGCCTGAACGCTTCTTTGGTGACCTTGAGCGCTTGTCAGACCGGCCGCAACGTGGTGGCGGGGGGCGATGAGTTGCTGGGCTTGATGCGCGCCTTTCTAGCGGCCGGCGCAGCGTCGCTGGCGCTGAGCCTGTGGGCGGTAGAGGATCGCTCTACGGCGGCGCTGATGGCCAGCTTCTACCGCAAGCTGGCTGCCGGCCAGCCCAAGGGCCAGGCGCTGCGCAGCGCGCAGCTGGAGTTCATTGACGGCCACGCGGCGCTGGATGGATCGCACTTGCCGACAACCCACCCGTACTTTTGGGCGCCGTTTTTCTTGGTGGGCGCAACGGGAGGGCTGTGAGGGAGGGAAGGAGGGCAAGGGAGGAAAGGTGGGAAAGGAGGGAAAGGGTGTTCGATGGCTCGGGTCGGTCTCCTCGCCGAGCCTGTGCGCTGCCTGATCGGGCCGGTTTCCTGACCGAGCCTGATTGTCGTCTGCTCGATCTGGCCTCCTGACCGAGCCTGGGCGCTGCCTGTCCGGTCTGGTCTCCTGACCGAGCCTGCCCGCCGTCCGTTCGGTCCGGTCTGTGCGTGGCTACCGTATGAATTGCTGATCAGGAAGGAAAAGATCTCATGACTCGTCGCTTGCCAATGACAAGAAGAATCGTCGTGACGGCCCTGATGGCGCTGGCGCTGCTAGCGGCCTGCCGACCACCGGCAACACCTGTGCCGCCACAACCACCCCCCTCGACCACACCGTCCACATCCTGCCGCCCGTTGACCGATGACGCAGGCGTCGTGTTGTTCCAGGCTGAGCTGCAGCCGGGACAGTTGTTTGTCCCCGGTCAAGTGGTCTTGACCGGCCGTAACCAGGACCTGGCGGCGGTTGTCGAGCGTTTGCCAGAGCTCAAGCTGGAACCGTTGGGCCGTCCCATCGATTTGGGCTACCTGGCCAAGCTGTGGAGCCCTGACCGGCAACGCGCCGACGCCTTTGCGGCTGCCGAGCAAGCCGGCCCGCTGCCCTGGCCGACCTACGACAACCTGACGATCCAGTTGTACGGTGTCGGCAGCCAGACCCCCGTTCCCCAGGTTGTGGAACAGGTCTACAAGACGGCTGCTGAGCAGGCACTGACCGTTGCTGCTGATCCCAACTACGTCGTGGGTTTCCCCATCGTCGGCAGTCCCTGGGAGATCGAGGGCAGCCCCTGGGAGATCGAGGGCAGCACGGGTGGCGCGCTGGAGCCGGCCAAGGCGCAGCCGCTGTTCTGGCGGCAGTGGGGGTTCCTGGCCAGAGCGGGCATCGTGCCCGGCGGCGGGCTGCAGCCGGGCAGTCGCACCGTTTCGCCTACCGGCGCAGGGATCAAGGTCGCTGTGTTCGATACTGCACCCTTCAAGGCGAGCGGGCTGCAGTCCATCTCTTGGATTACCCCTACGCTTAACCTCTGTGTCACCAAACTGCTGCCTGCGGTGGTCCTGACGTATCCCGGCCAGAAGTTGCCCGACGTCAGTGACCATGGGCTGTTCGTCTCCGGTTTAGCGTTCGGCGTGGCTCCGGCCGCCGAGTTTCACCTGATCGAGGTGCTCAACCAGACCGGGCAGGGAGATCTGATCACGCTGATCAACGCGTTGAACCTTTTTGTCCAGCAGCACGCCGACAGCAGCCAGCCTTTGGCGCTGGCCGACACCGTGGTCAACCTGAGCCTGGGCGTGCCCGATCCGGCCGAGGCCGGCCTGCCGCCCGAGCTTGTCGACCTGCTGCGCAAGGTGTTGGCGGGGTTGGGTACGGGGTATGACCCCGGCGCAACGGGCGGCCTGCCGATCGTGTCGCTGGAAACGTTGATGGCCACGCTGAGCCGCTTGGGCGCTGTTGTGGTAGCTGCAGCAGGCAACAGTTCCGCCGCGGCTGGCGTGGCCCTGCCGCCGCAGATCCCGGCGGCCTATCCTTCGGTCATCGGCGTTGCCGCCAGCAACAACAAGGGGCAGCGCGCGTGCTACGCCAATGCCGGTGACCTGGCTGCGCCCGGCGGCGATGGTGGTTCGGGCGGCGCCAGTTCCTGCACGCCCGCACACAATAGCTGCCCCATCGACGACGCCAATTGTCCCTACGGCGTTATCAGCCTGGTGCGCACCGGATATGCGTATTGGGTCGGCAGCTCGTTCGCTGCACCGATGGTGAGCGGAGCAGCGGCCCTGCTGCTGGAAAAGGGCGTCGCCCCTGGGCAGGTCTTGACTACCGTGCGAACTGCAGGCCCGGCGCCTGACCTGGGCAAAGGCGTGATCAACCTGGCGGCCGGCGTGCCATAGATCGAGTCTGAGTGCGCAAGCTTTCTCTGTGAGGCAACTTGTGGTATCATCACCACCGCCAAAATGCTGCAAGCATCCCATCCCGCGCGGCGGAGTGCGCTGTCGCGACGAACTCCCGGCGTGTCATGCTGAGGCTCGGCGAAGCATCCTGGCTTGGGAGTTCATAGGTAGGTGAGTCATGCCCGATTGCCCAAAGTGTGGAACCTGGAACCCTGACGACAAGATCGTGTGCTGGCGCTGCCAGACTGAGCTGCCCCGACCCATCGAACAGAAGAAACGGCGCCAAGGGCCACGCCTTTGGGGACTGCCGGTGTGGGTATGGGTGCTCGTGGTGTTCTTTTTTGCGGCGATGTTTCTCGGCCAGTGCTTGCTGGTGCCCGGCGGACTCGGCCAATAGCCGCTGCTCGCCATGCACGACTTGCCCTCCTACCGCGTGCGGAGCGCCCGCCCTCGGCGCCGGCGCTCCGCCAACAGCACTTGGCTGCCGCTCCTGTTAGCCGTGGGCGCCATGCTGTCCGGCCTCTGCTTGCTGTTGTTGGTCCCTGTGACGTTGCTCGGCCGGTCGTCGTTGCCCCTGGGGGAGGGTAGCCGGGCATTCAACGTTTTGGTGCTCGGCGTTGATCAGCGTTCTGACGAAAGCGGTCCCACGCGCAGCGACTCGATGATCCTTATCGGCAGCGACGCGACCACGGGCAAGGCGGCTATCCTGTCGATCCCGCGCGACCTGTGGGTGGACATTCCTGGCGTCGGTCAACAGCGCATCAACACCGCGCTGTTCTTCGGCTACGAGTCCGACGATCCTACGGCCGGCCCGCGGCTGGCCGCGCAGACGGTGGCCAGCCAGTTCGGCGTGCCCGTCGATCGTTACCTAGTGCTCGATTTCCAGACCTTCGTGCGCTTCATCGACGCGCTCGGCGGGGTAGAAGTGGACGTGCCGCGGCCCATCACCGACGCCGAATATCCCACCCCCGACTATGGCGTCACCACGGTTCACTTCGACGCGGGGCCGCAAACCCTGGACGGCGAGCGCGCGCTGATCTATGTGCGCACGCGCCACGCCGACAGCGACTTTGGTCGCGCCGAGCGCCAGCAACAGGTGGTGCGCGCCATTGCGGCCAAGCTGGTTGACCCGGCGACCTGGCCGCGCCTGCCTGCGGCGTATGCGGTGCTGCGCGACGGCATGATTACCGATCTGACGCCCAACGATGCGCCGGCGCTGCTGCCGCTCGTGCAGGCCATCGCCAACGGCGAGGTGACGATGGCCATGCTGGACGACGACCTTGCCACGCCGTGGATCACGCCGGGCGGCGCCTGGGTGCTGCTGCCCAACTGGCCGGCCATTCGCACCCTTGTTGGCCAACTATTCGGACCTCGCCCATGAAGGAAGCTGCCGTATGCATTGTGCTGGGCGGCAATCCGCCGCATAAAGTGCTGCTGGGCCGCAAGCAGTACGGCTTTGGCAACGGCAAGTACGGCGGCTTCGGCGGCAAGATCGAGCCGGGAGAAACCGCGGCGGCCGCTGCCGTGCGTGAGCTGGCCGAGGAGACGGGTCTGACCGCGGCCGCCGAGGACCTGGAGCTGGTGGCACGTCTCACGTTTCTTTTTCCTGCCCGCCCGGCCTGGGATCACCTGGTGCACACCTTTCGCGTTCGGCGTTGGCAGGGCATCCCTACGGCCAGCGCTGAGATGGTGCCGCGCTGGTTCGCCATCGCCGACCTGCCCTACGCGGTCATGTGGGACGACACGCAGTTTTGGTTGCCGCTGGTGCTCGCCGGCAAGCGCTTCGACGCGACCTTTATCTTTCGGCCCGACAACGACACCGTCGCCCAGGCGCAATTCAGCATGTGGCCGGCGCAACCAGAGGAGGTGAGGCTCGATGCCACGTAATCTGCCGCTGGATATCGTGGGTTGGATCGGCGTGGCTGCGCTGCTGCTGGCCTATGCCCTGGTCTCGCTGCGCCGACTGGAGGGTGACTCCGTCCCCTTTCAGCTGCTCAACCTGGTCGGCAGCGCACTGCTGATGACCAACTCTTTTTACTACGGCGCCTATCCCTCGGTGGCGATCAACGTGGCGTGGGTGGGCATCGGCGTCTTCGCGCTGGGCCGCATCGCCAAACGGCGCCGCGTGGACGACTGAAGTCGTTACTCCGAAGCCGGACCTACGAAGTTTCTTGCTATGGCCTTACATCTCTCCGACTACGATCGCTCTCTCCTCGCCGGCGAGCACGGCCCGGCGGCGCAGCTGGCGCTGTCCATCCTCGTGCGCATGGCCGAGGTCTACGGCGCCAGCGAGCTGCTGGACATCAGCGCCGCGCACATCGACAGCACCATCTACATCGGCGAGGCCGGGCTGGAGTACGCCGAGCGGCTGGCCGGCCTGGGCGCGCGCGTGCGGGTGCCCACCACGCTCAACGTCAGCGGGCTGGACGAATACCATTGGCGCGAGTGGCCGGTGCCCGCCGACTGGGCGGAAAAGGCCCATCGTCAGATGGTGGCTTATCAGAGCATGGGCGCCGTGCCCACTTGGACCTGCGCGCCGTACCAGACGGAGTGGCGGCCCAGCTTTGGCCAGCAGATCGCCTGGGGCGAGTCCAACGCCATCGTCTTTGCCAACTCCGTGCTGGGCGCGCGCACCGAGCGCTATCCCGACCTACTCGACATCTGTTGCGCCATCACCGGCCGCGCGCCCGCCGTGGGGCTGCACCTGACCGAGAACCGCGGCGGCCAGCTGCTCTTCCGGCTAATCGCCTTGCCCTTGGCCGTGCAGCAGGACGACACCTTCTACCCGGTGCTCGGCCATCTGCTGGGCAAGGTCGCCGGCGACCGCATTCCGGTGGTAGAGGGGCTGGCCGCGCAGCCCACCGAAGACCAGCTCAAGGCGTTGGGCGCGGCCGCCGCCTCCTCCGGCGCGGTGGCGCTGTTCCACATCGTCGGCGTGACGCCGGAGGCGCCAACGTTAGAAGCGGCGCTGCAGGGCCGGCCGCCCATGCAGGTGTTCGACATAACGATGGATGACCTGCGCCAGGCGCGGCGCGATTTGACCAGCGCCGACGGCGACCGGCTGGACATGGTCGTCCTGGGCAGTCCGCACTTCTCCCTGGCCGAGTTCAAGCAGTTGGCGCCGCTGCTGGCCGGGCAGCGCGTCCATCCCGGCGTGCAGTTTCTGGTCACCTCCAGCCGGGGCATGACGCTGCTGGCCCGCCAGGCCGGCTATCTGGCCGCGCTGGAGGCCTTCGGCGGTCGTGTCACCGTGGATACCTGCATCCTAGCCACCCCCATGCTGCCGCCCAAAGTCAAGCTGCTGATGACCAACTCGGCCAAGTACGCCTACTACGCGCCGGGGATGCTCGGCGCGCGCGTGACCTTCGGCAGCCTGGCCGACTGCGTGCGCTCGGCCGTGGCCGGCCGGGTGGAAAGGGACGAGACGCTATGGCAATCGTAATGCAAGGCCAGGTCGTCATTCCCGGCCAGGCTGCGGGGGAGGCCTTGGTCGCCAACGAGCCGCTCTCTTTCTGGGGCGGCTACGACTACCACACCGGCGAGATCATCGACCGTCGGCACCCGCTGTCGGGGCAGGTCGCCGCGGGGCGTGTGCTGTGCCTGCCCTTTTCGCGTGGCTCCTCGACCACCACCGCCGTGCTGCTGGAGGCTGTGCGCGCCGGCACGGCGCCGGCGGCCATCATCACCACAGGCGTCGACTCTTTCTTTGCCCTGGCTTCCATTGTGGCCGACGCCATGTACAGCCGGCCGATTCCGCTGATCGCCCTGGCCGTTGCCGACTTTGCGCGGCTGCGGACGGGGGAGTGGGTAGTGGTTGGCGACGACGGCACGGTGGTTGCGGACCGACGCTGAAGCTGCGGTGCAGTTGCGGCGGTTACATGGGCTGTCACCAAGGCGCCTATGGGGGCTGAGGCGTTCCGGCGGCTGTCGAAGCGCCGCCGGAGCGGGCAGTTTTCGCGCTGGGTGAACGCGTGTTGCCGCTGGGCGAAGGCATTGATCTGGAAGGAGGCTCTCTGCCCGGCTATGCGCTGAGCTGAGCTTCTCCTGGGGGGGGGCGAATTGTGACAATTGCCACCGCGTGGTGTATAGTGGCAGTGTCATCTCGTCATTGGGCGTCTGCCCAACCAGCCAGGGGCCCAGTGTCCGAGGCGGGATAGCGGTCTAGTGTCTCGCTCGCCTAATCTGTCTCTGCGTGGAGGAAAAAAACATGGCCAAATCCAATCAGCCAGCCAGTTCAGCAGGCGCCTCGGAGGCGCAGTACGCTGGGCTGCGCCGCTTCAACCTGATCATGGGCTTTCTGCACCTGATCCAGGGTATCTTCATGATCGTCGTGAGCAACGACACGACGTATCCCATCTACACCAACTTTCTGAGCTTCGATGTAGCCACGCGTTCGTTGGCGCCCAATCCGCAGTTGGTCTACGAGCTGCGCTTCGGGCCGGCCGTGGCGCTGTTCCTGTTGATCTCGGCCGTTGCCCACTTCTACCTGGCCACCGTCGGCTACCCACGCTATGTCGTGAACCTGAAGAAGGGGATGAACCCCATCCGCTTCTACGAGTACGCGCTGAGCTCATCGCTGATGATCGTGCTGATCGGCATGTTGGTGGGCATGTGGGACCTGGGCGCAATCATATTGATCTTCGGCCTGAACGCAATGATGAACCTGTTCGGCATCATGATGGAGCTGCACAACCAGACCACCGAGAAGACGGACTGGACAGCCTTCATCTACGGCTGCATTGCCGGCATCATCCCCTGGATCGTGATCACGATGTACTTCGTGGGCGCGGTCAACTCGGGCGACGCCAAGCCGCCGGCGTTTGTCTACGCCATCGTCCCCATCCTGTTCGTGTTCTTCAACATCTTCGCCATCAACATGTGGCTGCAGTACCGCAAGATCGGCCGCTGGAGCAACTACCTGTTCGGCGAGCGCGTCTACATCGTCCTGAGCCTGCTGGCCAAGACCACCCTGGCCTGGCTGATCTGGGCCGGGACGCTGGCCCCGGTGTAAGCTGATCTGAGATTGGTCTGCGGATCAGACGCATTGCACGGCCCCGGTGACAAGGTTGCGGGCCTGAAAACAAGACCTGCGCGGTTTTCACAGACCACGCAGGTCTTTTGTTTGCCTGCCAGGGGGAAATCTGGCTAGCTGCTGATCCCCAATCTTTCAAGAAAGCGCTGAACGCTCACCACAACGACGCCTTGTGCAAGCAGGTGGGAGATGAGATCTTCATCTCGCTTCAGGTCATCGTCCCGAGTAACAGCAAACGTCGCATTGCCGTTGAGTGCTGTCTCCAAAATCAGATCGTCGTCGGGATCACGACAGATGTGCAGGTTGCCGGTGGTGGGAACTGTGATGGACCTTTCGGCGATTAGCTGCAGAAATTCCTGAATGTCCTCGGTTTGCAGGCTTTAGCTTCAAGATTCAGTAGTTCACGATTTGGCTCGTGGTGTGCACTCTAGCACGCTGTTGGACATTGAGAGATTAACCCGACTATGAAGCTGGGTATGCGAGTCGTGCGTTGGCGGCGACCTCCGGGGGATGAAGTCCCCCGGCTGGAAAACGGCGCCCCGTCAACGG
>DAOUBX010000154.1:0-12655 GCA_034432445.1 Anaerolineales bacterium
CGGGCTGGCCGTGGCCGCGGCCGAGATGGCGCTGGCCGGCGGGCTGGGGCTGGAGCTGCGTCTGGCCGCCGTGCCCCGCAGCGCCGAGCTCAGCGACGACGCGGCCATCGCCTTCTGCGAATCGCTGGGCCGCCTGCTGGTAGCCGTGCGCCCCTCCGCCTCCGACCAATTCGAGGCGCTGCTGGCCGGCCACCCCGTCGCCCGCATCGGCCGCGTGCGCGACGACGACCGCATCGTCTTGGCCGGTCTGGATGGCCAGCCGGTCATCGACACGACGCTGGCCGCCGTGGAGCGAGCCTGGCGTAACGAGTAACCCGTAACACGTAACCCGGGAATTGCCAACCGCGCTCAATCATTCCGGCAGACGACTTCCGGGTTACGGGTTACTCGTTACGCATTACCGATTACCGATCACTGTTCACCGTTCACCAACCATGAACCCACCCATCCTCATCCTTCACGCCACCGGCACCAACCGCGATCGCGAGGCAGCTTGGGCCTGCGAGCTGGCCGGCGGCGCGCCGGAGATCGTGCACGTCAACCAACTGACGGCCGGCGAGCGGCGCTTGCAGGATTACCGTATGCTGGTGCTGCCCGGCGGCTTCAGCTACGGCGACGACCTGGGCGCGGGCAAGCTGTGGGCCGTGGCTCTGCGCCACCGCTTGGGCGACGAGCTAGCGGCCTTCGTCGCCGCCGGCCGCCCCGTCCTCGGCATCTGCAACGGCTTCCAGGTCCTGGTCAAAGCCGGCCTGCTGCCAGGGCTGAACGATGAACGAGGAACGATGAACGATGAAACCCAGAATCCGGACTCATCATTCATCACGCTACGCGGTCACTCATCATTCTCCCCCCAGGCCACCCTCACCCGCAACGACTCCGCCCGTTTCGAGTGCCGCTGGGTGTATCTTGAGCCGCAGACCGGCAGCCCGTGCGTGTTCACCCAGGGCTTGACTGAACCGATTTACTGTCCGGTGGCGCATGGCGAAGGCAAGTTCGTGGCGAGGGACGCAGCGACACTGGCGGCGATGGAGGCGCAGGGGCTAGTGGCGCTGCGCTACGGGCGACCGGAGGCGGCTTCAGCCGCCACTACCAGGGATGTCGGCTATCCGTGGAACCCCAACGGCTCGCAGGCGGACATCGCCGGCGTCTGCAACCCGACCGGGACGGTCTTTGGGCTGATGCCACACCCGGAGGATCACATCATCCCTGAGCAGCACCCACGCGTCCACCGCGGCGAGCGGGGGTTGTCTGGGCTGCCGCTGTTCGTCAACGGTGTGCGCTACGCGGCGCAGGTTGGCTGAGCATAGGAGCTTGAGGAACTCAGAGGAACTCAGAGGAACTCAGAGGAGCTTGAGGAATTTCGAGGTAGCTGGAGGAAACGGTAGCTTCCGCAGTTCCCTCAGTTCCTCCAGTTCCCGCAGTACCCTCAGTTCCTCCAGTTCCCCCAGTTCCCTCAGTTCCCCCACACAAGCAAAAGGAAACCAAACGATGTTAACCACCGACCAAATCATCGCTGCTATCCCCCATGCCCTGCTGCGCGTCGATTTGCCTGGCTTTGGCCCGCGGCTGGAGGGCAAGGTGCGGGACATCTACGTGCGCGACGGCCAGCGCATCCTGATCACCACCGACCGCGTGTCGGCCTTCGACCGCGTGCTGGGCGCGATCCCCTTCAAGGGGCAGGTGCTCAACCAGCTCAGCGCCTGGTGGTTCGAGCAGGTCAGCGACGTGGTGGCCAGCCACGTGATCCGCGTGCCGGACCCCAACGTGACCATCGCCCACGAGGCCGACGCGCTGCCGGTGGAGGTGATCGTGCGCGGCTACATCACCGGCGTCACCAGCACCGCGCTGTGGACGCTCTACTCGCAGGGCGTGCCGCGGCCCTACGGCCTCGACCTGCCGCCCGGCCTGCGCAAGAACGATCCCCTGCCGCAGCCGGTGATCACCCCCACCACCAAGGCGACCGGCGGCGCGCACGACGAGCGGCTGACCTCGGCCGAGGTCGTGGAGCGCGGGCTGGTGGAGCCGAAGCTGTGGGACGAGGTGCAGCAGGCGGCGCTGGCCATCTTCCAGCGCGGCCAGCAGGTCGCCCGCCGCGCCGGGCTGATCCTGGTGGACACCAAGTACGAGTTCGGCCTGATCGACGGCAAGCTGGCGCTGATCGACGAGGTGCACACGCCCGACAGCAGCCGCTTCTGGGTGCTGGACAGCTACGAGGCCACACGTGCAGAAACCGGGTTTCTCGGAGAAACCCGGTTTCTTGGCGACCAGGAGCCGGAGAGCTTCGACAAGGAGTTCCTGCGCCTGTGGTTCGTGGCCCAGGGCTACCGCGGCGAGGGCCAGCCGCCGGCCATGCCGCCGGAGTTCATCGCCCAAGTGGCGCAGCGCTACATCGCCGCCTACGAGCGACTGACCGGACTGACCTTCGAGCCGGGCGCGCAGCCCGCCGCCGAGCGCATCCGCCGGGCATTAGCATAGACAAAGCTTAAGTCAACTGCTCGACGATCGCCAGGCGTCCCGCCGGGTCAGACCTGATCTCGCCGCCAGCGCCGGGCGGGACGCCCTTGAGATCGTGGTAATTGATACACCAACCGATAGGCCAGTACGAAGAAGCAAGATAATGAGTGATGTAAAGCGAGCACAGTTTGTTCCGGCAACCCTGGACGACCTCCCCTCGCTCCTGGCGATGATGCCCGGCGTTTACGTCTACGACGGCGAGATGCCGGACGTAGAGCGCTGGGTCGCGGCCGCTGTGGAGCTGATCCAGCGTCCCGACCTGGGCCGCCTCTGGCTGATCCACCTGGACGGCCAGGCCATCGGCTACCTGGCCGCCACCTACGGCTTCAGCCTGGAGTTCTACGGCCGCGGCATCGTCATCGACGAGCTGCTCGTGGCCGAGGGCTACCGCAGCCAGGGCATTGGCCGCCAGGCCATCGAGTTCGTCGAGGCCTTCGCACGCAGCCAGGGCCTGCACTCCCTGACCCTGGACGTAGACATCGCCAACACCCGCGGCCAGCAGTTCTACCAGGCGCGCGGCTTCCAGTATTACCCGCATATGCATATCATGAACAAGCAGCTTGATCGGTAAACGGTAATCGGTAAACGGTGTCTGATCACCGATCGCCGTTTACTGTTTACCGATCACCGATCACCGACCAGGAGGTACCCAATGGCTCTCGTCCCCATCATCATGGGCTCTAAGTCTGATCTGAAGCACGGCCAGGAGATCGCGGCTGAGTTGGCGAAGTACGGCATCGCCAGCGAGATTCGCGTCGCCTCGGCCCACAAAGTCCCCGCCTACGTGCTGGAGCTGCTAGCAGCCTACGAGGCCGACCCGCAGCCCAAGGTCTACATCACCGTGGCCGGCCGCAGCAACGCGCTCAGCGGTCTGGTGGACGGCAGCGTGTTGGCCCCCGTCATCGCCTGCCCGCCCTACTCCGACCGCTTCGGCGGCGCGGACATCTTCTCATCGCTGCGCATGCCGTCGGGCATCGTGCCGGCTGTCGTGCTGGAGCCGTCGGCCGCCGCGCTGCTGGCGGCCAAGATCCTGGCCCTGGCCGAGCCTGAGCTGCGCGCCAAGGTCGAGCAGGCCCAGCAGGCGTCGCGGCAGACGATTATGGACGATGATGCGGCGGTGAGGGGGTAGCGGAAGGGTAGCTCCGCCCCCTCCCCCTTGTCTACTTGTCTACCTGTCTACTCCCATGACCCAACAACACTTTCTCGACGACGACCTCGACCGTCCCCGCGAGGCGTGCGGCGTGTTCGGCATCTACGCGCCCGGTTCGGATGTCGCGCGGCTAACCTTTTTCGCCCTCTACGCCTTGCAGCACCGCGGCCAGGAGAGCGCCGGCATCGCCACCTGTGACGGCCACATGGCGTACATTCACAAGGGCATGGGCCTGGTGCACCAGGTGTTCAACGAAGACAACCTGCGGCCGCTGCAAGGCCACCTGGCCATCGGCCAGAACCGCTACTCCACCACCGGCGGCAGCCACCTGCGCAACGCCCAGCCCTACCTGATCGAGACCATGCACGGCCCGCTGGGCGTCGGCCACAACGGCAACCTGACCAACGCGCTGCACCTGCGCCAGAAGCTGCTGGAGCGCGGGGTCGGACTGATTTCCTCCAGCGACAGCGAGGTGATCACCCAGATGCTCGCTGCGCCGCTGCCGGGCGCGGCGCTTGGCCAGCCTGACTGGGAAGGCCGGCTGGCCAACTTTATGGCCGAGGCCGAAGGGGCCTACTCGCTGGTGATCCTGACCCGCAGCGCGGTCTTCGGCGTGCGCGATCCACTGGGGTTGCGGCCGCTGTGCATCGGCCGGCTGCCGGAGAACGGCCACCCGGCTGGCTACGTGCTGGCCTCCGAGTCCTGCGCGCTGGGCACCATCGGCGCCGAGTTCGTGCGCGAGGTGCGGCCGGGCGAGATCGTGCGGCTGGACGCCGACGGCCTGCACAGCCGGCAAGGGATCGAGCCCGCGCCAGAGCCGGCCTTCTGCATCTTCGAGTACGTCTACTTTGCCCGCCCCGACTCGGTGATCGAGAACCAGACGGTGCACCGCGTGCGCCAACGGCTGGGCGAGGCGCTGGCTCGCGAGGCGCCGGCCGACGCCGACATCGTCGTAGGCGTGCCCGACTCGGCTACGCCGGCCGCTATCGGCTACGCCATCGCCTCCGGCCTGCCCTACACCGAGGGACTGACCAAGAACCGCTACATCGGCCGCACCTTCATCCAGCCTGACGACCGGCTGCGCAAATCGGGTGTGCACCTGAAGTACAACCCGCTGCGGGCCAACCTGGAAGGCCAGCGGGTGGTGCTGGTGGACGACAGCATCGTGCGCGGCAACACCGCCGGGCCACTGGTCAAGCTGCTGCGCGAGGGCGGCGCGGTGGAGGTGCACGTGCGGGTCAGCTCGCCGCCGGTGCGCCACCCCTGCTTCATGGGCATCGACATGGCCCGCGGCGAGGAGCTGATCGGCTACGCCAAGACCGTCGAGGAGATCCGCCAGCACATCGGCGCCGACAGCCTGGCCTACCTGTCGCACCAGGGCATGCTGCGCGCCGTCACAGCCGAGATCCAGGGCCCGCACGGCCATTGCAGCGCCTGCTTCACCGGCTCCTACCCCATCCGGCTGGAGGATTGGTGGACGTCCAAGGAGAAGCTAGCGTTCGAGGGGATTTGGGGCTAGGGCGCTTGACCATGCTGTGATCCTGCACTATACTGAAGGCAATGCAACGCTGTCAGGTTGTGAGGTGAATCGATGACTGTAACCGTGTCAATTTACGAAGCGAAGACGCTGCTTTCTGAATTACTGCCGCGCGTCATGGCTGGTGAAGAGGTGCTCATCGCCGACGCCGGCAAGCCGGTCGCTCGCTTGGCTCCGGTGGTCGAGCAGCCGGTCCCGCGCGTTCCGGGTACGGCGAAGGGAAAAATTGAAATTGCCCCCGACTTTGACGATCCCTTGCCCGAAGAAATCCTGGACATGTTCGAGGCATGAAAGCGTTGCTCGACACCCACGCGTTTCTTTGGTGGATTACGAATGATCCACGGTTAACTGCGCGCGTGCTGCAATTTGTCCAGGACCCAGCGAATTCCATCTTCCTGAGCGCCGCCAGCGGTTGGGAGATTGCCATCAAGGCAGGCATGGGCAAGATTCACCTGGTCGAGGATCTCGACGCCTTCATCGATGATCAGTTGGAGCTCAACCGCATCGATGTCCTGCCGGTGCAGATGAGCCACGCTCTCTTTGTGCGCAAGCTTCCTCCGCACCACAGAGACCCATTCGATCGATTGCTGATTGCTCAGAGCCTCATCGAGGGCATGCCCCTGGTGACAAGGGATCCGTTGATCACCCAGTATCCTCTGCAAACGATCTGGTAGGGACGTGCTCATGCAGACCAATACGATTCTAGTCATCGGCCGCGGCGGGCGCGAGCATGCGCTGGCTTGGAAGCTGGCGCAGTCGCCGCGCGTGGGGCGGGTGTGGGTGGCGCCGGGCAACGGAGGCACGGCGCTGGCCGGCGGCAAGGTCGCCAACGTGGCGCTACAAGAGAACGATTTCGACGGCTTGATCGAGTTCGCGCGCCAAAACCGCGTGACCTTGACCGTCGTGGGCCCTGAGGCGCCACTGGCCGAGGGCATCGTCGACGCGTTCGCGGCGGCCGGGCTGCGCTGCTTTGGGCCGTCCCAGGCCGCGGCGCAGATCGAGGCCTCCAAGGCCTTCGCCAAGGACTTCATGGCCCGCCACGGCATTCCCACGGCCCGCCATGCCACGTTCAGCAACTTCGACGCGGCCCTGGCCCATTTGCGCCAGGTCGATTACCCGGTGGTGCTCAAGGCCTCGGGCCTGGCGGCCGGCAAGGGGGTGATCCTGCCCGCGTCGCCGGCCGAGGCCGAGGCCGCGCTGCGCCAGATCATGGTGGCGCGCGAGTTCGGCGCGGCCGGCAACCAGGTGGTGATCGAGGAGCGGCTGGAAGGGCCGGAGGCGTCGGTGCTGGCCTTCAGCGACGGCCGGACGGTGGCCGTCATGCCGGCGGCGCAAGACCACAAGCGCGTCTTCGACGGCGACCAAGGCCCCAACACGGGCGGCATGGGCGCCTACGCGCCCGCGCCGCTGATGACCCCTGCGCTGCTCGACGAGGTGCGCCGCACGGTCCTGCAACCCGCCATCGAGGGCCTGGCTGCCGAAGGTATGCCCTACGTCGGCGTGCTCTACGCCGGCCTCATGCTCACCGCTCACCGTTCACCGTTTACCGCTCACCGCTCACCGTTCGCCGTCCTCGAGTTCAACTGCCGTTTCGGCGACCCGGAGACGCAGGTCATTCTGCCGCTGCTGGAGAGCGATTTGGTGGAGGTGATCGATGCCTGCCTGGACGGCCGGCTGGCCGAGATCGACGTGCGCTGGCAGACCGGCGCGGCGGCGACCGTCGTGGCGGCGTCGGAGGGCTACCCGGGCAGCTACCCCAAGGGGCGCACGATCGGCGGGGTGGCCGAGGCCGAGGCGTTGCCGGGCGTGACGGTCTTCCACGCGGGCACACGGCTGGCCGAGGATGGTCGCCTGCTCACCGACGGCGGCCGCGTGCTGGCCGTCACCGGCGTTGGCGACGATCTGCCGGCGGCGCTGGCGCGCGCCTATGGTGGCATCCAGCGCATCGATTTCCAAGGTATGCACTATCGTCGCGACATTGGCGCCAGGGCCGTCGTAGGTTAAAATAGAGCCATGGCCGAGCCGTTAGCCAATCCGCACGATAGCTTCTTCCGCCAGGTCATGTCACGGCCCGACGTGGCCGCCGACTTCCTGCGTCACTACCTGCCGCCGGAAGTGGCGGCGCTGATCAACCTTGCGTCGGTGGAGGCGACTTCAGAGACATTCGTCGACGAGCATCTGCGGTCATCGCATTCGGATCTGGTCTTGACTGGACGGCTTAACGACAAACGGCCGGCTGTGATCTACCTGCTTTTCGAACACAAGAGCTACCCGGACGCGCGCGTGGCGTTTCAGTTGTTGCGCTACATGGTGCGCATCTGGGAGCGCTGGCCCAAACAGTCGGGCGCACTGCAGCCGATCATTCCGCTGGTGGTCTATCACGGGCAGTGGACCTGGCGCACGCCGGAGAACCTGGCCGGCATGTACGATGGGCCAGACGATCTGCTGGGCTACTTTCCTGACTTCCGCTACTGGCTGGTCGATCTGAGCAAGTATAGCGACGCAGAGATCCGTGGCGAGGCGATCCTACGGCTGGCTCTGCTGGCAATGAAACACGTCAACGATCCAGATGGCATTGAACGTGTGACGGAGATATTCGACCTGATGGAGAAATTGTCCCAGATGGAAAGCACGGCAGAGTTGGTGGCGACCGTTCTGCGCTATCTGATCACAGGTAGCACCACCATCACCGAGGCCGATCTACGGGAAGCCATGGAGCAGCACTGGCCTGCAGGAGTAACCATAATGGACACCATAGCAGACACTTGGATCAAGCAAGGCGTGCAGCAAGGCATACAGCAAGGCATACAGCAAGGCATACAGCAGGGCATGCAACAGGGACGCCGTCAGGGCCTGATCGACGCCATTAGCTTGGGGATCCGCTTGCGCTTCGGCAGCGAAGGATTGCCGCTGCTGCCGGAGATTCGCAGAATTGAAGATATCGAGACTCTCGAGTCGATCTATGACAGCATCGAAACAGTGAAGACCCCTGACGAGCTACGCCGAATCTACGCGCACCCCCAACCATGAGCGGCCTGACCTACCAGAGCGCTGGCGTGGACATCGCGGCCGGCGCGCGCGCGGTTGAGCTGATGCGGGACGCCGTGCGCGCCACCTATGGGCCGGAGGTGCTGCTGGGCATCGGCGCGTTCGGCGGGCTGTTCGACGCGGCTGCGCTCAAGGGCATGGACGCGCCGGTGCTGGTGGCCTCCACCGACGGCGTGGGCACCAAGACCAAGATCGCCTCGGCCCTCGGCTGTTACGACACTATCGGCCACGACATCGTCAACCACTGCGTCAACGACATCTTGGTGCAGGGCGCGCGGCCCTTGTTCTTCTTGGACTACATCGCCAGCAGCAAGCTAGACCCGCAGATGGTGGCCGCGGTGGTCAGCGGCGCGGCCGCAGCCTGCCGCGCGGTTGGCTGCGCACTGCTGGGCGGTGAGACGGCCGAGATGCCAGGCGTCTACGCCGCGGGCGAGTTCGATCTGGTGGGCGCCATCGTGGGGGTGGTGGACCGCAGCCAGATCATCGACGGCTCGACGATCCGACCGGGCGACGCCGTGATTGGGCTAGCCTCGTCAGGGCTGCACACCAACGGCTACTCGCTGGCGCGCCGCGTCTTTGACGGTTGGGACCTGCGCGCCGAGCTGTCGGAGCTGGGCCGGCCGTTAGGGGAGGCGTTGCTGGCGCCGCACCGCTGCTACCTGGCCGAAATCCAGCGCCTGCGACAAGCCGGCGTCACGGTCAAGGGCCTGGCCCACATCACCGGCGGCGGGCTGATCGACAACCCGCCGCGCATCCTGCCTGCAGGCGCTGCGATCCATCTGCGCCGCGGCAGTTGGCCCATCCCGCCGCTCTTCCGGCTCATCCAGCGCGCCGGCCAGGTCGCGGACGATGAGATGGCCCATGTGTTCAACCTGGGGCTGGGCATGCTGATCGTCATGCCGGCAGAGCAAGCCGCAATGGCCCTGGCTGCTTTGGGCGAGGGCTGGATCGTGGGCGAGGTAGTGGCCGGCGAGCGAGTGTGCGAGATACGAGACGAGTAATGCGTAACGAGTAATACTTAACTCGGAGGGACTCTTCCAGTACATTACGATTGGTTGCGAGCAACTGGTATCCGTACACGCACTTCGCAAGCGCTCTGGTCACGCATTACGCATCACGCATTACGGTATTGACGCCTCCCTTCCGAGCAAACTCCCATGTCCCCACGACTAGCCGTTCTCATCTCCGGCAACGGCACGAACTTGCAGGCGATCATCGATGCCATTGCTGCCGGCCAGTTGGACGCCCACATTGTCGTCGTGGTGTCCAACCGCCGTGACGCCTATGGCCTGGTGCGGGCGGAGCGCGCCGGCATCCCCACCCTCTACTTTCCCCTCAAGCCCTACACCGACGCCGGCCGGTCGCGCGAGCAGTACGACGCGGACCTGGCGCAGCACGTGGCGGCCTATGGGCCGGACTTGGTCGTCTTGGCCGGCTGGATGCACGTGCTCAGCCCTGCGTTTCTCGATCGCTTCCCCGGTCGTGTGCTCAACCTACATCCGGCGCTGCCCGGCCAGTTTGCCGGCACGCACGCCATCCAGCGCGCCTACGAGGCTTTCCGGCGGGGCGAGATCGACCACACCGGTGTGATGGTGCATTGGGTCGTGCCGGAGGTCGATGCGGGACCGGTGCTGACCAGCGAACATGTGCCAATCTACGCCACCGATAGCCCGGACGACCTCGAAGCACGTATCCACGCCGTCGAACATCGGCTGCTGGTGCAGGCGATTCAGGTTGCGTTGGTCACGACAGCAGCGGATACACCCCCGTCAGCGCCTTGATCGCTCGCTCGAGCGCCGCCGTCTCCTCGTCTGTGATCGTCTCGTTGCTGAAGCGATAGTCCCGTTTGCGGATGAATTCCCCCATCAGATCTATCAACTCCTGCCACACAGCGTCATGCAGGGTGATCAACGCACTGTGCACGCGCGGGTCCGCGTTGGTGCGCATGGCAAGCTCCAGGTGCGGCCAGCACAGCCCACCAACGCGGCGCAGAGGCTCGTCGAGGTCGCCAACCAGGTTGTCCAACAGCTCGCGCAGCGAGCGCGCTTCGATTTCGCTCTGGTTCTGACAGATTGGGCAAGGTGCCGCGGCTCCCAGTGGAGACTGGCTAGCCGGTTGCCCCCGCAGGCGCTGGCGAAACGACGGCGCTGCGCCAGGGGTGCTGCGCTGCAACCGTCGCTGAGCCTCGCGCAACACCGCCCACGTGATAATTGTTGCGCCGAGACGCTCGCCGGGGAAGGACAACAGCTCACGGCTGTGCGCGCGGCAAAAGCCCATCGAGGCGGCCAGCTTCTCGCGGCTGTCCTTGTCGGTGACGCTGTCGTAAAGCAGCCCCTCGATCTGGCTACGCGCCACCTTGTTGCCCACATGGCAGACGGGACAACCCGGCCGCTGCAACATCTCCCGCAACTCACGATAGTAGAAGCTTTCTTTGCCCATGCGGTGGTCTCCGGCCAGCAAAATCGTCCTCAGGACAGACCAATCTACGTCTGGCACTGAATGTTGGGCTCGATCAGGTAACCGGCCCGAGCAGCTGGCGGCAGTGTACACCAGTTTCGCTGCTTCGCCAACTGCCTGCGCTGGGCCCAGGCTCAGCCAGGAGAAGTTGGGCCGGAAACGACTGATCAAACTCCAAAGGGGATGGCTTGCCCAACGACGTGCTCTGTGCTACGATCACACCGCTGTCAAGCGATGTGATCCATACCCGCGACTCACACCAGCGCGGCTGTAATCCAGTCAAGAGAGAGGTACCCTATGGACATCCGAGCCTACAACCGTGCCGCGTGGGACAAGGCAGTCGAAGACAAGAGCCCGTGGTCGATCCCCGTGGGGCCCGAGGTGACGGCGGCCGCACGCCGCGGCGATTGGCAGATCATCCTGACGCCAACGCTCCCGGTGCCGCGCACGTGGTTCCCAGAAGACCTGCACGGCGTGGACGTGCTGTGCCTGGCCTCGGGCGGAGGACAGCAGGGACCGGTGCTGGCGGCAGCCGGCGCCACTGTAACGGTTCTTGACAACTCGCCGCGGCAGCTGGCGCAAGATCGCTACGTCGCCGGCCGCGACGGGTTGACGCTGCGTACGGTCGAAGGCGATATGCGCGATCTCTCGATCTTTGCCGACGAGAGCTTTGACCTGATCGTACACCCAACCTCTAATCTTTTCGTGCCCGATGTGCGCCCGGTGTGGCGCGAAGCTTTCCGCGTGCTGCGACCCGGGGGCAGCCTGCTGAGCGGCTTTCTCAACCCGATCACCTACATCTTCGATTTGCGCAAGGCTGACGAGGAAGGGGTGCTCGAGGTCAAGTATCGCATCCCCTTCTCCGACTTGACCAGCACGAGCGACGCCGAACGGCAGCGGCTGATCGAGGAGGGCGCGGCCATGGAGTTCGGCCACACGTTGGATGACCAGATCGGCGGTCAGATCGACGCCGGCTTCGTCATCACCGGTTTCTACGAGGATCGCTGGCCGGACTTCGTGCTAGATCAGTACATCGCAACTTTCATCGCCACGCGAGCTGTAAAGCCGGCGGACCGCACGCGGTAGCGCGCCGCCTCACGCTTTGATGGACCTCCTGATCGAGCCAGCTTGGGGCCTACAACCTAAGCCTTGGTCAAGGCAAGTTCACCAGCAACAGAAAGCCGTTTGCCATGAAAATCACGCCGAGCAGCACAAGCAAAATAGCCGCCGCTCGGGCGAGGCGCGAGGTAGCCAAGATCGCCACCGAAGCCAGCACGATAGCGATTTGAAAGAGAACTTCGGCAATGTCGAAACTGCCAGCGCGCCTCAGCGCTTGGTCGCGCTGCGCCGCGTAGTAGCGCGCCTGTTGAGACAGCTCGCGCTTGCCCTCGCCCTTGAGAAAATCCTCCGGATCATTGGGGTCAGGCTCGCTCTCATAGCGGTCGATGGTAGCTTGGTAAGCGTCGATGCGGGCCCGCAAGGCTTGCCGGCTCGCCGGCGTCAACGTCTCGCCCTCCACTTCCAGCCGCGTCGTCAAATCGTCCACCGCCAGCTTGTACATGGTCTGGCGCACGTTCTTGGCCTGGTAGAAGGCCCAGGCGTCGCTGGCCAGGATGTTGGCGTTCAACGCGTCCTCGGCTGCGTTGCTGCCGCCTAAGCTGTTGCGGGCCAGCAAGACGGCGCTCACGGCGATCAGCAAGGCGGTCCAGCGTTGAAAACGTGCCTTGGCGGCATCTGTAAGCGGCGGATGGTTGTCCGCCACTTCTGCCACTTGGTCAGCAGAATCAAGACCCGGCATCTATCATCTCTCGTAACTGCTCAGGCGTGCCCCTAACCCAGGATTGGAAATCCCTGGCTAACAGTACGAAGGCCCCTCAGGGCCTGGCGGAGCGTGTTCCCAGCGGCTGTGGCCGCTCACCTGCACCTCGCCTGCGGCCCACCAGTCGCTG
>DAOUBX010000155.1:0-15836 GCA_034432445.1 Anaerolineales bacterium
CGGCGCGCCCGCCGTGCTGTGGCCCATCAGGCCACTAGACTCGATTTGCTCAAATGTGTTAGTCGGCCTCAGCCGCTGGCGAACGCATCACGTGCACGTACCTTTGCCGCCCGACGTCCCCAGCGGACCCAGGAAGCCTTGGGGGGCAAAGCCAGGATCGGGCGGACCGCCTTGCGCCGAGACCTCGAGAGAACGCTCGAAGACAATGGCGGGCGGTTGCCATGGTTGGCGACCCTGCTGATCAACAAACTGATGGGTAGGAGGAATGAAGATGTCCATGGTGTCGCTCCAGTGCGTGGGGGCAGGAGAAACTCGCTGCTCCTGAATATAGAGTTAGCTTGGAAACCATCGGAAAGGTCGAGCAGGTGTATCTCGGCCGCAGGCGCCGGGACTTAGCGTCGGACACGAAACACCGCCGGCGCCGGCAAACTTGAGAGGTCTCCTGACTGCGTACAATCCGTGGCCGGCCGCGTGTTTGCGGGTGCGCAGCTCCATGTCAAACGCGCCAAGCCGGCACGCCGGCTGCGCTCACAGCCGGTTGGGCCGTCCAGGCATCGTCTAAGCCCAGCAAAGGGATCGGCTGGCGCAGGGCAACAGGCTGCGGCGCAGCAGGATTGGCCCGCAGCCGTGCCTGCAGCGCCGTCTCCGGAATGGGTGTGCCTGGGTGCTGTTGGGCAAAGCGCGCCTGTGCCTGCTGGCAGGCCAGGGTGTGGCCGGCGTAGAGATCGCCGCTCTCCTTCCAGGCCAGGCCGGAACAGCGTCCCTCGCAGTAGGCGTTGATGGGACAGACTTGGCAGTCGGGCAGGAAACGCACAGTGTGCCGCCGGCGCAACTCGACCAGGATCGGCGCCTCGCGCCAGATCTGGGCAAAGGGCTGCTCCCGCAGGTTGCCGGCGGGGATGCGCAGCTCCTGGCAGGGGAACACCTCGCCGTAAGGGCTGATCAGACAGGAGGAGAGTCCCACCGAGCAGGTGCGCGACTCGGGCGTGCGCACCCGCGGCGCAAAGGGGGTGCCATCGGCGACCAGCGCATCGGTGATCTGCTGCCGGCTGAGCTGGTGCCGGCCGGCCTTGTCCACGCCGTCGTCGTCGGGCGAGATCTTGAACACCTGCTCGTACTCCGCGCCCAGCGCAAGGGCCAACTCCACCATGGCCTCCCGTTCGGCGATGTTCAGGTCCAACAGCAAGGTGTTCAGCTTGACACGCACCCCCCGCTCCCGCAGCAACGTCACCCCGCGCACCACCCGCGCCAGGGTGTGACGGCTGCGCGCAATGCGGTCGAAGGTGGCGTCGGTGGCGCCCAGCAGGCTGATATCCACCTGCGACGGCGTCAGCGCAGCGATGCGGTCGGCCTTGGTCGGGGTGATCAGGACGCCGTTGGTCTTCAGGGTCAGGTCGAAACCCAGGCGGCGGGCCTGTTCGGCGATGGCAAAGAAGTCGCGACGGGTGAGGATCTCGCCGCCGGTGAGAGTGAGCCGCAGCGTCCCCGCCGCGGCCAACTGTTCCAGGATGTTCAGACACTCGGCCGTGCTCAGCTCCGGTTGGCGACGCGGCGCGTTGTAGCACATGACACAGTCCAGGTTGCAGATATGGGTCAGCTCCCACAGCACGCTGAAGGGCACGTGCTCGCGGCCCAGGCGCGCCAACAACGCCGCATAAGGATCGGCGGATGTCGGGGGTATGGCACAGCCGTCAAAGCTGCGATCGGGCAGGGCGGGAAGCGTGAACATCGTCAATGGGCAACGGTTAATGGGCAACGGCGTCCGGGGGCTGATAGACCTTAAAGACTGTTTGAAAAGCCCGGCATCGCCGGGATCAGAGGTTGAAACCATCTGGCTGAGAGTACGAAGCGGCCTCAGCCGCTGGTTTCCAGGCCCTGAGGGGCCTTCGTGCTGTCAGCCGGTGGTTGGAAACCCACCGGTTCGGGGCTTTTCAGACTTTTCAAACAGCCTCTTAGAACGTGCGCAGGGGGCCGGTCGCATAGGGCCGCTAGGTTGCGCAACGCTGGACTCGCCTGCGTGCACAGCCGCACTTGACCCGCTACTCGACCCACCGGCCTGTAGCGAGGCCTCGACTGCGTCGCTCCTCCGCCGTAACTATTCAGGTGCCGGGCACTTGCGACCGGTTTCCAACTTGAGCCGGCTCTGCAGACGCCCTGGCCAGCGCAGTCTTAAGTGCCCGGCACCTAGGGCTGAATAGTTGCCCTCCGCCTTTGATTGCCGGGCCAAAACGCCCTTAGGCGGGTCGGTCGGAGGATGTCCGTGCCGGCTGTTGCACCGCTCGCGATCACTGCAAGACAACGGCCTGGATTGTCTGACGGCGTCCTGCGCCGCACCGTCCTTCTAACACCCTGCTCATCGGGGCAATCCAGGCCCGAACGTCGGCGGGCTACACGCCTCCTTGCCGACTCGCTACTCGGCCCAGGTCAACAGACCCTTGTCCACCAGGGCAGCGACAAACTCCTCGGTGCTGGCCAGCGCCTCGGTCGGGGTCACCGCGAACTCCTGCGCCAGCACGCTCGCAATCTCTGCCACTGTGCGCGTGCCGTCGGCGAGCTGCCAGATGCGGCTGCCGGTCGGGTTGAGCATGCGCACCATGTTCTCGGCCGGGCTGATGATCACGGCATCCTGGCCGAAAACACGCGAGGCTGTACGGGGATGGTGAATGGGGCGGGTGGATGACATCTTGGTGGCTGCCGTGACACAAAGTTGCACAAACGCCGCTGAGAGCACAACCGGGAAGTTCTACGTGCAACAGCAATTCTAACCAGATCGCACACCCCTGTCAACTGATAAACCTTACAAACGCGTTAAGCTGCGCGGGGCGGCAAAATAGGTCGACTGTTCGAAGCTGGCCTTTAGCCGGCCTGGCCGGCCTTGGTCAAGGATGCGCGTGCTCCAGGTCCACAGGTAGTCATGGCCGGCCAGGATGGCCTGCACCGTGCTGAGCACCACGTCCCCCGGCGCCAGCACGGCCGGCTCGCGCCAGGGGAAGAAGGTCTGGCCGAAGATCAGCTCCGGCCGGCCGGGCGCGTTGGAGAAGCCCACACCGTCGGCCAACTCGGCGTCGAACCAGGCGATCAAGCCATGGGCCACGCCGGCGCGCTGCACGGTGAACTGCACTGCGCCGGCCACGTTGGGGTCGGCGACGGCCAGGTAGTCGAGCATGGCCCACGGCTGCGCCGCGGCCAGCAGTTGCTCCGGCGCCACGCGACCCTTGCCGTGGGCGTTGAGCGCCATCTCCTGCGCCGGCTGCCAGTTCAGGCCATAGGGCCGTTCGTCCCACGGCCCGGCATACTGGCGATACAAGTCCGGCGCCTCGACCGGGGCCAGCCAGATCGTCTCGCGCCGCGGGATCATAGCGCCGCCCGGGGCCAGGTGCCGCGCCCGCGCGTCGATCAACGCGGGTAGGTAGTGCTGGTAGAGCGGCAGCAAGCCGTGGATGTCCTGCACGACCACGTCGACGCGCTGCGGCAGGGTGACGGCGGTCGACACGTCCTGGATGAAAGTGATGCGGTCGGCGTAGCCGTTGACAGCGGCCAACTCCTGCGCCAGCAAGATCGAGTCGTCCGGCTCCACGGCGTAGACGTGGTCGGCGCCGGCTTGGCAGGCCAGCAGGGTGAAGATGCCCGGCCCCGCGCCGATGTCGAGCACCGTGTAACCAGGCCGCACCGTTTGGCGCAGCGCACGCGCGTAGGCGTCGGTGCGGACGGTGTCGGCGATCATGCGGCCGTAGCCGAGGATGTTGTAGGTGGTGGGTCGCATGCCCTCACGCCGGCCCTCTCCCTCTGGGAGAGGGAATGTGCTCTCAACCGGGCCCTATCCGGGGGGAGAAGGGCAGGTTACTGGCCTTTGAACTGGGTCATGACGGCGACGGTTTTGAGCAGGATGCGCAAGTCGAGCAGGAGGTTGGCGTGCTTGACGTAGTAGAGGTCGTACTCCAGCTTCACGCGGGCGTCGTCTTGGCAGTTGCCGTAGCGGTACTGCACCTGGGCCCAGCCGGTGATGCCGGGGTGGACGGCGTGCCGGGCGCGGTAGAAGGGGATCTGCTGCGCCAGGGTCTCCACGAACTGGGGGCGCTCCGGCCGTGGGCCGATGATGCTCATCTCCCCGCGCAGGACGTTGATCACCTGTGGCAGCTCGTCCAGCCGCGTCTTGCGCAGGATGCGCCCTACGGGCGTGATGCGATTGTCATCCTTGGCGGCCCACACGGCGCCGGTGTGCTGTTCGGCATCCGGAATCATGGAGCGGAACTTGATGCACTCGAAGAGACGGCCGCCCTTGCCCACCCGCGTCTGCCGATACAGCAGCGGGCCGGGCGAGGAGATGGCGTTGGCTATGGCTACCCACAGAGCCACCACCGCCAGCGGGATCAACGCCAGGACGGCGATGACGAAGTCGGTAATGCGCTTGACCACCAGATAGAGCCGGTAGGCAGCGCTGTCCTCCATCGGCAAGGCCGCTTGCAAGTCGCGCCCCAGGTGCTGCACAGGCACGCGCGTCAACAGGCGCTCGTAGATCACCGGCATCGGCGTGATGCGCATGCCCAGCTCACGGCAGCGCAGCAGGTCATCGAACAGCTCGCTGCTGATGGCGTGGCGATGGGTGATGGCGACGATGATCTCATCTACCTGCAAGGCCTGCGCCAGCGGCACCAGCACGTCGCGGCCGCCCAGCACCGGCACGCCGCCGAACTCCGCGTCGGTCAGGGCTTTGTTGTCGTCGATGAAGCCGCGCAGCACGTAGCCGGTGCCGCGGTAGGGGTTAGCGTCATGGGTCGCCTCCTGCAACATCTCCACCAGGGTGCGCCCCGCCCAGCCGGCGCCGACGACCAGCGCCTGCTGCTTGAACCAGGGCTGAACAAAGGCGCGGGCGTAGACAATACGCCAGGCGACCACGCCGCCCCACGCCAGAAACAGGAAGAGAAACACGGGGCCGCGCGACGCCAGCGGCGGCGTCAGCCGTGGAATCAAGACGTAAACCAGCACCGTAGCTGCAACCGCCAAGGTGGCGCTGCGCACGATGGTTGTGGTGCTGGCAGCCCGCGGCAGGTCGTAGAGCTCGAAGAACTGCGCCCAGAGGTACCACACCACGGTCAAGGTGATGTACCACTTGATGGGGGCAAGAGCCGTGCTGAGAGGGGCCGGCGTGTTGTCGCGCGCGAACCAGCTCACGCCCAGGGCGAAGTTGAGGAGGAGCACGTCCACGACCAAAAGCAGCAGCTTGCGCTCGGACGTGCGCAGGCGCAAACCGGGCAGAGCAAGACGACCCTGCCGGCGAACAGTCAACAAGGCGCGGCCGAGGCCGCGCTCACGATCACCCAAGCCACTCGATTCGGCGCTCATAGTTCCTCCCCGTGGGCATGGCCCAGGACAACGTCCCTAAGGACGAGGGTCGGTTGGAAGCCAAGTGCAACGTACAGAGATCCATGGGTCGTGGCTCCGTCCTTCCGTGTGACAAACGCTCCGGTTGTGGGCAGCGCTTACACCACGCAGGGCGCTGCTTGTGACGTCAACGTGGCCAACCTTCCCTTGTCGGTTGGCCAGTTGTTCTCGCTCGGCCGATGGTACAGCCTATCCCAAACGGGGTCGAGCATCCCAGGCTCGACGGTTGGCACAGAACAGCTTGCAACGTGGCTGCAGCCCCGTGAACAGTGACCACCCCTTTGTAGCATTGCCCCGGGCTGCAGGAAGGCACAAGGCTCGGAGGAAGGTGTAGACAATGATGGAAGACCCGTGCGCCCGGCATTATAGCACAAGCGGCGCCAAGGCTACAAAACACCGGAGCCGCTGCGCACCCGGTCTGGCGGCAGAGGTGGGACGCGGCTGCGGGCAGCGGCGCCGCGCTAGCTGCGCAGGGCCGCGTTGGCCAGCCGGGCGTACACTGCATCCACGCGGCGGTAGACGACGCGCCAGTCGTAGCGCGCCTCGACCCAGCGCCGGCCGGCCAGCCGCAGGCGTTGGTTCAGCTCGGCATCGGTCAGCACGCGCACCGTGGCCGCGGCGAAGGCAGCCGCGTCGCCGGCGATGAGGATGTTCTCGCCCTCGTGCAGCTCGATCCCCTCGGCGCCGATGGGAGTGGAAACGATGGGCAGGCCCCACAGCCAGGCGTCCACAATCTTGACGCGCATGCCGCCGCCGGAGAAAAGGGGCACGATGAAGGCATCGGCGGCCGCCAGGTAGGGCAGGGGGTCGGCCACGTAGCCCGTCACCTCGATGCGCGGGTCGGCGGCCAGGGCCTGCACCTCGGCCGGCGGGTTCTTGCCCACGACCACGAAGCGCGCTGCGGGCAGTTGCTGCCAGACCAGCGGCAACACCTCGCGTGCGAACCACAGCACTCCGGCCACGTTGGGCGGCCAGAACATGGTGCCGAGGTGGAGCACGGTGGGGGCCGGCGAATCGGTGGACCGGTAAGTTGGTGGATGGGCGACCGGGGCGACCGCGGTGGGATCGATGCAGATGGGGAGGGTGGTGAACTTGGCGGCTTGTTGGCTGCGCTCAGGCTCAGGGAAGAGGTCGAGCAGCAGGCTGCGGTCTTGGTCGGTGACGGTGAGGATGGCGTCGAAACGGCGCAGCATGTCCGCCTCGTAGCGGCGAAAGGCGCGCGCCTCGCGATGGCCGATCAGGCGGCGCAGGCCGGTCGACTCGTCTGCGATGCGCTCGGTCAGCTTGTAGATGGCGTTGTGCTCGTCCAGCAGGGTCTGGGGGCGACGAGGCGCGGCCTGCGCGGCCAGCAAGCCCCACTGCGCCATGCTGAGCTGATCGGCGTGGATCACGTCGAAGCGCGTCTCGGCGGCCAGTCGGCGCAGCAGCGCGGCCATCTCGGCCATCTCGTCGCGGACAATGGTAACCGGCAGGCCGGTAAGCAGCCCGCGCACACCAGCCCGCAGGTTACGGCCGGCCGAGCGGTGGATGGGCACGGTGTGCACGGCGTGGGCGAACTGCCGCAGATGCTCCACATACGCCGGCCGATCGTCGGGGCGGACGAAGGAGACCAACGTCACCGGATGTTGCCCGGCCAGGTGGCGCAGCATGTAGTAGGCGCGCACCTTGGGGCCGGCGTCCAGGGGATAGGGCAGGACTTGGGTGAGGAAGAGGATGTTGATGGTCAATTGGGGAATGGTTGTTGGTCAATGGCGGAGGGCCAGAGGCAGATAGAGGCCAAAGGGCTCGCCCCAGGCCAGGCGCAGGTGACGCCAGCCGGGGTCGTAGAAGGCGATGCGCGGGCGCCCTTGCTCCAGGATCAGCGAGGGGAAGGACGCCGTCTGCCAGCCCGCGCGCACCGTTTGCACCTGCCAGCCCGCGCCGGTCCACCAGGCGTAGCGCAAGGCGTCGTTGGCGGCGCTGCTTGCCGCGATGTGCGGCGCGCCGGCGGCGTCCAGCGCCAGGGACGTGTGCCGCCCTACATCGCCCGCGGCATCGACTGTGGTCGCAGCCCACGCGCCGCTGCGGCGCACGGCATATTTGAGGTCGCCGTTGGTTACGTCGTAATAGCTGATGTGCGCTTGGCCCTGGGCGTCGAAGGCGAGGGATGTGTAACGACCCACATCGCCGGCCGCGTCGACGATCTCGACCACCCAACGGCCATCCTGGCGGAACGCCAAGCAGAGGTCGCCGTGGGTTGCGTCGTAGAAGCCGATGACCGGCTGGCCGGCCGGGTCGAGAGCGAGCGAGGGGTATTGTCCCACGTCGCCCTCGGCGGCCACGACGTCGATTGTCCAGCGGCCGGCGGAGTCGCGGCGCGCCAGCTTGAGATCGCCCTGCGTCGCGTCGTAGTAGGCTACCAGGGGCTGGTCCAGGCCATCGAGCGCGAGAGAGGTGAACTGGCCGACATCGCCCTCAGAGTCCACCGTTTCCACAGCCCAGCGGTTGGGCCCGCGGCGGGCGACCTTCAGATCGCCGTTGGCGGCATCGTAGTAGCTGATGCGCGGCAGGGCGCCGGCGGTGAAGGCCAGCGCGGCGTAGCGGCCGACATCGCCGGCCGCGTCCACCGTCTCCACCTGCCAGCCGGCGCTGCTGCGCCAGGCCAGGCGTAGGTCGCCGTGGCCGGCCTCGTAGTAGGCCACGGCCAGCGCGCCCTCAGGGGTACGGGCAGCCGTCGCGTGCTGGCCCACGTCCGCAGTGCGGTCGACGGTCTGCCAGCGCCAGCTCGCGGCGTCGCGACGTCCATAGACTAGGCTGCGCGGGCCGGTGTCGAAGTAGACCATGTGCGGCCGGCCGGCTTGATCCAACGCCAGCGCAGTGGACCAACCGGCGCCGGCCAAGACCTCAATCTGCCAGGCAGCGCCGTCCCAGCGGGCATAGCGCACCCCGCGCGGCGGGCCGGCGTACGTGATGTGCGCCTGATCCGCGGCGTCCAGGGCCAGGGAGGTGAAACCGCCGAACCACTGCAAGTCGTCGACCACCTGGATCTGCCAGGCGCCGGCCGGGCTGCGCCGAGCCAGCTTGAGCTGGCTACGGGTGTAGTCCAGGTAGCTGATGTGGGGGAGGCCGTGGCTGTCGAGGGCGATGGAGTTACCCTCGCCAAGAAAACCATCCTCGACCGTCTCGCTATACCAAACCCCTTGACGCCGGTGCGCATATTTCAGGTAGAGGCCCGCTGCGCCACGCCAGATGCCGTAGCTGATGTGGGGTTGTCCGGCAGCGTCCAGCGCCAACGACACGTGAAACTCCCCTTTCGTGGTGCGGTCCACTAGCTGAATATCCCAGCGGTCGCCCGTCCAGGCAGCATAGTGCAACCGGCCGTACCTGAAATAGGCGATGCGCGGGTGGCCATGCTGGTTCAGCGCAATAGCCGTGTCGTAGTCGAGGATCTGGCCGGCCGGCACAGAATCGACCGTCTCCAGCACCCATCCCTGAGGACTGCGACGGGCATAGCGCAGGTCGCGGCTGGCAGCGCTGAGATAGCTAATGTGCGGCGCGCCTGTGGCGTCCAGCACCAGGGAGGGTGGCGAGGGGTAGATGTCCTGGCTGCCGGGCGCGGCATCGACAGCCTCGACCTGCCAGGCCGCACCGTCGAAGTAGGCGTAGAAAAGTTGATCGCCGGTGTATGCTACGTGGGGCCGGCCGGCGGCGTCGAGCGCTAGACTGCGATCGCTAACCTCGAAGCTGACAAAGGGACAGTCGACGCACTGCAAACGCCAAACCGGCCTTTGGAGAGGGAACATGCCAAGCACAACACCATGCGCGTCCGCTTGCGCTCCGCCTGCCGACGCAGCAATAAACAGAAAGGCCGCTAGCACGGTGAGCTGGGCAAAGAGACTCGTCTTGCCGGAAACAGGCGTTGCTCTGGATGGCACGGTCATCGCATCAACCGACGCTCGGCGTGGTCTGCGCTTTTTGGCGATGGGCAGCCAGGCGGCGCAGCAGGTCGTCTAAGGCATAGCCGGCGAAGACGATCCACACGGCGTCCACCGGCAGGCGGTAGCGCACGTTGGCCCAGGAGAGCAGGTGCACCAGGGTGTAAACGGCCAGGAACAGCCACAGCAGGGCCAAGTAGGGCACACGCAGGCCGTGGGCAGGCTCGTCCAGGAGACCGGCCTGTGCGGTTGCGCTCGGCCGGGACGTGAACTTGCCGCGGCGCGCGTCGACGACGGATCGGATCAGGCCGTAGAGCATGAAGGGCAGGAACAGGCCGAAGCTAAGCAGGCGCGAGACGTTGCTCAAGGTGGTGGACTGCGGCGTGGGCCAGAACTGGAAGTAGATGGGCACGCGGCTGAGGGAGAGCAAAAGATAGCGGCCGGGGTCGTCCAACACGATCTGCACCCCGCGCGCCAGCAACGCGCGGTCGAGCAGGGCGTCGTTCAGCCCGCGCAGCTCCGGTGGAATCAGGTCCTGGTAGGAGACGCCGTGCTCGGGCGACAGCACCGCCTCGAAGCGCACGCCGTAGATGGGGTGGTTGGCCCAGAAGAAGTTGATGCCCACGTTGGTGTTGGGCATGCCGACCACACCAAAAACGCGGTAGTTGCGCACGACGAAGGGCAAGAGCAGCAGCGCCATCAGCAGCGCCGCCGCGACCAGGGGCGCCAGCCCGGCCCGCAGCCGGCCGCGGCGCCACAAGAGCACCAGGAACCACAGGGCCAGGACGAGTAGAAACGCGCTGATCACCTGGCGCAGCAACAGGGTGACACCCATGGCCAGGCCCAGCTCCAGCCCCAGCAGCAGTTGCCGACGGCGCCCAGGCCCTGCGGGGTCCTCAGAACGCCGCGCCGGCGCGGGGATCAGCGCGGCCGCCAGCCGCATGGCCGCGTCCAGCGTCCACAGGATGGCGACGATATAGAGGGCCTCGGTCATCAAGGAGGCGGCATAGGTGACGAAGTAGAGGTAAACCGCGCTGATGGCGGCAGCGATCAGCGCCGGCCGGGGGCCAAAGACGCGGCGGCCGATGCGCCAGGTCAACCAGGGCATGGCCGCGCCCACGATCACGGCCTGGAGCAAGCGCGCGACCAGCGGCGTGTGGCCGAAGAGGGCGTAGACGCCGGCCAGGTAGAGGGTGTAGAGATAGGACCAGAACGCAGTGGGCTGGTCAGCCTTGACGCCCGGCCACCAGTCGGTGGCGAAGGAGAAGCCATAGCCGGCCGCCACGCGCTGCGCCAGCGCGTCGTAGGAGATCTGGTCAGCGGTGCCGCCGCGCGTCTCTTCCAGGCTGTTGCCCAGGGCCAGGGCCAGGCCGACGCGCAGGAGAACGGAGAAGAGGATGATGGCCAGCAGGATGCGGCGTTCGTGTTTGGAGGTCATGGGCGAGAAACGATTCTTTTGCTGCGAATTGTGCGCATCTTACGAATGCGCCGTAGCGCTGTCGCTCAATTATGTACTCCGGTAACGCGCCGCTCTATGTGACGATCATCGCCCAAGCATGCGGCGGAGCCGTCCAACGATGCGTTGGAGTGCGACCAGGTCATCCTGACGCCCCTGGATACCGGCGGCCGGATTGCGGGAGAGAGCCTCTAGGCGAAAGCTTTTGCGCGCACGCAAAAGCAAGGAATAGGTCCCTGGCTTAGTTTGGTTGCTGTGCTCGTCGGTCACCAAATGCAGAAGATAGGACGCTACAACCGCAGCGGATGCTTTGGGGCCAAGCCAACGCGTGCTGATCCACCAGAGCGGCAACGCCAGCTCGTAGCCGTGCAAGGGTAAGAGGAGACGGTGCTCACCGGTGAAAGCGTAGCAGGCGTAATCGACTGCGTGGTCCAGGTCGATGAGGACACCGACGGCTACGCTAGCTGGCAGGGCGGCTGGCTTACCGCTCCACCACCAACCCAGCAGGCCCACGCCGATCGAGATGGCCGCGTGCTGCGGGGGCATCATCGGAAGCGCCTGCCCTGGCTGCGAAAGCGCGCCCCATCTGCCCGTTTAGGGAAGGAGAAATAGCTGGCTTGTTCCGTACTCATAGGCGTAGCTGTCGCAACGCCTGCCTCAATCTGGGCAAGCGCTGTTAGCAGCGCATCGACGCCGATCTGTTTGGAGCGAACGATAAGTGTGTGCAGCGTGTCGTCGGGTTGAATAGGCACAGGGACTTGCAGGATAATGTCGCCGGCGTCGAGCTTCTCCACCATGTAGTGGATAGTGACTGCCGTCTCGCTCTCGCCGTGCAGCATGGCCCAGAAGTTGGGCATCATGCCCTGGTAGCGCGGCAGCGGGGCAGAATGCACATTGATACAGCCCAAAGGCGGGACGGCCAGCACCTGGCGTTTGAAGATCTGGCTGGCGGCAACGGACACCAGCAGATCGGGTGCAATCTCGTCGCGCAGCACTTGGACAAACGCATCTGCGTTGATGCTGGCGGGGCGGTAGACTGGAATGCTATGGCGACGGGCTACATCAGCTGCTGAGTAGGGACGCGCGACAGGACGCAGGCGATTGACCGTGTCCAGCCCGCGGGCTGCGGCGAAATGAAAACACTCTTGCAGGAAATCCCAAGGCCCCATGAACTCGTACAGGCGGCGTCCCACGTCCAGCAACGATTCGTTGAAGGGGCGCAGGATAACCAGAGCAACGATATCGGCGCGACGAGCGGTAACCAGCCGGTCCAGGAATGGAGGCAGGTAAAAGGGTTCTTCTTGGGTGACTATGGCAATGCGCATGACAATACCGGAAGACAGGTAGCAGTGTACAATGAATTAGCGACCAACGACACAGTGCTTGCCCCCAAATGACCGGTCGAGACAATAGGGGCTTCAGACAAGGTGGAAGACTTCAGCCATGGGAGCAAAAGCAAAGTCCTGCAGCAGGCGACGTAGACGGACCTCGGTCCGCGCCAGGTTGATGTAGTGGCGGAAACGTGAAACCGACCCCACTCCGGCGATGCGCGGCTGTTGGGGGTCAAACTCCCAAGGATGCAAATAGACAACGGCAGGATGACCCTCCGCATTGATGCGACGTATGCCCTGGCAAGTCAGCCAGTAAGGGTAGAGGCGAAAATAGCCGCCACCGGCAACAGGCCAGTTGCGACCCGCCAGTTGCACAGTGGACACGGGAAGCTCCCACAATCCATTGTCCAGTCGATGGGCAAAACGGTCGGCGCTGGCGATGCCATAGCGATCGTGGGCTACCAGCGGGAAGATGCTGGAGTCGTAGTGCAGCCCCTGGTCGCGCAACACGTCCAATGCCCACAAGCTGTCGCGTGTAATGCTGAAGGAGGGCGCACGATAGCCCAGAAGGGGGATAGAACCTGTCGCATCGCCGCCCGCCGCCAGGGCAGCCCGAATGACCTGCAAAGAGCGGCTGAGGTCGGCGGCGAACTCCTGCGGCGTTTGACGATAGATCAGCTCGTGCCAGTAACCATGCGTGGCGATCTCATGACCAGCGGAGGCGATCTCCACCACCAGGTGCGGAAAGCGCTCCGCCACCCAGCCCAAAATGAAGAAGGTAGCCCGCACCTGGCTGTCGGCCAGGACACGCAGCACCCGCCGTGTGTTGGCTTCGACCCGGCTGGGGTAGATGTCCCAGTCGGTGCGGCGCACAACGCTTTCCAGCGCATGGACTTGAAAATAGTCCTCCACGTCAATCGAGAGGGCGTTACGCATAGCTCACCTACACCCGGGCAACAGACCGATAGACTTGCAAGATGATTTGGAGCTCGCGGCTGCGCTGGACTTGATACCACCGGTAGCCGGCCTCGCCCATGGCTGCCAGAAGCTGCGGCTGAGCAAAGGCTGCGGACAAAGCGTGCGCCAACGCCAAGGGATCGCCTGGAGGAACCACAAAACCGGTTTGCTCTGCCTCCACATACTCCGGCAACGCACCGACGCGGGTGACCAGCACCGGCTTGCGAAAGGCATAGGCCGCAGCTATCAATGCGGACTGGGTGGCATCGGTGTAAGGCAGCACCAGGAGACCACAGGTGCGGAAGAGGGCGACGGCCTGGTCGTCGGTAATGTGTCCTCCCAACACATGCACATTGGGGGGCAAGGGCTGGCCGTCCCAAAAGGCGTCGATGTTACCACGTCCAGCCACTACCAGACGCACAAGGGCAGGCTGCCACAGACGAAAGGCTTCCAGCAGAACGTCCAACCCTTTGTAAGGCTCTAGCCGGCCAAAGAACAATGCCATCGGCTCGTAGCTCACCGATTCCGGCTGGGCCAGGTTTGCCAGCACTTCTTGTTCCTGCTGGAAACCCAGAAAGAGATGAAGAAGCGGAATTGCCGTGATACGCGCCGGGTCTAGCCCGGCCTCAGCAAGCCGTTCTTTGTACACCTGGCCGTAGACAAAGAGATGATCCACCAGATGCACAATGCGACTGTTGAAGAGCCGCATCAAGCTGCTAAAAGCCGTGCCGTGGTGGGGGTCCAGGTCATGCAACGTGTAGACCACCGGAATGCGCCGCCAACGCAGCCAGAGCACAAGCGGTAGATTCCAAACATGAGGCGCCACCACGTGCACCAAATCAGGTCGCAGGGCAGTGGCTGTGCGGAGGACATTGGCCAGCCGCAAACCGTTGAGACTACCCAATTCCATACCAGAGTTGCCCGCGCGGGTTAGCCGATGGATCGGCACCGGAGGTGCGAAGCGGTCGGCCGGAGCAGCTTGAGCGGCTATCACATGCACCTCATGGTCACGATGCAGGCGATTAGCCAGATCGGCTGCTACCTGATACATACCGAAGGTAGGGGAGAGAACGACGTAGACGATACGCACGGATTGTTCTCGACCAACGCAGTGATGGCGCCCAAGACCCGTTCGACGCCAAGACGCTCATCGGTGAGCGATCATCAGAAAGTGCCGGGCCAGTATAGCACAAAGCACAGCCAGCGCCCACCCGGGCATTGCCCCTCACATCCCAGCCAGCTCAGCCAGCAGCCGGCCCTAGACGCGCGCCCGGCTGCGCCAAAGTTGCCAACTTTTCCGAAGAGTTGGCAACTTTGGCGCAGGCTCGCAGCCTCAGCGCTCCAGCACGATCACGGTCGCCCAGTCATAGCGACCCGCCGAGGGTACGGCGTCGAACAGAGCGCGGTCAAGGCGTTGCAGGCGCTGCTTGCCAGCCGAACAACGCTACTGCCAGATGACCATCCCTTGCGCATCCAACGCCCGCCAAGCTGAGAGGAAAGGGCCTCGGCCCAACGTGTAACGCCTGCCCGCTTGAGGATCCAAGACGGTCACGCTTTCCTGTGCAACGTCAATGACTACAACTCCATGCAGACCCGTTCCCCCGCCGGGAAGATCGCGCGCTCGCAAGAAGACGATCACCGGCCAGTCGTGGTCGATCAGTTCTTGCAGGCGATCCAAGTCCGCGTTCTCGAACCAGAGAGCATGATATCCCAGTTGCTGCACGCCCTCGACGGCCCGCTCGGGAAGCGTCCCTCGCAGCGGCGTGGTGCGACAGGCAGCGGCGACATCTGCCTCTGCGATGAGTTGGCCGCGATAAGCCAAGACCATGCGGATGCACGCAGGAAGACACGTCCAAGGATGCTCCTGGCGTAGCAAGGGCACGTCAAGAGCCATCGCCTGCTCCAAGCAGTTTCTCCAGCGGCGTGGACTCCCCGACGACGAGATCTCCGGCAGCGGTGTAGCATAGCTGGCCGATGGGTTGGCCTGTGGAGGCTTCCAGCACCGGCGCCAGCCAAAGGCCGGTAGACGTGCGCTGTAACCGTCCGATGCACACGGCGTCGCCCACGTTCTTGAGCAAGAAGCGCAAGGCCCGGTTTTCGATCTCCTCAGCGCTCACCTCGACAGGGACCACACGAATGCCGTCCTTCTGCCAGGAGATGGCAATGCGCGTGCCCTCAGACAGGCCAAAGGAGCGAACAATCGCCAAGGGAATTGAGATGCCGGATTGGTCAATAGTTTGGTACAACGTTTCCATCAGTCTGCCCTTTCAAGGATCCGTGCTCGTCTACAGACCTCTCCTGCACATTGTAGCGCCAAAGCAGCGATTTGCCAAGGCGTCGTCAAATTCCCGCCAGCTCAGCCAGCAGCCGGCCATTGACGCGCGCCCGGCTGCGCCAAAGTTGCCAACTTTTCCGAAAAGTTGGCAACTTTGGCGCAGGCTCGCAGCCTCAGCGCTCCAGCGCGATCACCGTCTCCCAGCACTAGCGGCCCACGAAGGGCACGGTGTCCAGCAGGGCGCGGTCACATCCCCGGCAGTTCAGCCAACAACCGCCGGAAGGCCTGCGCCTGGCGCCGCACACTGTCCGAGAACGGGCTCCCGGCTGTGGCCACCAGCCAGCGGGGCGCGTAGGCCAGCGCCAGCAGCGCTTTGGCCAGCCGGCCGCGGCGCGCGCCGCCGAACTTGCGGTAGAACTGCACCTTGCTCCGGTAGAGCTGGACGTACATGGCCTCGGCGACCTGCTTGCTGCTGGCCTCGCCGAAGTGAGTGACGACCGCTTGCGGCACATACCACAGCT
>DAOUBX010000156.1:0-18052 GCA_034432445.1 Anaerolineales bacterium
GCCGCTGGTTTCCAGGCCCTGAGGGGCCTTCGTGCTGTCAGCCGGTGGGTTTCCAACCACCGGTTCGGGGCTTTTCAGACTTTTCAAACAGCCCCTAAGGTTGGGGCTGTACCAAGTTGGCCTCGTCTGGCCCCGTGGCCCCTTTTTGCGCGGCCTGACGCTGGCGGACGGCGGGGGAGGTGGAGGAATGGATTGCGATCTGGCGCGAGCGGTCGCACCGGCTGACGCTGGCGGCGCTGCAGCCGTTGATGACGTTGGCTCCTTCCGTCCACCGGCCCACCTGACAGTCCTGCGACACTCCTGCTCCGCCCTGCAGATGATCGACGCGCCCAGGGCAACTTGATTACTTGAGTCAACCGGTGCACGCGGCTGTCAGCACCTGTCCAGCCGCCAGCCCAGAAAGGGCTGCGCCTTCCACGCGCGGCCCGCCAAAGGCGTCGCCGGCAAAGGCGAGCGGCGGCAGTTCTCGGGCCAGGAGAGTGCGTTCGGAATGAAGCTCGGTGGGCAGGGCGTAGCGCCAACGCTTGAGCTGGCGCTCGACCACGCGGGCGCCGGGTTCCAGGTACGGCCGCACTCCTTCGTACAGCGACTCGAGCACCGCTTCCTCCGACATTTGCCAGGCGGCCTGGCTGACCTCGGGCGCTGCCTGCACGGTGACTAGGGTCTCGCTCGAGATGCCTTTGCGCCGGTTGTCGGCGATCCAGATGATGGGGGCGTTGTTGCGCTGAATGGCGCCGGGGTCGGGCAGGAGCGCAGGCCGGTCGATCCAGAAGATGCCGGCGAGACTAGGCGCATACTCGATGGACTCCAGGTCCCGCCGGTCGCGTTCAGCCAGGACGACGCCGCTGGCGTCCAGCAGGGCCAATGACTGCGGCACGGGTGGGGTCAGCAACAAAGCCCGGCCTGTGTAGCTCTGCCCTGCCTGGTCGGCAATCACCCAACCCACGGGTGTGGGAGAGACGGCTGTGATCTGCGTTTCCAGCCGCACATCCAGCCCCTGCGCCAGGTGCTTGGCCAAGGCGTTCATGCCGCCGCGCACGGCGTAGCGCGGATGCCCATCGGAGGGGGCGGTGGCCAGGCTGCCGTCGCTCCAGCCCGTGGACCAAACGTAGACCAGCCCCTCGGCTTGCCAGCGCTCGACCCAGGCGCGAAATTCAGGTGTACGTACGGTGAAGAACTGGGCGCCGTGATCGGCGCGGCCGGGGCCGATGCGGCGGGTGGCCAGCCGGCCGCCTACGCTGCGCCCCTTTTCCAACAGCAGCGCGCTCAAGCCACGGCTGCGCAGCTCGTGGGCGGCCATCAGGCCGGCGAGGCCGGCGCCTACAATCAAGACATCTGCTGAGTTAGCTGGCGCCGTGTCGCCGCCAGAAGAGTTCTTTGTATCCATAGTGTTTCCTTGTTTTGGTGAAAAGTGGCAATCGCCAGTTGTGATTATAGCCACGAAACCCCGATTGATCAAAGTATAGACTGCCGCTCCATGTGTTTGCGTGTCCGGGCAAGCTGCGCTATACTTGCCCGCACCGCCAACAGATACCGTACAAACCGCCGCCAGCAGACGATGGAGTCGCCTATGCCCAGCCCTGCCCAACCCTCCCAGGTCAGTTTCACGCTCAACGGCCAGACTGTCCACGCGCCGGCCGGCAGCACGATCCTGCAAGCCGCGCGCACGGCCGGCGTCGAGATCCCCACCGTGTGTTACCACCCCAACCTGACCGCCAACGCCGTCTGTCGGCTGTGCGCGGTGGAGGTGGCCGGCGCGCGCACCCTGCAGCCGGCCTGTGTGGCGACGGTGCGCGAGGGCATGGCGGTGGACACGGAGAGCGCGCGGGTCAACACGGCACGGCGGGTGATCTTGGAGCTGCTGGCCTCCACGGTGGATCTGCACGAGGCGCCGGAGATCCAGAGTTACATCGAGCGCTACGGCGCGGACGCCGCCCGTTTCAGCGGCGGCAAGCGACGCCAGTTCGAGCTACTGGACGACAACCCTTTCTACGTGCGCGATTACAGCCAGTGCGTCATGTGCTGGCGCTGCATCCAGGTCTGTGCCGAGGACGTGCAGTACACCTTTGCCCTGACCTGGGGCGGCCGCGGCCTGGGCAGCCACGTGGCCACGTTCTTCGGCGAGGACATGCCCGACACGACGTGCGTCTTCTGCGGCAACTGCGTGGGGGTGTGTCCGACGGGAGCGCTCAAAGGCAAGGTGGAGTTTGTGATGGAGCGGAGCCTGGTTGGTTAAGCTTGGCGCCGAACCGGTTGCGCTTTTTCGCGGCAAGGGTATAATGGCTAGCAGGAGCTGATTGCCATGAGCTACATTACAGCCATCGAGACCATGCCTGGTGACCTGCAACTGCCCATGCTGAAAGTGCTGGACGCGTTTCAGCGCGACATGCGTGAGCAGTTGGCTGTGCGGCGTGAAGACTTCGACAAGTTACAAGACACCGTTGCTGAGCTAGCCGAGGCGCAGAAGCGCACAGAGCAGCGCGTCGCGGAGTTGGCCGAGGCGCAGCGCCAGAGTGAGGTGCGTCTCACTCGTTTGGAGGCAGTTGTCGCCGAGTTGGCCGAGGCGCAGAAGCGTACCGAGCGGACCGTTCAAGCCTTGGCTGAACGCCAGCAAGCGATGGGCGAACAGTTGGGGCGGACGATTGGCCGACAACTGGAAAGCTACTATCGGGATCGAGCGTATGCCTATTTTGGCCGTATCTTGCGCAAGACACAGGTGGTCTCCTTGCAGGAGTTGGAGCCAGAGCTCGAGACTGTGTTGAGCGAACGCGAGCTAGAGGATGTCAGCTTGCTTGATCTGTTGATTCGTGGCCAGGTCGCGCAGCATCCCCAACGTCCCGACGTATTCCTAGCTTTTGAGGTCTCGGCGGTCATAGACCGCGGCGACGTCGAGCGCTCACTGCGCCGCGCTGCGCTGCTACGCAAGATGGGCTATCCGGTGGTGGCCGGGGTCGCCGGTGAGGACATTACCCACGGCGCGTTGGAGGCAGCGCGCCGGGAACATGTTTTCGTGGTGCAGAACGGACACAAGGACTTCTGGGAAGATGCCCTGGCTGCAGCGCTGGCAGCCTGAGAGAACACCTGCAACCTCAACGACGCCTCATCCTTTGGGAAGGCGTCGTTTTGTTCCCTAGCCCTTTCACGATTGCTCATTAACGGAAGTAACCTTGCTGACGAGCGCTTTATGAAACCAGACACTGTCGTCCGCTCCACCTGCCCCTACTGCGGCGTCGGCTGCCAGGTGCTGCTCAACATCAAGGATGAGCGCATCATACGCATCGATGCGCCCTTCGACGCCGCGCCGAACTATGGCCGGCTGTGCGTCAAGGGCCGCTTCGGCGTCGACTACGTGCATCATCCCAGCCGGCTGACCGCGCCGTTGATCCGCCGCAACCCGCAGCGACCTGGCCAGCGTGCCGCCGCCGCAGGCCCGGCCGACTGGCGCGAGGTGTCGTGGGACGAGGCGCTAGACTACGTGGCCGAGCGGCTGCTGGACCTGCGAGCGCGCTATGGGCCGGACAGCATCACGGCCAACGCTTGCGCCAAGGCCAGCAACGAGGACAACTACCTGTTGCAGAAGTTCCTGCGCCAGCTCATCGGCACCAACAACATCGACCACTGCGCCCGGCTATGCCACGCGGGCAGCGTGGCCGGCCTGCAACTGGCCATCGGCTCCAGCGCCATGAGCAACAGCATCGCCGAGATGGCGCATTTAGAATGCTTCATGGTCATCGGCTCCAACACGGCCGAGACCCACCCGGTGATCGCCACCTTCCTCAAGCAGGCTGTGCACAAGAACGGCGCCACCCTGATCGTGGTCGACCCGCGCCAGACCGAGATGACCCGCCATGCGACGCTGTGGCTGCGCCAGAAGCCAGGTACCGACACCGCGCTGTTCAACGCCATGGCGCACGTGGTGGTCAAGGAGGGGTTGATCAACCGCCAGTTCATCGCCGAGCGCACCGAGGGCTTCGCCGACTACGTGGAGAGCCTGGAGCACAAGACGCCGGAGTGGGCCGAGGCCATCACCGGCGTGCCGGCCGAGCAGATTCGCCAGGCCGCGCGGCTGTACGCCACGGCCGGCGCGGCCGCCATGTACTGGGGCATGGGCATCAGCCAAAGCACCCACGGCACCGACAACACCCTGACCCTGACCAACCTGGCACTGCTGTGCGGCCACGTGGGACGGCCGGGCACGGGGCTGAACCCGCTGCGCGGCCAGAACAACGTGCAGGGCTGCTCCGACGCCGGCGGCCTGCCCGGCTTCTATACGGCCTACCAGCCCGTCACCGACGATACCATCCGCCGCCGCTTCGAGGAGGCCTGGCACGCGCCGCTGCCCGGCAAGCCGGGCTTGACCGCCACCGAGATGGTGGACGGCATCCTGGCCGGCCAGGTCAAGGGCTGGTACGTGATGGGCGAGAACCCGCTGATGAGCGAGCCCAACCTGCGCCACGCGCAGCACGCGGTGGAACAGCTCGAGTTCTTCGTGGCCCAGGACATCTTCTTCAACGAGACCAACGTCTACGCCGATGTGATCCTGCCTGCGGCCAGCTTTGCCGAGAAGGACGGCACCTACACCAACTCCGACCGGCGGGTGCAGCGGGGCCGCAAGGCCGTGCCGCCGCCGGGGCAGGCGCGCGCCGATTGGGAGATCATCAGCGACCTGGCGCGGCGGGTGATCCGGAATAGCACAACGAATACAACAACGAATAAAGAACAACGAATGGAGAGGGAGCAGGCGGAGCGGTTGCTAGCTAGCTGGAACTATAGCCATCCGGAGGAGATTTGGGAGGAGATGCGACGGGTGACGCCGGAGTTCTGGGGGATCACGTATGAACGACTGGAGCGCGAGGGCGGTGTGCATTGGCCCTGCCCGGCGTTGGACCATCCCGGCACGCCCTACCTGTTCACAGAGGACTTCCCCAGCGGCCGCGGCAAGTTCTGGCCAGTGGAATACGGCACCGAGAGCGAGCTGCCCGACGACGACTACCCCTTCGTGCTCAGCACCGGCCGCGTGCTGTACCACTGGCACGGCGGCACCATGACGCGCGTCTCGGCGCTGGACGCCATCTGGCCCGAGTGCACGGTGGAGCTTCACCCCTACGACGCGGCGCGGCTGGGGCTGGCCACCGGCGATTGGGTGGCGGTCAGCAGCCGCCGCGGGACAATCACGGCCCGTCTGCTGGTCACCGGCCGCTCGCCCGAGGGCACGGTCTTCATCCCCTTCCACTTCGCCGAGGCCGCGGCCAATGTGTTGACCGACAACCGGCTGGACCGCCGCGCCAAGATCCCCGATTACAAGGTGTGTGGTGTGCGGGTCGAGCGGGCAGCCGCCTCTGTCTCTTCCCCCAGCGAAGTCCCGTTGACCGAGCGCGGGGCGATCAAGAATCCGGCATCGGTCTAGATTGCGCTGCTGATCCGACGCCAACACCATGACGGCCAGAGGCAAAAGGCGTTTGCGTTTAGGTGTGTCTGTCAACTGGGACGATCAGACCGGATTGAAATAGCCGATTGCAGAGAGACAGTACTGTCTGTAACCGTGGGCGGACGGCAGCTGGCCGCGCCAGGTCTCGTTGCGGCGCACCGCAGCGATCACCGCCTCCTGCATATCCCGCATATCTTGGCACGCGTCCAGGATCGCGCGCGTGGGCTAGCGCCTGGGGATCATGAACTTCAAAGAATTGTGGGTTGGGTGTGTCCATGCTGCCTCCAAACTGGATTATGCCGCGCTGTCACTCGACTCCGTAGTGGTCAGTGGCGCTTTCTCATGAGAAATCAACTTGATGGCCGAACCGAACAGGATCAGCCCAAGCAAGATGTACAAAAACGCGCTGGATACAAAACGCAGCAGATAGCTTCCCAACAACGCGCCGGCAATCGAGCCCAGCGCCATCCAGAGGATGAACGCGCGGTACTCGGAAACACCGCTCAGCTTTCCGCGACGTTGATACCGCACCAGCCCGATGATAATGGTGGGAATGCTGATGGCCAAGCTCAAGCTGCCGGCCAGCTTGATGTCCACCGAGTAGAGAATCACAATGGTGGGAATGATCATCTCTCCCCCTGCCACGCCCAACATGCTGCTGAAAACGCCGATGGCGATGCCTGCCAGGAAACCGAGCGCCACGCGCAGCAGGGTCGGCAACTGGATGGCATCCAATCCGAAGATGAACTGATGGCCGATCAAGATGAGGCTCAACGTGAGCAGGAAGACAACGACCACACGATTGAGCGCGCGCTCGCTGATCTTGGTGGCAAAGTTGACGCCCACGAACGCGCCGACCAGTGAACCAGCCAGCAGGTTGACAACGATGCCGATGTTCGCCGTGATCAGATCGAGATTGCCAAGCCTGGTTCGGAAGATCAAAGAAAAGATCACGGTGATCAGACTGACAACCAGATTGATGACGATTGCCTGCAACGTACGGACCTTGAAGATGCCCACCAAAACAGGCAATCTGAACTCCGCGCCGCCCAAGCCGATCAAGCCGCCGAGAACGGCGATCACCCCACCCCATAAGAACGCGTAGACGTTGCGCATACTTTCAGCTTCTCCGTTGCCGGCCGATGAGCCGGGTTTAGGCCAGCCAATGCTCTATGCGCGCGGGCAGGTCGTCGGCGCCCAAGTCCGCGCACAACGGCCGGAACTCCGGCCGCGCGCCGCGCCAGGCTAGGTCGTCCAGCGTCTCGACCAACGGCACATCACGGCGCAAGGTGGTCAGACGGCGGTAGAGCAGCGCATCGCTGCGCTGGGCAGCCAGCGCCTCTGCCAGGCGGCGGGCGCGGCTGGCCGGCAGGGGCCACCGGGCCACATCGTCCGGGATGGCCTCGATGTGGCCGAACTGCGTCAGCACCGCCGCGGCTGACTTGGCGCCCCAGCCGGGGATGCCGGGGATGCCGTCGGCCGCGTCCCCTACCAGCGCCAGCCAGTCGGGGATCGAAGCCGGCGGCACGCCGTACTTGGCCAGCACCGCAGCCTCGTCGTAGACGATCGCACGGCGGCGGTCCCAGCAGACGACGCGGCTGCCCGACACCAGTTGCGCCAAGTCTTTGTCCGGCGAACAGACAACGATCTGCTCCACGGCTGGATCGTCGCGCCAGCGCTCGGCCGCCGCGGCGATGGCGTCGTCCGCCTCGAACTCGACCATGGGCCAGACGACGATGCCCAAGGCGGCCACGGCCTCCTCCGCCAGATCGAACTGAGCGCGCAGCTTGGGGTCAATCCCCTCGCCCGTCTTGTAGCCGGCGAACAGGTCGTTGCGAAAGGACTCGACGACGTGGTCGAAGGCGCAGGCGACGTGGGTGACCGCCGGATGGCGCAACAGCTCCAGCAGGCTGCGCAGCAGCCCCACGGTCGCGCCGACCTCCCGGCCATCGGGCGCGGTCTTGGGTGGTGGGCCGTAGAAGCTGCGGAAAAGCTCGTAGGTGCCGTCGATAAGGTGTAGGTTCATGGGTTGGGGTTAGTGTGAAGTCGTGACGGGGACGGGATAGGCGACCACACAGCGAAACGTAATGCGTGGTGCGCAAGGTTGTCCAGGCGAACGGGCTCGTGTTTCACGGTTTGGGCTGCGGGTGGGAGATCGCTGGGTCAGAGCGTAGCGACGGGGAACCAGCCGGCGCTGAGGTCGTGGTGCGCTAGTTCGATGAAACGAACCGGGTCGACTTCCGGGCCGAAGAAGAACAGGTGGCCGGGGCAGGCGCAATCGGACGAGCCAAAGCCGCGGATGCAGGCCTGCGCCTGCCGGCCCGCCCAGGCCGCCCATGTGCATTCTAGCCGTTGCGGATGCTCGCGCGCCAGGGCGCCCAGCAGGTTTGCGTGCGGCAGCAGGTAGTCGATGTGCCAGTGACGGCGGCCTGCGCCGGATGCGTGGCGCTTCAGCCGCGCGGCCAGGCCACCCGGCCCCAGCGCGCTGCCGGCGTAGCCGTACAGCCCCGGCGCAAAGTCAATGCGCCGCAGCCGGCCAATCTGCGCCTCGACGCGCGCGGGCAGGCTCAGCAGCAGCAAATAGGCGCCGGGCGCGTGCGGAATCACGCCTGCACCGCCCGTCTGGGACGTACTTGCCGGGTCATGGCGTACCTTGGAAGGACAAGGACGGCTGATCACGTCTCTGGCTAGTGCCTCGTCAGGTTATGTTTTTTCCGCAGTTGCGCTCTTGCGTGAGCGGGGCCGTCCCTGTACCGGCTCTGACCCGAGACTCGCTCTGGCCGGTCTTGGCGTACGCCTATGGTTGCGCCGGTGGGGCACCGAACGAGGCCGACGCGTTTCTGTTGACGGTTGTGCGCCGACGCGCTCGGACGACTGTGGTGAGGGCCAAGCGAAGACTCTCGTCACCTGGCAAGAGATGCACGGAGCTTTGTCGTCAGGAGAACGTTGGTTGCGCCAGCCAGGCTTGCACCGCGTGCAAGTCAGGCAGGACGGCAGCGGCCAGCGCGGCGGCCTCATCCGACGGCGGCTTGATGTCGGGCACGATGATTACGGCCATACCGGCAGCGTGGGCGGCCTGTGCGCCGGGCTCCGAGTCCTCCAGCACCAGGCAACGCCGCGGCTCCACGCCCAGGCGCTGCGCGGCCAACAGAAAGATATCGGGCGCAGGCTTGCCGTGGGTTACCTCGTCGCCGGCCGCAATGGCGGCGAACCGCCCGGCCAACCCTGCTGCAGCCAACAGCCGGTCGATGGCTGTGCGGTTGGAGGAGCTGGCCACGGCCTTGGGGATGCCCTGGGCCTCCAGGTAGTCCAGCAGGGACAGCAGGCCGGGCTTGAGCGGCGGGCCCTGTGCATCTACCTCCTGCCAGATGTACTCACCGGTGCGCTCGTTGGTGGCCTCCAGAGCAAACTCGGGGCCATAGGCGGCGCGCAGCAGTTGGTTGGTGGCCTCTACCGTGCGGCCAACGCTGGCCAGAAAGACTTCCTCCGACGCCTGGTAGCCAAAATCGGCCATGGCCCGCTGCCAGGCGCGCAGGATCAGCCGCTCGGTGTCGAACATCAGGCCATCCATGTCGAAGAGGACGGCGGCATGTGGTGGTGGCAGGCCCATCTAGAACTCGTCGTCTTCGTCGGATGGAAGAATCTCTTGCGCCACCAAGTCGCGCCAGGTAGCCAACACGCCGGGTGTAGCCCCCATGTCGCGCAACCGTTCGGACACGGCGCCAGTTTCAGCTTTCAGATGAGGAAAGCGCAACAGCAGTACCGCCAAATCGCGCCAGTCGGTGCCTGACTTGGGACTGCCACGACGCTGTGCATAGGAGATCACCTTGCTGGCGATCAGATCGGCCGGCGCAATCACCAGCACCTGCGCAATGCGTTGCGTTTCCGGCAGGCGTTGGACCGGTCTGATATCCACCAAATGACGGTTACCCAGCTTTTGAACCTGATATAGGCGATATCCCCGCCCCTCCCCGACTTCCCAGACGCGCACGGCGATGTGAAAGCGTTCGTTGAGATAGTGGATGGTAGCCAGCGGCAGCGACTCTTGCGTCACGAACTCCGTGAACGTCAAAACGCCTGCATTGAACACGTTGCTTGGTCCTCGTCGTCGGGGTTTCTGCCAACATTATAGCCGACATCGGTCAAAGCGCTAGCGGTGATCTTTCGCCCAAAAGCGCAGGCCAGCGCCGGCTGGCGTCGATGATGGCCCAGGACGCAGCCTGGCCCAGCCCACAGATGCTGGTGTCGGTCATCACGCGGCCCAGCTCGACCAACGTGGCTGCGTCGTCGGGGCGGACGTCGCCAGCGGCAATGCGGGCCAGGATCTCGGCCTGGCGCTGCGTGCCCATCTGGCAGGGGTAGCACTTGCCGCAGCTCTCGTGGGCGAAGAAGGCGCCGATGCGGGCCAGCACGTCGCGCAGATCCACCGTGTCGTCGAAGACCATCACCGTGCCCGCGCCCACCGTGCCGCCGACGCGCTTGAAGTCCTCGAAAGTCAGCGGCGTGTCCAGGTGTTCGGCGGCGAGGAAAGTGCCGGCCGCGCCGCCGGTGAGGATGGCCTGCACGCGGCGGCCCGGCGCCAGCCCGCCGGCCAAGTCTTCGATCAGGTGGCGCAGCGGCACGCCGAAGGGTACCTCGTAGACCCCTGGCCGCAGCACGGAGCCGCTGACCGCGAACAGCTTGGTGCCGGCCGACTCCGGCGTGCCCAACGTGTTGTACCAACGCGGGCCGTGCATGACGATGGACGGCACCTTGGCCAGGGTCTCGACGTTATTGATCACCGTGGGGCGTCCCCACAGGCCGGCGGTGGTCGGGAAGGGCGGGCGCAGGCGCGGGAAGCCGCGCTTGCCCTCGATGCTCTCCATCAGCGCGGTCTCCTCGCCGCAGACGTAGGCGCCCGCGCCGCGGCGCACCTCGATGCGCAGGCGCCAGCCTGTGCCCTGAACGTCCTCGCCCAGCCAGCCGGCCTGCTCCAGTTGCTGCACCGCGTGGCGGAAGCGCTCATAGCCCAGCCGGTGTTCCCCGCGCACATAAATGAAGCCGCGCTCAGCGCCCACAGCGTAGCAGGCCAGCATCAGCCCCTCCACGACGCGGAAAGGGTCGCCGTCCATCAGGACGCGGTCTTTGAACGCGCCCGGCTCGCTCTCGTCGGCGTTGCAGATGACGTAGCGCGGCGCGGGGTTGTCCACGGCGTGCTGCCACTTCAGGCCGGTGGGGTAGGCTGCGCCGCCGCGGCCCACCAGCTTGCTCTCCTTGACCGCCTGCAAGACCTGGGCTGGGGTCATCTCGTACAATGCCCTGCGCAGCGCAGCCAGCCCGCCCTGGGCCCGGTAATCGTCCAGGCTGGTGGGATCGACCACGCCGACGTTGGCCAGCGCGACCTTGACCAGGCCGCCGATGCGCAGCGGCGGCTCGGCCGGCAGGCCTAACAGCATAGCGCCGGCGGCGTCGGGCCGGGCCGGCGCATAGCGTGTCTTGTTGACCAGCGCGGCCGGCGCCCGGTCACACAATCCCAGGCAGCGCACCGGCTCCACCGTGTAGCGGCCGTCGGGCGTGGTCTCGCCCGGCTGCACGCCCAGATGACGGCACAGCCCGGCCAGCAGCGCATCGGCGCCTCTCACGCCACAGGGCGCATCCTGACACACGCGGATCACCTTGCGCCCCACCGGCTCGGTGTGGAACAGCTCATAGAACTCGGTGACGCCGTAGACCTCAGCCTGAGGGATACCCAATGCCGCGGCGATGCGCTCCACCGCCGGCCGCGGCAGCCAGCCGCCGAAGATATCCTGGGCCTCGTGGAGGATTTCGAGCAGGTAGGAGCGGGAGGGGAGGGGGTGAGGGACAGACGTCGCGTAGCGCGCCAATACCGCCTCTAATGCGGCGGATTGCGGGTCGACGCCGCCCAGCTCGCGCCAAAGCCGAGCGATCCAGGCCTGCAAGGCCGGCAACGCATCGCCCAGCTCGGGCAAGAGGCTGATCGTGTACTTGCGGTGCCAGTCTAGGTTGGCCAAGTCCGTCCCCTGCAAGACAGCGCTGTCTTTCAACCGCACGCAGCAAAAGAGATCATAGTCTGCCACTAATTGCTGGCGCGGCGCCACAGCCGTTACGTGCAAGCCGGGGAACTCGGCTGCCTGAGCCAGCGCTGTCTCCACCCAGCGATCGGAACGCACTGCGCCGCCGGCCTCGGTCGCCAGGTCGACAAAGGTCTTGAGCCAAAAGAGGACAACTCGGTCGATCGAGCCGGCGCGCACATCGGCTTCTAAGCGCGCAAGACGGGGGGCGAGATCTGAGGACACGGCAAACTCCTTTGTTACGTGGCCTGCTGATGTAGACGTTGCTGAAGCGGGACAAAGCGGGCTGAGTGGCGGTATTGTAGCGACGGGAGAAAGGGCTGTCAATGTTGGCGGTCATGCATTGGAGCGATTGTGCAGCGTCGTGTTATAATTGCGGCATGATCGAACCCACTTTTCTACAAGCCATTGCACAAGGGCCGCTGCTGTGCGACGGCGCCATGGGCACGTTGTTGCATGCCTATGGTGCGCCGCTGGAGTCCTGCCTGGACGAGCTGAACCTCAGCCGGCCCAACTTGGTGCTGCGCATCCATTCCGAATATCTGGCTGCCGGCGCCGATGTCATCGAAACCAACACCTTCGGCGCCAACCGCATCAAACTGGAAGATCACAACCTGGCGGAGCGGGTGGCCGAGATCAACGCGGCCGGCGTGCGGCTGGCCCGGCAGGCCGTGGCGCTCTCTGGCCGGCGCGCCTTCGTGGCCGGGTCTATCGGTCCCATGGGGCGGGGCGTTGCGCCTTTCGGGCCGATCTCCCATGGCGCAGCGCGCCAGATCTTCGCCGAACAGATCGCCGCGCTGGCCGCCGGCGGCGTGGACTTGCTGCTGCTGGAAACCTTCTCGGATCTGACCGAGATCACCCTGGCAATCGAAGCAGCGCACGCGACCGCGCCCGGCCTGCCCATTGTTGCCCAGATGACCTTTGTGGAGGAACGACGCACGGTGGCCGGCCATACGCCCGAAGAGGTCGCCAATGCCCTGTGCTCCCTGGGTGTGACCATGGCCGGGGCCAACTGCAGCACCGGCCCGGCTATTGTCTTGCGGGTAGCGCGGCGCATGCAAGCTGCCTGCCCCAACGTCCTCATCTCGGCGCAGCCTAACGCCGGCTTTCCCACGCGGCAAAGCGGCCGCCTGCTCTACCCCTCCAGCCCGACCTACTTCGCCGATTTTGCGCGCATGGCCGCAGCTGCCGGCGTGCGGCTGATCGGCGGTTGCTGCGGCACCACGCCCGAGCACACGGCGGCCATGGCAGCCGCCCTGCGCGGCGCGCCGCTTTCGCCGGAGGCGCTGCCGCCGCTGCCGCCGGTCAGCACGCCTGAAATCGGCGAACCGCCGCCGCCCACCGACCTGGCTCTCAGCCTGGGCCGGCAGTTCATCGTCACAGTGGAGCTGCATCCGCCGCGCGGCGCCGACGCCGGTGAGGTCGTCTCTAACGCTTTGCGCCTCAAAGAGGCCGGCGCAACCTTTGTGAACGTCGCCGACAGCCCGCTGGCGCGCATGCGCATGAGCCCGTGGGCTTGCGCTTACTTGATCCAACAACAGGTAGGGTTAGAAACGATCCTCCACTTCCCCACGCGCGGGCGCAACCTATTGCGCGTGCAAGGCGACTTGTTGGCGGCGCATGCGCTGGGCGTGCGCAATCTGTTCGTGGTCATGGGCGATCCCCCGCGCATCGGCGACTACCCGCAGGCCAGCGACGCGCAGGACGTGGTGCCCTCCGGCCTGATCCGGTTGATCACCCACAACTTGAACCGTGGCAGCGACCAGGCCGGCAATCCGATCGGCCAGCCCACCGGCTTCACCGTCGGCTGCGCGTTGAACATGGGCGCTGACGACATGGCCAAAGAGCTTGACGTCCTCCAGAAGAAGCTGGACGCCGGCGCGCAGTTTGCCTTGACCCAGCCGGTGTTCGACCCTGCTGTGGTGGAGCGCTTTGTGGCGCACTTCGGCGGCCGGCCGCCCCTGCCGATCATCATGGGCCTGATGCCGTTGTATGGCCTGCGCCATGCCCGTTTTCTGCATCACGAGGTGCCGGGCATCACCATTCCAGAGCCGTTGCTGGCACGCATGGAGGCCGCCGAAGGCCGCAACGCGGCACGCGCCGAGGGCATTGCCATCGCCCAAGAGATCCTGCTGGCGGCCAAGCCGCTGGTGCAGGGCGTGTACATCATGCCGCCCTTCCGCCGCTACGACATCGCGGCCGAGGTGATGAGCGTGTTGCGCACAGGGGGATAGGGTACGCGGTATTTTTATGATTTTCCTCTAATAATTTGACACGAGCGGGGTAACCAGCTATAGTATGGCCTCCAAACTGTTGCTAGGAGGCAAACAAATCCACATGCTCACGATGAAGCTGCCCCGCCTTGTTCTGTTGTGGCTAGCGCTGTTAGCCGGCATGGTATCTGGCTGTACCCAAGTGCAGCCGGCTAGCACTCCTGCTGTCGGCCCTCAGAAGCTGATCGTCTACTCCGGTCGCAACGAAAACCTCATCGCTCCGCTCATCAAGCGCTTCGAGCAAGAGGCGGGGATCGACGTCGACGTGCGCTACGGCGACACGGCCGAAATGGCTGCCACCATCCTGGAGGAGGGCAAGAACAGCCCTGCGGACGTGTTCTTCGCCCAGGATGCCGGCGCGCTGGCCGCGCTGGCCAGCCACGGCCGATTGCAGGCCCTGCCGCAGTCGTTGCTCGATCAAGTCGAGCCGCGCTTTCGCGATCCTGGCGGACGTTGGGTGGGCACGTCGGGCCGGGCACGCGTCGTGGTCTACAACACTGCTGCCCTCAGCGAGGCTGACCTGCCCGACTCGATCCTTGGCTTCACCGACGCGCGCTGGCGGGGCCGTGTGGGCTGGGCGCCCACCAACGGCAGTTTCCAGGCCATGGTCACCGCCATGCGCCGGCTGAACGGGGAGGATGCCACGCGCGCCTGGCTGCAAGGCATGATCGCCAACGATGTCAAGGTTTACGCCAACAACACAGCGATCGTCGAGGCCGTCGGCAAGGGCGAGATCGACGCCGGGCTCGTCAACCACTATTACCTTTATCGTTTCTTGGCCGAACAAGGCGAGAGCTTCCCGGCGCGCAACTATCACACGCGCGCAGCGGATGCCGGCGCGTTGATCAACGTTGCCGGCCTGGGTATCCTAGACAGCGCCCGCAACCGCGCTGCCGCCGAGCGCTTCATCGCCTACCTGCTCACCCCAGCCGCCCAGACCTATTTTGCCCAAGAGACCTACGAGTATCCCTTGATCGCCGGCGTTACCAGCGATAGCCGCTTGCCGTCGCTGCCGGAGCTTCAGACCCCTGCGCTCGACCTGAACACCCTCGAAGATTTGCAAGGCACCTTGCAGCTCTTGCAGGAGGTTGGCGCGCTGTGACGACGCGCATCTCTGCACGCGCGACGTGGGGCCGAGGCGGCGCCTGGGCGGTTCGCACCCGTCGGCCGTTGCCCCCGCTGCTGACGGCGGTAGCGCTGCTGGTGGTCGGGTTGGCGCTGTTGCCTCTGGTGTATCTCCTGGTGCGCGCTGCGGGCGTTACGCCTGCAGCTTGGGCGGCGCTGGCACATCCGCGCACCTGGAGTATCGTCGCCAACAGCGCCCTGTTGATCGCCGCAGTCACTGCGGCGACGATTGTGGTTGCTTTGCCGCTGGCCTGGTTGACTACGGTCACCGACTTGCCGGGCCGGCGCTTTTGGATTGTGGCCACGACGTTGCCGCTGGTCATTCCCTCCTACGTCGGCGCGTTCACGATCTTGGCCATGTTTGGCCCCAAGGGCGTGCTGCAAGCCTGGTTGGCGCCGCTGGGCGTGGACCGTCTGCCGGAGCTCTACGGCTTTCCGGGCGCGTGGCTTACCTTGACGCTGTTCTCTTATCCCTACGTGCTGTTAACCTTGCGCGCTAGCTGGCGTCGGCTGGATGGCAGCCTAGAAGATGCGGCGCGCAGCCTGGGCCACTCGCCGTGGGCGGTTTGGCGCCGGGTGACCCTGCCCCATCTACGCCCGGCCATCGCCGCCGGTGGGCTATTGGTGGCGTTGTACACCCTCAGCGATTTCGGCGCCGTGTCTTTGCTGCGCTTCAACGCGTTCACGCAGGCCATCTACGTCCAGTACCGCGCCAGTTTCGACCGCAGCTTGGCGGCGCTGTTGGCGTTGGTGCTGGTGTTGGCGACCTTGGCTTTGTTATGGGGGGAGCAACGCGCGCGCGGGCGCGCGCGCACCAATCGCTCCGGGGTGGGCAGTCCGCGTCCGCCGCGCACGGTGCGCCTAGGCCGCTGGCGTTGGCCCGCGCTGCTTTTTGCCGGCGCTGTGGCGTTTCTGGCTGTGGGCCTGCCGATCGGTGTCACCCTCACCTGGCTGCTGCGTGGGCTGGTGAACGGGCAGGACTTGCCGGCCCTGTGGCCCTTGGCTCGCAACTCGCTGTTGGCGGCCGGCTTGGCAGCATTGGTCACGGTAGCTGCGGCGATGCCGATTGCCTGGTTGGCCGCGCGTTACCGCCATCCGGCGATCCCTTGGCTGGAACGCGGCAGCGCCATCGGCAACGGTTTGCCGGGCATTGCCGTGGCCCTGGCACTAGTCTTTTTCGGCGCCAACTACGTGCCTGTGCTCTACCAGACTCTGGCTCTCCTGATCTTTGCCTACGCCGTTCGCTTCCTCCCGCAAGCTGTCAGCGCTAGCCGAACGGGACTGTTGCATGTCAGCCCGCGGTTGGAAGAGGCCGCGCGCGGACTGGGCTTGTCACCTTTGCGCACGACGCTGCGCGTGACCCTGCCGCTGGCCCGGCCCGGCATTCTGGCCGGCGCTGCGTTGGTGTTTCTCACCGTGATCAAAGAGCTGCCCATCACGTTGTTGCTGGCCCCTACCGGCTTCAAAACGCTGGCCACCGAGATCTGGTCGGCAACCGCCGAGGCCTTCTTTGCGCGCGCGGCTGCGCCGGCCCTGCTGTTGATCCTCGTCTCATCGTTGTCCATTGGCATCCTTCTGACGCAGGAACGTAACCCATGACCGAGCGCGCATCGACTGCGTTGACACCGCAACTGCGGCCCAATGCGCAACTCACCCCAGCTGCCCAGCCGGCGCCAGTGGTTGAGCTGCACTGTGTCGTCAAGCATTTCATCCACGGCGTTGCTGGCGAGCTTGGTGATGTCAAGGGGCTGTCCCTGATGGTCATGCCCGGGGAGATCCTCGTGCTGCTTGGACCCAGCGGCTGCGGCAAGACAACGACTTTGCGGTTGATTGCCGGCTTCGAGCAGCCGGACGCGGGTACGGTGCGCATCGAAGGACATTTGGTGGCCGACCGCCGTCAGTCCGTGGCGCCGGAGAAGCGTCGTCTCGGCATGGTGTTCCAAGACTACGCCCTGTTTCCTCATCTGACGGTGGCGCAGAACGTGGCTTTTGGCCTGCACCAAGCGCCGCGCGCCGCGCGTACAGCGCGCGCGCAGGAAGTCCTGGCGTTGGTGGGACTGACCGAGTTGGCCGAACGTTACCCGCATCAGCTCTCCGGCGGCCAACAACAGCGCGTAGCACTGGCTCGCGCCCTGGCGCCGCGACCGGCGGTCATTCTCTTCGACGAGCCCTTCAGCAGCTTGGACGCAGACCTGCGCGGGCAGATGCGCGACGAGGTGCGCCGCATCCTGAAGGACAGCGGCAGCACTGCGGTCTTCGTTACCCACGACCAGCAGGAAGCGCTGCTGCTCGGTGACCGGGTGGCCGTGATGCGCAAAGGCTACGTTGAGCAGATCGACACGCCGGACCGCATTTTTCACGCCCCCCACAACCGTTTCGTTGCCGAATTTCTAGGCGCCGCCGATTTCTTGCCTGCCACTGCAACCGCGGACGGCCTACTCACCGAGATCGGCCTGTTGCCGGCGGCGCGCGACCTTCACCCCGGCCTGGCAGTCGAAGTCATGGTGCGGCCTCACGACTTGCAAGTGCAGCCACTTGGCGGCGTGACCGGCGCGCCGCCCACCGGCCATGGCCTCATCACCGACGCGACGTTCATTGGTGAAAACTGGTTGTACCAGGTGCGCCTGTCCTCTGGTCAAAGGCTGCGCTGTTTGGCGCCCCACACCCAGATGTATCCCGTTGGTTCAGCCGTACAGGTGACCCTCGGCGCAGATCACGGCTTGATCTGCTTCCAGGGCGAACAGATGGTGTAACGCAAGCGAAGTCCCCCATGCTGTGGCTGGCGCAACGACGATCGAGAAGCTTGGTAGTGACGACTGGCCGTCGTTGCTCGGCGGCTCGACCGACGACTGGAAGTCGTCACTACCAAGAAGTGCGCCGTAAGAACAAGCTAGTGCGTCGTGAGGCAGAACTTTGCAAAAGTCAAGCGGAGCGCGTCCGTTCCTGTGCTGGCCCTATGGCGCGAGTCCGGCGCAGAATCTCGACGCCCGCAAGAAGGCTTTCTTCGCTAGAATCCATCGTCAAGCGAGCTTTGGCGGTCAGACTCGCTTAGAACGATAAAACGCGAGCAACTATTCAGCCCTAGGTGCCGGGCACTTAAGGCTGCGCTGGCCAGGGCGTCTGCAGAGCCGGCTCAAGCTGGAAACCGGTCGCAA
>DAOUBX010000157.1:0-28091 GCA_034432445.1 Anaerolineales bacterium
GCCGGGCATTTGGATTCTGGTTTGCAAACGTGTCTGCGAAGCCAACCTAGGTCGCAAATCGCCTACAAATGCCCGGCACCTGAGCAGTTACTCCCTCATTTCCTTGGCGTCGCCTTGCCTTGGTGCCTAGTTCCATGTCCAGCTTCCTCGGCGACTGGTTGGTGAGCGAATACGTCTACACGCCCGCGGGCGAGTACGTCGGCGTGGTACGCCAGCGACGGCGTTTGGAGCCGGCCGCCGACCGCATCCGCGTGGTGCAGGTATGCGAGCCGGTGGCGACCGTCGCCGATCTTTCCCTCTGGGGACAGGAGACGGCCGCCCTCATGGACCGCCGCGTGGGCGAGTTCGTCTTCGATCTGGCTGTGGTGGGTCGGGCGCGGCGCTACCTGGGGCCAGACGTGATCGGTGGCGGCGTGACCTGGAGCGAGGGCGTGCTGACCGCCCGTGGGCTGTGGCCGCGCTTCGGCTACAACTTTACCTCCTTCTCCTTCCTGCTGGCGTCGGACCGCCAGGTGACGGGCGGCCGTTTCGCCATCGCCAACCGGCCGGTGGCCGTCATCATCGGCGTGGCCGGCCCGGCTGCGCAGGGCTACCCGCAGCTCTTGCCACCCATGCCACAAAGCTATGCCGGCCCGCGCACCACGGTTGCGGCCCAGGGTGAGCTGCTGGATGAGGCGTCGGTGGTCGCCGCCGACCTGTTGAGCGAGCTGCAAAGGCAGGCGCCGGCTTGGCAGGGCCGCTGTGAGACCTTTGGGCCCTTGCTGGAGGCCGAGGGTGTTGCCGGGCCGGGCGAGACCGTCTCGTTGCTGGCTGTGGTCGACGCCGCGGCCGGCGGGCTGGTCGGCCTAGCCCACTGGCGCCGTGACGAGCTCTTGGACCGGGTGCAGGTCTATCGGCTGCGCGCTGTTGCGGAGGATCGGCCATGATTCGCTGTTTGTTCCGGGCCGCGCGCGTGCCGGGAGCCCTCCCGCCTCACGACACCTTGCACGTTCGCATCTACTACCCGGCCGCGCCGCCGTCGACCGAGGCCGAGCGCATGAGCGGCGAGCTGCCGGTGGCGCAGGGCTGCGCGCCCTTGCCCGTGGTCATCTTTTGCAGCGGCATCAACATTCCCTGCGCCGGCTATCACTGGCTGGCCGTAGCGCTGGCCCAAGCCGGCCTGGCGACGGTGCTCTACGACTATGTGGCGGAGACGCTGCCCGGCGTGATCGGCCTTACCCCTGGCATCGACCTGGAGCGGGTGCGGCCGACCACTTACGGCTCCGGCCCTACCTGTCCAGCCTTGGCGCCCCTCCTGGACCTGCTGGCCGACCTGAACAGCCGCCACGGACCGTTGCACGCCGCCCTCGATCTGACCGCGGTCGCCTTAGGCGGCCATTCGGCCGGCGGCACCGTGGCTCTGCACAACGGCGGCTATTTCCCCGCCGTCGCTGCGGTCTTCGCCTACGCCGGCCACACGGTGGCCTCGACCTTGCTGGGCTTTCCGCCCGACACTGTGTTGCCCATCGCCGACAAGCCCACCCTGCTGATGCGCGGGGACCGCGATGGCGTAATCGCTGCGAGCCGTGGCCGCTACGGTCATGGCCCGGCCGCGGACCCGGTGGCCCGCACCTTTGCCGAGGCCCTGCCGGCCACCGCCCGCGGCCCATTCTACGAGGCTGCAATTGCCGGCGCTAACCACCTGGCTATCGTTCATCCACAGGACGAGACCACGGGACGTGCCTTTCTCGACGAAGAGCCCGGCCGGCCGGTGGCCGCCATCCGCCAGACCATCGCCAGCCTGCTGCTGACCTTTCTTGCCCGCCACTTGCGCCGCGAGCTTGTGACCGTCGGCGCCGACCACACGTTGCTGCGTTACCGCTGAGAGGAGTTTGCTTATGTTGAAGAATTTTTGGTGGCCGCTGGAGTTCTCCCACGTGGTCACAAACAAACCCATCCGAGTGACTGCGCTGGAGCAGGAGTTTGTCATCTATCGCTCGTCGGACGGCGCCGCGCACGTCTTAAGCGACCTCTGCGTGCACCGCGGGGGTGCGCTTTCCATGGGGTGGACTAACGGCAATTGCATCGTTTGTCCCTACCACGGCTGGGAGTTCCAGCCCGACGGCGCCTGCGTCAAGATTCCGGCGCATCCCAACTTGCCCGTGCCCAAAAAGGCACGCGTAGACGCCTATCCCACGGTGGAGAAGTACGGCTATATCTGGGCTTTTTTGGGCGATCTACCCGACGCCGAGCGGCCGCCCCTGCCTGACCTGCCCTATTTCGACGATCCGCAGTTCAAGGTCATTCGTGGCACCTTCGAGTGGGATGTGTACTATGAGCGGGCGCTGGAGAACAGCTTGGACGCCGCACACGCGCCCTTTGTCCACGGCGGCGCCTTCGGCAACCGCGAGGAGCCGGAGATCCCCGACTACGACGTGGAGGAGTTTCCCTACGGCGCCAGTATGACCGTGACCCTCAAGCCGCCTCGGCGCAACATCCCCGGCCTGTGGAAACGGCTGTACAAGGAGGAAAAGCCCGGCGTGCGCACCCGGGCCGCCTTCTGGATGCCCTGCATGACCCTGCTGGAGGTCGATCTGCCCATGGGCTTGATGGTGCTGTTCAACTTCCACCTGCCAGTGGACGAGTACAAGACCATCACCAAGTGGACTCAGATGCGCACCTTCTTCAAGGGCGACTGGGCCAACGGCGACGCCTTGAAGCGTGTACTCAAGATCTTCAACCAGGACTATCCCATCGTGCTTTCGCAGCGGCCGGAGCTGTTGCCCTACGACATCGGCGCCGAGCTGTCGGTAAAATCCGACGGCATCCAGATCGCCTATCGCCGCATGCGCCAGAAGTACATCGACATGGGCTGGCAAATCGACGTCCATCGCATCAAGGAAGAGTACGGCCGCCAGCGCGCGGTGGTCATCCCCTCGCCAGCGCGGCGCGAGGTGCCGGAGCTGGCCAAGGCCTGGGTCTTGAAAGAGGTGCCCACGGTGCAGGTCAAACCGGCGTCGCAGCGGGAGAACGGCGCATGAGCTTGCCGCAGCAGCTGTCGCACGCCACCCTGGCGCACATCGTTGCCCGCTTTGGTCTGACCGAGGTCGGCGCGCCCTTTCTGACCCTGACCGGCCCGTTTGGCCCGGCGCCCGTGGGCGAGCTACGCCTGTGGCGCGGGGACGCCGTGCGTAAGCTGGTCTACATCGGTCTGGTGGCGCCGCCCATCGGCCTGGACTCGCACATGCTGTTCGCCTTCACCCCGCCCGACAGCGCCACGCCCCACTTCACCCTGGACGCGGTGGCGGCCGGGCCGCACTTTGCTTTTCACCTGGACCTGATCCCGCGCGCCGACCTGGGCGCCAACCTGGCCTACATGAACGCCGTCTACGACGACCTGACGCCCCTGTTCGAGGCTGCTCGCCAGATTAGCGGTCTCAGCCCGGCGCAGATCGGCCCCAAGCAGTACGCCCTAATGTCGCCGTGGATGCTGGCGTACCGCGCTGACGCCGACGCCTTTGCCCAGATCGCTGGCCCCGTGACCGGCTATCTGGAGCACTGGTGCCGTCTGGCAGAGGAGGGCATCCCGGCCGCGGCCATGCCCTCCGGCGATCTGGCCGGCCGCGACCGGCTCAACCGCGCCGCCATTTTCGACCCCGCCGTGGACAAGGTGTGGGCGCAGGTTGCCCGCCTGGTGGGTGAGCCGACGGCCGCGCAGCTGCGCGCTGTGTTGCGCAATCAGGACATCGAGGAGGCACCATGACGAACCCGCAACCCTCGCAATGGCAACGGCAAATTGAGGGCGAATGGCATGGCCTGCCCTCGATCTTCGACGCTGCCGGCAACCATTGCGGCTACAACAAGGTCTATCGTTCTTCGATCTTCGAGGACGGCCGCACCACCTACACCATGCACACGCGGATCGAGGATGGTCAGGGTCTCCTCCTGCCCCGGCTGGAGGTGGCTGACAGCTTCGCCTTCGGCGTGCTAGACGGCGACCGCGACCGGGTCTACTTGGGGCCCGACTTCATCGGCGCTGGCCATCCCTATGGCGCGCTGGTGGATGCCCACTACTACTCCCCCGGCTGGACCGGCGACCTGCGCACCATGGTACACATCTTGCCCGACGGCCAGACCCAGGTCTACTCCTCGCTGATCTACGACGGCCCCACCCTTTTCACCGTCTTCAACGGCCTCTACAAGGTGGCTTTCGACTACCACACCAACCCAGAGACCCGCGCCCGCATCGATGCCTTCTGCGAACAGGAGCGCCGGGACGGCCGCAGGCCGCACATCCTGCCCCAAAAGCGCGCCGGTTACTGGCAGGGTGAGATGACCGTGTACGGCAGCGACCAAAACCGGCTGGGCGAAAACGCAGTGCGGATCGACTACCGACCGCTAGACCTGCTGCGGGCCGAGATGACGGTGACGATCGAGGGCGTCTTCGACCGGCGCTTTACCTTCCGTCGCTATCGCAACGGCCCCCGCCATACCTTCGAGGGGCCGGATCTGTTCGGCAACAGCATGGGCTACGGCCGCGCCCTCTACACCTCGCAACACTTCTACGGCGAGCCGCTCAAGATCAAGGGCCGTGAGTTCTTGATCGACGACGATTTTACTCTCAGCGCGGTCTGGCAGTTCTACCGGTCTGACCGTCTGCAGTACACCACCTTCGGCGTGTTGCACTGGCACAGCACGGCAACGCCAGTGGAGTAACCATGGATCAAGTCGTTGTTATCACCGGTTCCACCAAAGGCATCGGCCGCGCGCTGGCGGAGGAGTTCCTTGCGCGTGGGCAGCGGGTTGTGGTCAGTGGCCGCCGGCAGGAAGCCCTCGACGCGGCCATGGACGCGCTGGCTGCGCGCTTTGGCGACAAGGTCGCCGGCTGTCTGTGTGATGTGACAAGACCGGAGGACCACGAGCATCTGTTTGCCTTTGCCCGCGATCGCTTCGGCCGTGTGGACATGTGGGTGAACAACGCCGGCGTGGCTCATCCGCAGGTCGCGCTGTGGGATCTGTTGCCCGCCCAAGCGCACCAGGTGATCGACACGAACACGCTAGGCGCGCTCTACGGCGCACGGGCGGCGATCCGCGGGATGCTGGCTCAGGGTGGCGGCCGCATCTACAATCTGGAGGGGTTCGGAGCTAACGGCCGGGTGCGCGCCGGGTTGGGCGTGTACGCCATGTCCAAGGCCGCCGTCGCCTCCCTGAACCGCTCGTTGATCGCTGAGCTGAAGGACACGCCGGTCAAGGTGATCGCCGTCCAGCCGGGCATGGTGATCACCGACCTGGTAACGGGCCAGTATGAGCGCGCCGAGGACCTGGAGCGCGTCAAGCCTATCTTCAACATCATCGCCAGCCGCGTCTCCGAGGTTGCGCCTTGGCTGGCCGAGCGCATGCTGGCCACCGACAAGCACGGCGCCCGACTGGACTTCCTGCCGTGGTGGAAGGTGCTGTGGCGTTTTGCTAGCGCGCGGGTGACCAAGCGTAACGTGTTCGAGTGAGTATTGCCATCCGAGGACCTTGCATGACCGTCCACCCCAACGACTTCAAGCGTGCCATGGCCCAGTTCGCCTCCGGCGTCACTGTGGTCACCACCCGCTATAACGACACGCCCCTGGGCGTCACCGCCAGCTCTTTCACCAGCCTGAGTCTCGACCCACCCCTGGTGTTGGTCTCTCTGGCCAAGCGGTTGTTCACCCACAAGGCCATCGCCGAGAGCGGCGTCTTTGCCGTAAACGTCTTGGCCGCGCACCAGCTAGAGCTGGGCATGCGCTTCGCCGGCCTGCGACCGCAGCATCCAGACCGCTTCGCCGGCCTGCCCACCACCACTGCCGTCACAGGCTGCCCCCTCCTGCCCGATACCCTGGCCTGGGTGGACTGCACCGTGTGGGCCATGTACGACGGCGGGGACCACACCATCTTCGTGGGTGAGGTGCAGGACCTGTCGGTCTCGGACTTGGACATGCCGCTGCTCTATCACAACCGGCTGTGGCGGCGCACCGAGGCCCTGGAGGTACCCACGGTGCCGCTGGATGCCACGCTGGTGGAAGTAGGGCTGCGGGACGGCATCCAACGGGAAGAGCGGTTTATCCCCACGGAGATGAAGGTGGAGTTGGCCACGGCCCTGGCCGACGCCGGCCTGCGCCATCTGCAGGTGGCGTCCTTCGTCAACCCCCGCATTGTGCCCCAGATGGCGGACGCCGAGGAGGTCTTCGCCCGCCTGCCCCGCCGCGCGGGGGTCACCTTCAGCGCGCTAGTGCTGAACATGAAGGGGCTGGAGCGAGCCATCGCTGCGGGGGTGCCGCAGGTGGAGATGGGCGTGCCTGCCAGCGAGACCCTGGCGCGCAAGAACGCCAACACCACGGTCGAGGAGGGGATGCAGGAGGTTGAGGCCATGGTGCAGAAGGCGCACGCACACGGCGTGCGCGTGCGCGCCGGCGTGCAGGCGGCCTTCGGTTGCGCCTACGAGGGCAAGGTCGAGCAGAGCAAGGTGGTGGCCATGGCGCGGCGCTTTTTGGCCATGGGCGTGGATGAGCTGGCGCTGGCCGACTCGGCCGGGCTGGGTAATCCCCAATCGGTGCGCCGCGCGGTGCAGGAGGTCCTGCCCCTGGCCGGCAGCGTGCCCGTGGTCCTGCACCTGCACGACACGCGCGGACAGGGCATGGCTAACCTGCTCTCGGCCCTCAAGTCGGGGATCACGGTGTTCGACACCTCTTTCGGCGGCCTGGGCGGCTGTCCCTTCATCCCCAGCGCGCGCGGCAACGTGGCCACCGAGGATGCAGCCTACATGCTGCACGAGATGGGCATCCAGACCGGCGTGGACGTGACCAAGGTGGCGGCCATCTCGCGGCGCATGGAGGCCTTCCTGGGTAAGGAGTTGCCCGCGCGCATGCACAAGCTGCTGGAGTAGCCCATGCCCCAGACTATCGCCGAGAAGATCCTTTCCCGCCATGCCGGCCAGACGGTGCGCGCCGGCGATATTGTTATCGTGCCGGTCGACGGCGTGATGGCCACCGACGCCACCGCGCCCTTGGCCATCCAGGCCTTCCGCGCCATGGGCGGCGTCCAACCGTGGGACCCGCAGCGTGTCTTCCTGGTAATCGATCACGCTGCGCCGGCGCCCAATGAGACCGTGGCTAACCTGCACCGCCTGATGCGCGACTTCGCCCGCGCCGCTGGCTGTCGACTCTACGATGTGGGCGAGGGCATCTGCCATCAGCTGATGGTGGAGAACGGCCACGTGCGGCCCGGCGACCTCTTCCTGGGCGCGGACTCGCATTCGCCCACCTACGGCGCCGTGAACGCCTTCGGCATCGGCGTCGGCTCCACCGACCTGGCCGCAGCCATGCTCACCGGCAAGACCTGGCTGAAAGTGCCCCGCACCATCCAGATCACCCTGCACGGCGCGCTGCGGCCGGGCGTGACGGCCAAGGATGTCATTCTGCGGCTGGTACAGGAGCTGGGCGCCGACGGCGCCAACTACTGCGCCGTCGAGTTCACCGGCGAGGCCGTGTGGCGCATGAGCTTGGCCAGCCGCATGACCCTGGCCAACATGACCGCCGAGATGGGCGCCAAGACGGGCCTAGTGGACCCTACCGGCCTGAGCTTGGACGCGCCGTTCCAGCCGGTCTATCCTGACCCGGATGCCGAGTACGATCGGCGGCTGGCCCTGGATGTCTCGACCTTGGCGCCACAGGTGGCGCGGCCCCACGCGCCCGACAACGTGGCGTCCATCGACGCCGTGAAGGGTACGCCCGTGCACTACGCTTTCATCGGCTCTTGCACGAACACCCGACTGGAGGACCTGACCGCAGCTGCTGCGGTGTTGCAGGGCCGGCCCCTGGCACCTGGCGTGCGGCTGGTCATCGCGCCTGCATCGCGCCGGGTGTTCGAGGCTGCGCTGCAAACGGGCGTCGTCCAGACCCTGCTCGCGTCGGGCGCCACCTTCATACCCTCTGGCTGCGGTCCCTGTGTTGGCTCGCACCTGGGCGTGCCAGGCGACGGCGAGGTGGTGATCTCCTCTACCAACCGCAACTTCCGTGGGCGCATGGGCAATCCCCGCGCGGCCGTCTACCTGGCCTCGCCCGCCGTCGTCGCGGCTTCCGCGCTCACCGGCGTCATCACCGATCCGGCAGAGGTGAGCGGTGATCGAGAGCCGCCGGTCGGTGACCGATGATCGACCAACGGTGACCGGTTGGGCCTTGTGAGGGCCTGTGCGATCGTGCTGAGCGGGGCGAAGCGACGCCCCCCTGAACACACCCACCTTGTCCTGACCACGGCGCGCTTGGTCATCGCAACTTCTGGAATTTGGCTGATTACGCATCACGCATTACGCCCATGTCTCACCCGATCCACGGCATCGCCCACGTTTACGGCGACAACATCGACACCGACCGCATCATCCCAGGCAAATACACCAAGACCTTGGACACGGCGGCCCTGGCTGCACACGTGCTGGAGGACTTGGACCCACAGTTCAGCCGGCGTGTGCAGCCCGGCGACATCTTGGTGGCCGGCCGCAACTTCGGCTGTGGCTCCTCGCGCGAGCAGGCGCCTGTGGCCCTCAAGGCTGCCGGCGTCGCCGCCGTCGTCGCCCGCAGTTTCGCCCGCATCTTCTACCGCAACGCCATCAACATCGGCCTGCCTGTGGTGGAGGTGGAAGACCACGGCATTCAGCCCGGCGACGAGGTCTCCGTGGACCTGGCTGCCGGTCTGGTGGTCAACCACACCCGCGCAGCAACCCACCGCGCAGCCGCTATGCCTCGCCAGATGGTAGACATCCTGGCCGCGGGCGGGCTGGTCAACTACCTGATCCAACACGGTGACTATGTCTGACTTTCACGTTTTGCAGGGGCTGCGGGTGCTGGAATTCAGCCATGCCGTGCTGGGGCCGGCCTGCGGCCTGGTGCTGGCCGACCTGGGCGCCGAGGTCATCCGCATCGAGCCGCCGCAGGGTGACCCCACCCGTGGGCTGCGCGGCTTCGGCACCGGCTACTATCCCTTCTTCAACCGCAACAAGAAGAGCCTGGCCCTGGACTTGAAGGCCGAGGCGGGCCGCAACATTGTTGACCGTTTGCTGCAGACGGCTGACGTGCTGATCGAGAATTTCGCGCCCGGCACCATGGATCGCCTGGGGCTGGGCTACGCCGCCCTGGCCGACCGCTATCCCCGGCTCATCTACTGCTCCCTCAAGGGCTTCTTCCCCGGCCCCTACGAGCAGCGTCTGGCCCTGGACGAGGTGGTGCAGATGATGAGCGGCCTGGCTTACATGACCGGCCCGGTCGGGCAGCCCCTGCGCGCCGGCGCCTCGGTGGTGGACATCATGACCGGCGTTTGCGGCGCGGTGGCGGTGCTGGCCGCGCTGCGCGAGCGGGAGCAAAGCGGCCGGGGTCGGCTGGTGCGTTCGGCTCTGTTCGAGACGGCCGCCTTCATCATGGGCCACCACATGGCCTACGCTGCTCTCACTCAAGAGCCGGTGCCGCCCATGCCCGCCCGTGTCAGCGCCTGGGCCATCTACCGCACCTTTGCCACCGCCGACGACGAGCTGGTCTTTATCGGCGTCACCAGTGACAAGCAGTGGGTCCGCTTCTGCCAGATCTTCGATCGCCCCGATTGGCTGGCCGACCCGCGACTGGCCACCAACAACGGCCGCATCGAGCAGCGCGAGTGGCTGCTGCCCGCGATCGAGGCTCTCATTGTCCGTTACCCGCGCGACGAGGTGCTGCGCCGCTGCGAGCTGGCCGATTTGCCTGTCTCGCCGGTGGCCCGGCCGGAAGACCTCTTCGACGATCCGCAACTGCGGGCTGGCGGTGGGTTGTTGCCCACCCCCTTGCCCAACGGCCTCTGCGCGCCCTTGCCTCGCCTGCCCATCATGCTGGACGGCCAAGGCGCCACGCTGGAAAGTCCGCCGCCTGCCCTGGGCCAACATTCACGGGCGCTTTTGGCCGAGCTCGGCTTCGACAATGCTGCCGTCGAGCGCTGGATCGACGATGGCGTGGTGGCCGGCTGACGTTTTTGCCCTGTTCTGGCGGGTGTTCTCGCCCGCTGCACCTGAGAACGCCATGTACGAGTACGACTTACTGATCACCAACGTCAATCTGGTTCGTCCCCACTGCTCCGACGTCGAGACCGTGGATATCGCGATCGCCGGCGGCCAGGTGGCCGCAGTGGCGGCCGGCCTGTCGGCCGATCAGGCGCGGCAGACCTACGAAGGTCGCGGGCTGCTGGCCTTCCCCGGCCTGGTGGACGCGCACATGCACGTGGGCATTTACTCTCCGCTGGCCCAGGACGCAGTCACCGAGTCGCAGGCTGCGGCCATGGGCGGTGTCACCACGGCCATTACCTACTTCCGCACCGGCGAATACTACCTGAACCGGGGCGGCCCTTACCGGGAGTTCTTCCCTGAGGTGCTGCGTCTGTCCGCGGGCCGCTACTGGGTGGACTATGCCTACCACCTGGCGCCCATCAACCGGCTGCATATCGAGGAGATGCCTGCCCTCCTCACCGAGTTCGGCGTGGCCTCCTTCAAGATCTTCATGTTCTACGGCGGGCACGGCCTGCACGGTCGCTCCGATGAGCAGCGCAGCTTCTTGCGCTTGCAGCCGGGCGAGCGTTACGACTTTGCCCATTTCGAGTTCATCATGCGCCGGCTGGCCGAGATGACCGAAGCCTATCCCGACTTGGCCCCTTACCTAAGCCTGAGCCTGCACTGCGAGGTGGCCGACATTCTCAACGCCTACACCGAGATCGTGCAACGGGAGGGCCGGCTGCGCGGGCTGCCTGCGTATCACGCCGCACGGCCGCCCCACAGCGAGGGCCTGGCCGTGTTCATCGCTTCCTATCTGGCCCACGAGACTCGCTGCGCCAACATCAACTTGCTGCATCTCTCCTCGCGCAAGGCCCTGGAGGCGGCGCTAATGATGCGCGACCTCTTCCCGCACATCAACTTCCGTCGCGAGGTCACCATCGGCCACCTGTTGCTGGACGTGGACGAGCCCAACGGCGTCCTGGCCAAGGTCAACCCGCCTATTCGCCCGCGGGCCGACGTGGAGTATCTGTGGGAGCAACTGCTGACGGGCAACGTGGATTGGGTGGTGAGCGACCACGCCTGTTGCTCGGCCGAGCTGAAATACAACGCCGCGCACCCCGATGACATCTGGCTGGCCAAGTCAGGCTTCGGCGGCACCGAGTACCTGCTGAGCGGTTTGCACAGCGAGGGCCGCAAGCGGGGTCTGAGCTTGAACCGTATGGCCGAACTGACGGCGTGGAATCCGGCGCAGCGCTACGGCCTGTTGAACAAGGGCGACCTCGCTCCCGGCTATGACGCTGATATCGTCCTTTTCGACCCGGACGAGACCTTTGTCGTGCGCGCGGCCGAGTCGCCCTCCGGCCAGGGCTACACCCCCTTCGAGGGCCACGAGCTGAGGGGCCTTGTGCGCGCCACCTTCGTGCGCGGCCACCTGGTCTACGAGAACGGCCGCATCGTCGGCGAGCCGATCGGCCGCTATGTTGCGCGGCCGGTGGTCGGTGGTCGGTGAGCGGTGAACAGTGAACGGTAACCGGTGAACGGTGGACGGTGAGCGGTTTGGTCATGTGTGGGTGTGTGCGGTCGTGCTGAGCGGGTCGGACCGGCGCTTGACACGTGCACTTGAGGCGCAAGCCCAGATGTCGCCGAGCGGGTTCGCCTGAAGGACGACTCGCCGTCGGCGGTGAGTGCCTGATCGTTTTCTTGACTTGCATCAGGGCTCCGGGCGCCGCCGCGCGACTGCAGTCGCTGCGACCAAGCGCAGCGTTCTCAGGACAAGAATCCCCTGCCGGTCAGTCATGGGCGTCGGCACTGAAATCCCGGCTGCAGCGTTGTCCGCGCTGTCGCCTCAGGTCCAATGCGATCGCAAGGGCCCGGCGCTTGAGTACAGTCCATTCGCTCCTGGCCAAAGCCTCGGTTCCAAACCGCTTGCGCACCACGCCGACTTGTACCGATTCGCCCTGATTTCCCTATTGTCCCTTCTTTCCTACCGCATCCTTCCATTCCAAAACCTGCGAGCACCCCATGACCCACACCTTGACTGCCGAGCACCTTTTCGACGACCTGACCCCTGCGGAGCGCGACCGAGCCGCGCGCGTGGAAGCTATCCTGCCGGCGCTGCGTGCCCATGCTGAGGCGGTGGATGCCAGCGGACAGTTTCATACACCCCACCGCCAAACCCTGGCCGACGCTGGCCTGCTGGGGCTGGTGATCCCCGAAGCCTATGGCGGGCTGGATGGCGGGCTGCGCGATCTGGCCGCGGCCACCTTTGCCATGGGCACAGCCTGCCCTTCCACGGCGCTGGCCTACTTCTTCCACTGCTCCACTTCCTCGCGTGGGCTGCTGGCCCTGGAGGCCATTGCCGAAGGCAAGTTCGCCGCTGAGGAGGCGCCCATCGTCCGGCGCTTCGCCGAGAACGTGCTGCATCGCATGGGCACGCAACGCCAGCTCCTGGGCAACTTCGCCAGCGAGACGGCCAAGTCTTCGCAGAGCGCCGTGTTCATTGCCACCGAGGCCGAACGGGCCGACGGCGGTTGGGTGCTCAACGGCGTCAAGTCCTTCGGCTGTAACACCGGCGTGGCCGACGCCTACCTGGTGGCGGCCAAGCTCAAGGGCTACGACACAGCCGAAGGGCTGGCCATGTTCTTCGTCTCTCGGGATGCCCCCGGCGTGCGCGAGCGGCCGACTTGGGATGCCCTCGGCATGCGCGGCAGCGCCTCCCACGGCATCGTCCTGGAAAACGTCTTCGTGCCCGACGAGGACGCCCTAGCCCTGCCCGGCGCCTTCGTCAAGCTGATGCAAACCAGCCGCGGCTCGCTGATGGGCAATCAGCCGGCCATCGCAGCCATCTACCTGGGTGCGGCCACAGCTGCCTTCGATTTCGCCCTGGAGAGCACCACCCGCATGCGCTTCCAGGACACAGGCCGGCCCATCGCCACCAGCCCCTTCCACCAGGAGCTGATCGGCAAGGCCGCCATGGCCCTGGAGACAGCGCGGCTGTGGTTGCGCCGCCAGATCGCGCTGGAGAGCAGCGAGCCACCCATCGCCGACAAGGACGAGGTCGTGCAGCACTGGCGGCTGGCCAAGGGCGTCATCTCGGAGAACGCCTTCCTGGTGGCGCAGTTAGCGCTCAAGATGACCGGCACCAGCGGCACGGCCAACCGGGGCGTGGTGGCGCGTATGTTCCGCGACATCGCCATGAGCCTGGTGATGGCCTTCCCGGCCGAGCGCGGTCGGCTGGAGGCGGCCAAGATGATCACCGACGGCGCTGAGACGCGCACCTTCACCGTCAGAGCCGATTGAGGAGATTTTATGCAACCACCTTTGAGCATTCCCCCACAGGCCGCAATTGCGGCCCGCCTGCAACCCCTAGCCTTCATCGGCGGCGAGCCGCAGCCGCCGGCCCTGGAGCTGGCTGCGGCCATCCACAACCCCAGCACCGGCGAGCCCATCGGCCGGCAGGTGGCCTGCGACGCGGCTCAGGTTGAGGCAGCCCTGGCCACAGCCTGGCGCTGTCACCAGAGCGGTGTGTGGGCCAACACAGCGCCAGAAGCCCGCGCCGACCTGCTGGACCGGGCTGCGGACGCGTTGATGGCCCAGGTGCCCTTGATCGCGGCGGTGGAGTCGCTGAACACGGGCATCGTCATCACCACATCGGCCTTCGTCAACGCCATCGTCTGGCTGGCCTTCAAGGCTGCGGCCGGGGTGCTGCGCCGCGGCTATACCCGCATGGCTGTGCCCGGCCCCTTCGGCGAGGTGGAGATTTGGCGCAAGCCGTTGGGGGTGGCGGTGGCGATCGTGCCGTGGAACTCACCGGCTGCGTTGGCCGCGCACAAGGTGGCCAACGCCTTGGCCGCCGGCTGTCCCGTGATCCTCAAGCCCACGGAGTGGGCGCCCTATTCGTGTCAGTTCTTGGCCGAGGCGCTGGCCGCGGTGGGGCTGCCGGCCGGCGTGTTGCAGATCGTCCACGGCGGAGCGGAGGTGGGCCGGCGGTTGGTAGCCGACCCGCGGGTGCGGGCGGTGTCGTTCACGGGCGGGCTGGCCGGCGGCCGGGCCGTGGCCGCCGCCTGCGCGCACGATTTCAAATCGCTGCAGCTCGAGCTGGGCGGCAACAACGCCATGGTGGTCCTGGCCGATGCCGATGTGGACGCCGTGGCTGCGGGGATCGTGGCCGGGCTGACCACCCTCAACGGCCAGTGGTGCCGGGCGTTGGGGCGGCTGTTGGTGCACCGCTCGCTCTACGAGACGGTGTTGGAGGCAGCGCTGGCGCGGCTGGCGACGCTGCAGGTGGGCGACGCGCTCTCCCCTGCGTCGGAGATGGGGCCGCTGGCCAACGCCGTGCACCGGGAGCGCATCGCCGACGCCGTCGCTGCGTTGGCAGCCAAAGGGGGCCGGGTGCACCAGTCCACGCCCGTGCCCGCGGCCGGCTTCTTCTTCCCGCCCACGCTGATCACGGCTGTGGCGCCAGACCAGGCGCTCGAGGAAATCTTCGGCCCCGTGGCCACGGTGCATCCCTTTGCCGACGACGCCGAGGCCGTGGCCCTGGCCAATCAGACCCCCTACGGCCTAGGCGGCTACGTTTACAGCCGCGATGAGGAGCACGCCCTGCGCATCGCCCGGCAGATGAACACCGGTGGGGTGAAGGTGAACGGCGTGAGCCTGCTGGAGCTGAACGTGGATGCCCCGCGGCCGGCCTGGGGCCTTAGCGGCTTCGGCGAAGAAGGCACCCTCGAGACCTTCGACGTGTTCTGCGGCAAGTCGGTGGTGGGGGTGGCAGGCGGTCGGGCGGCCACTAGCAACGGTGAGTAAGTTTGGCGGGAAAGGCGACGTTCGATAGAATGAGGGAACCGGAGGAGAGTCTTCACGTGGCCCGCGCCTAACGGGCAACGATTCCAAGCTCAGGAGATTTCAACAGACATGGTTACAGTTCGCACAGATGTCATCAAGCTAGGCGACGCGTTCGCCACCGTGTTGGGCGACGACGTTCAGGTTGGCCAGATGGCGCCGGAGTTCACCTGCGTCGGGCCCACTTGGGCGCCGGTCAACCCTTTGCAGGAGTCGCAGGGCAAGGTCATCATTCTCTCGGCCGTGCCCTCGCTAGATACCAGTGTCTGCGACCGGGAGACGCGGCGCTTCAACCAGGAGGCGGCGCAGCTCGACGAAGACATCGTTATCTACACCATCAGCACCGATTTCCCCATGGCCCAGAAGCGTTGGTGTGGCGCCGCCGGCGTTGACAAGGTCAAGGTGGTCTCCGATGTGCTGGAAACGGACTTCGGCCTGAAGTACGGCCTGCTGATCAAGGAACGACGCTATCTGCGGCGCGCAGTTTTCATCGTAGGCCGCGACGGTCGCTTGGTCTATGTCAACTACCTTCCTTCTCTGGGTCAGGAGCCGGACTACGACGAAGTGATTGCGGCGGCCAAGCAAGCGCTGCAGACACAGGCTTGAGCGAGGGCAGCTCCCGGTCGGTGCCTCGCTTAGCTGGCTTCTGAGTTCGCAACTATTCAGCCCTAGGTGCCGGGCACTTAAGGCTGCGCTGGCCAGGGCGTCTGCAGAGCCGGCTCAAGCTGTAAACCGGTTGCAAGTGCCCGGCACCTGAATAGTTACCTGAGTTCGTCTTTTTGCGCGGGTTTTGCTGCCACATCATATTGGCCGAATGTCCAACTCAGACGCTGCGCCGGAGTCTCGCTGCCATGCGACTCGCGTGCCCCACCCGCTCAGCGTGGCGCGAAGGCCGTTGCATACATGCGCGCATCCTGCGGTGCGGGATCGTGAGCTCAGAATGACAAACCGTGACAGCCTGTTTGGCAGAGCAATAGCTGCGTGGGCGCCAAAGCGACCGTCCCTGGCAGCAGGACACCGCCGCGAGGCGCTGCGTGGCCCTCAGCCGGCCGGGCGCGCCTGCCGTACTTGCCTAGTCGTGGAAATGGTGCTAAATTAGCCTCACTGAGCGCCCTCTGGGGCTGGCCTGCAAGGAGGTAAGCATGGACACAACAGCGCTGGCTATTGGCTTGGTGATCGGTCTGCTGATCGGTTTGGTGGTGATGTGGGTGCTGCTGCGCTCGCGGACGGTCAAACGACTGGAAGCCCAGATTGAGCAACTGGGCGGGCAGGTGGCGCGCGCACAGAACGAGGCAGCGAAGCAGCGCGAGGATCTGGGCAAGCTGGAGGCCAAGCTGCAAACGCGCGAGCGCGAGCTCGCTGACCTGCGCGACCGCGCCGCCAGGCTCGAGGCGCAACTGGGCGAGCGGGAGACAGCGCAGTTGCGCGCCGAAACGCAGGCCCGCGCCCTGGAAAGCGCACGCGCTGAGCTGGAGCGCGCGTTGACCCGCACAGAGACCGCTGTGCGCGAGCGCGAGGCGCGCATCGACCAGTTGACGAAAGACTGGCAGCACAGCCAGCAAGCTGTTGTGGAGCTCAAGCAGACCGTGGCGGCGCGCGAGCAGACGATTGACGACCTGCGCCGCCAGCTGGAGCAGCAAAGCGGCAAGCTGACGGAGGCCCAGGAGATCATCAACAGCCTGCGCGCCAACCTGAAGGCCGAAGGCGAGGGTGCGCTGGGCTTGAAGCAAGCCATCAAGCGCCAGCAGGCGGAGATCAACCAATTGCGCGGCCGGCTCACTGAGACGACGGAGACCCTCACACGTCGCAACGAGCGCCTGGTGGAGCTGCAAAAAGCGCTCAGCGAGCGCAAAAAGACGATCGCCGACCTGCGCGCTCGTCTTGACGAAGTGCGCGGTGGTCGTCGCGAAGCAGCCGTAGGTGGGGCGGATGCGGCTATGGCCGCCACGCGGGCGGCCGCGCCGGCGTTCGACGGTGAAAGAGAGGAAGCGCCGGCCACGGTGACCACGGCAATGGCCGCAGCCGGCGACGACTTAGACGCACTGCGAGAAGACCAGGATGAACTCGCTGTAGTCGATGAAGTGGCAAATCTGTAAGTAAGAAAAGTCACCTAAGCGTAGGGCAAGCGTAGGCTTCGCGTCCAGTTTTCTCTATGGTGTTCGTGTTACAATGCAAGCGTAGAGATGATCAGTCTCTTCTTCTCCTCCTTTTCCGATAGAGAGCGCCTCGGGCTGGGCAACCCGAGGTGCTCTCCAGTTTTGGGGCCAACGCTTCCCCCTCCGTCTTCTGCATTGTGTCGAGTTGAAGGTTAGTCTGAAAGTCCCAGCGCCTGACGGTAGACGGCGTAGGTCATCTGCGCAATGTGCTGCTGCGTGAAGTGCGCCAGCACGCGCGCCCGCCCGCGCTGGCGCAGGTCGGCGCGCAAAGCCGGATCGCTGGCGAGCTGCCACAGAATAGCTGCCAGCGCCTCGGCGTCTTCCTCGGGAAACACTAAACCTGCGTTGCCGATGACGTGCGGAATTTCGCCGCTGTTCGATCCCACCACCGGTACGCCACAGGCCATGGCCTCCACCAGCACCCGACCGAACTGCTCCTTCCAATGGGGAAGGGTGCGACTGGGCACCACCAGCACATCTAGCGTGTTATAGAAAGCCGGCATATCGGTCGAACTCAGCCGGCCGACAAAAGTCACTTGCCCCGTCAGTCCCAGTTGATCGGCCAAGGCCTGTAGTCGCGCCTGCTCGGCGCCGCCGCCGGCAATATGCAAATGGCAGAGATCCGCGCGCGGCGCGCCGGGTGTAGCACGCAGAGCCGCGCCTGTCGCCAAGTGGCGATTGCAGATGGCCACAGCTTCGATGAGGATATCCACCCCCTTTTCCGGCACCAGACCGCCGGCATAGCCGACTAACAGGCGAGAGGATGGCAACGGCTGGCCCGACGGCGTCCGTGGAGCGGGCTGAAACAGGTCGGGATCAACTCCAAACTGGGGAATCACGGTGATTGGCGCTGTAAAGCCCTTGCTGCGCAGGATGGTCAAAGCCTCCTGGTTGCCGGCAATCGCGTGTACGGCGTGTTCATAGTTGTACCGCTCCATCCAGCGAAACGGGGGAGGATAGCGGCGGTGCAAGTTCTGCCAGGTGAAGAACACGGCGGGCACCCCGTGCGCGCTGGCCCAACGCATGGCTTGCCAGGTTGCCACGTTATAGGGTTCCTCGTCGATATGGATCAAGTCAGGGCGCGCGGCAGCCAGCACGGTCGCCAGTCGAGGGTAAAAATGGGTGTGGAAATGGCCGTTGAGTGCAATCGGGGTCTCTACCAAGTGATAGCCTTGAGTGTAGACGCGTTCCAGTGGAGTGGCGCCGCGGCTGTCGCGCCAGGCCGGCGGCGCAATGGCTGTCAGCTCCATCTCCGGCAAGCGCGCCAGCTCCTCCAGCTTGCGCTGGTAGGCGCCGACTACGATTGCTTTTGAGATCATGACCACGCGCACAGATCAGCGCTCCTGCCGCCGGCGTCAGTTGCCGGGAAACTGGCCGGTTCCCGGGCAACTGACGAGCTTGCGGCCTGTCAGCGTTTCAAGACTGTCGGCAGATACGAGCTGTACACCGTCTGGCCCCAGAAGCCGCTGCCCTGCAGACCGTAGATGCCGCCGCTCGCCGCGCCTGCGTCTGGCTGGCCGATGGTGCCGGTGACGGCATACCCACTGCCCATGCTGTGTCCACCGCCGCCGTCCACCGTCCACTTGGCAATGCCGTAGGTAAACGCATCCTCAGCGGCAATTGCGCTCGTAACGACGATCAACAGCGCCACGATTAGGCCGGGGAATAGCCAGATGCTCTTCTTCATGGCATCACCTCACCGCGTGGGCGTTTGGTCTGAGGCCGCGCTTGTTGCAGCGGCGCTATTAGCCTGGAGCATACGCTGGTAGTTCACGCCCTTGGACGCGGGTTGGCCAAAGGCTTCGGGATGCAGATAAGTGCCGCGTTCGTTGGCAGGCTTGGCCTCCTCCACCGGAATGCGGTTCAGATTGGCGTAAGCGTCCTGGCGAATGCCGGTGACTTGCCAGGAAACCTGGGCGCCCGGCCGGCCACCGCCGATTTGAAAGCGGTTGTTCGCCACAGGCGCAGCGATGTAGAGGTTCGGCATGGGCGCGCCGATGGCTGTGAGCTGGTAGCGGAAGTCGCGGTTGAGCGCCTCGAACCACGCCGGCAGCTCCACCCATGCTTCACCTTTGGCGTCTAGGACGATGTTACCGTTGTAGATGTTCATCATGTCAGGCGACTCGACAAAGGAGTGATACAGGTACTTGTTCTCTGGGTCTAACGGGTGATCGATGATAAACGAGCCGCTGCTCTTCTGCAAGTTGCCGGTCACGCGTACCTTGCCATCGAACCAGCCGGCGTAGCCACCGCTGCTGCTCCCCCAGACCCCGAAAGCGACGGAGCCGTCGGCCTTGCCGTAAACACCGGTGCCGTTTTCGGATGTAGAGATGCCATAAACGCCATAGCTGCTTGCGCCGCCATTCGCGGAGCGCCCTCTTACGCCGATCACCCCGGAGCCTTCAACGCCGGTGCCGCTGCTGGTGCTACTGGTGACACCCAAAACGCCAATCCCGTTCACCGCTGTGCCGTGGACACCCCAACCGCCGCCGTCCTGGGAGCCCCACACGCCGATGCCGTTGCCGGCAGTGCCTTTGCTGATGCCGCGCACGCCTGCAGAATAAGGGCCAGGGCTTGTTGGACTCACCTGGCCAAGTACACCCGCCGCGTTGCCGTTCCTGGAGTTCGAATGGCCGGCGACGCCTGGCGTTTCGCCGCTGGCAGCGCTATGTAAGCCATAAACGCCAAAACCGTTGGGCGAAACACTTTCGCCATAGAGACCGTAGGTGGTGCCGCTGGCGGCTGTGGCCCAGCCAAAGACGCCGCGACCTGACGTCGAGGCGCTGTCCCCGCGCAGGCCATAGGACTCGCCGCTGGTTGCCGTGTTCGTGGCAAAGAGCGCGTTGCCGCCTGGCACGCTGCCGGTGATGTTGGCGTCGGGGTAGAGGCTGAACGCGTAGGGCGTGGCGGTCAGCTGTTGCCGCGGATTGAGCACCGTGTAGCTGCCGCTGCTGGCCCCCGGTCGTACAGCCACCTCCAGCCAGCGGGCATCGCCGAAGAACACGGCCCCATCGATGTCGTCAGGGCCGTAGTCCAACTGCACGGTAAACACGCCCTTGCGCACCATCACATCGTTGGCCAGCTTCTCGGTTCCTATTTGAGCGCCGCCGCTGGCTGCATCGTACATGCGAAAGCGGAAGTCGTATTGGCCGGTGGCGGGGCTACCACTGGTGGTCAGAAAGCCCTGGTAGGTGAACGCAGAGCTCAGTGGGGCCTCGGGACCTGTAGTGGCCGGGGATGCCCCTGGGGATGCTGCGCTAGGACGTATAGGGCCGTTGTCCTGGGCCCACACGGGTGAGAAGGTGAGGGCTGCCGCCAGACCAACCGCCAGAGCAACAACGGGGAACTGAAGTTTGCGACTCACGGTAGGAGCCTCCTTGTGCTAGGATAGGAATGCTGTAGACCAAGCGTTCAACACAGACACGTTGTCCAACACGATTCGGTGAACCAGGCCAGCTATGGTATGATGGTGCTGCCGGACATGTGTGCAGTTCAGGCTATTGCAACCCCTAACTTCGCTGGTCGGCGCCGCGCCAGCCCTAGACATCGGGTCGATCGCGGGCAACCAGAATCACCACGGCCAGGAGCAACCAGATGGCAGTCATGAAAGTAATCGAGCTGGTTGGCACCTCAACGACCAGCTGGGAAGACGCTGGGCGCAATGCGCTCGCCGGCGCAGCCAAAAGCCTGCATGGTATCAAAAAGATCGAGATCACTAACCTCACGGCGGCGGTGTCGGACGGTGAGATTATTGAGTACCAGGCAGTTGTGAAGCTGTCCTTTGTGGTCGATTAGCGCGCGTTCTGTTGGCTCGGCCGCAGGCAGAAGGGATGGCTAACTGCCTTGCTGGCGGAAACGGTGAGGGTGGCCGCAGGCTGCGCAGCGACGCCGCGTTTACCACAGTCCCCACAGGCTGCGCTTGGCGGCGTGCAGCTCGGCAAGCCTACGTTGCGCGCCCGGCGCAGTTTCTGCGGGTAAGGCAGTCTGAGCAAAGAAGGCAGCCTGGCGGATCTCGGGGCTGGTAGGTCGGGGGTGAGAGTCGGAGGCGGCGCGACAGACAAAGAGAGCTACGTGGTCGCTCTTGCCCTCGACAAAGCTGTCGTAGATGCCCAGTAGGGCTTCGACGCGGCAGACAACACCAGTCTCCTCGTGCACTTCGCGGATGGCGGTGGTGGACAACGGCTCATGACGGCGCGGCCCACCACCGGGAAAGGACCATCCCTCAGCGCCATACGCATGGCGCACGAGCAACACCCGATCCGCTGTGTCGAGCACAATGGCGCGCACACCGATCTTCACAGGGGCGCGCCAGCGCCACCAAAGGCGCGCTACCGGGTACAGAAGAGCATAAAGCCGGCCAACGATCTGATGCCACACGCCGCAAATTTTAGCACGACCACCAGGCCGTGGCAAACGCTGGTACGCTGGCGAAGCAACTTGACGGCGCATCTGAGTGATGTTATAATCTTGCTGCCTGGATTGATGACCAGGCGCACGCAGTGAGTAGCAGTCAGCACTTCACGACCAGTGATCGTCAAGGGGCGGTCTCGTCGAACTGAGCAACTCTGTACCAGTTCGGTACTCCCCGTAACACGCCCTCACCGGCCTTCACCCGATTTGTCCCAAACAACACTTGCACACAACTTCATGACCTGGCCAGGTCAGAGGACTGTTCGGCGTGTAGGCATGTTGCCAGGTAAGGTAACTATTCAGGTGCCGGGCACTTGCGACCGGTTTCCAGCTTGAGCCGGCCCTGCAGACGCCCTGGCCAGCGCAGCCTTAAGTGCCCGGCACCTAGGGCTGAATAGTTGCCAGGTAAGTACAAAGTGTCTAGCTGTTCCGACGGTTGACCACGGCTGTGTGTGGCACGCCCACGGAACGCATCCATCTAATCCAACTCACCTCTACCTCAGCAGTTGGCAGCGTTGGTTTGCCTCACGATCACGGGCGCGGCTTAATCATCCTCTGCGCATGTGTGTGGATGCATTTGCTTCGGGCTGTGCGGGTCGGCGGTCGTGTGGCAAGCGCAAGATCAGCGCTAGCACCCTAAATCTATCGTCGCAACTGTTCAACTCAAGGCGCTCGGCGCTCGGATCGGCAGGATCGACGGCTTTGTCAAGTCGGAAGCACCACACAAGCGGGTAAGGGCGCTCGATGCCTGTCCGGAATTACGTCGTCGTAATCGTCTAGCCATCGGTGTGGCCGCGTGTAGCGGATGTAGGCGCCTTCGCCTGCGCCGTGGCTCATTGTCTTATACCAGGTCGCGGCACGTTCTTGGGCCGCGCTCCGCGTCAGTTGGGCAAGAAACTGACGAACTAATGCAGGAGAGAAAAACGTGAATCTCTCAGATCTTGAAATGCGCACACTTCCCGAGCTACAAGAAATGGCTCGCCAGATGCAGATCACCGGTTACACTCGCCTCAAAAAGGGTGATCTCATCATGCGGTTGTTGCGCGCCGATGCCGAAAGCCAAGGCTATATCTTTGGGGGCGGCGTCTTGGAAATCGTCCAAGACGGCATTGGCTTCTTGCGCTCAGACCACCTGTTGCCAGGTCCCGAGGATGTCTATGTGTCGCAGAGCCAGATTCGTCGCTTTGGCCTGCGCACCGGCGACCTGGTGGTGGGGCAGGTGCGACCTCCCAAGGAGTCGGAGAAGTACTACGGTTTGCTGAAGGTCGAGACCATCAACGGTCTAGACCCCGAAGAGGCCAAGCTGCGCCCCGCGTTTGAGCGACTGACGCCAATCTTCCCCAACGAGCAGATCAAGCTGGCTACCGAGCCGGACATCCTGGCCACACGCATGCTTGATCTCATCGCGCCCATTGGTCGCGGCCAGCGCGGCCTGATCGTCTCGCCGCCCAAAGCAGGCAAAACCACCATCCTCAAGCAAATTGCCAACGGCATGTCGGCTAACTATAATGACCTGCATTTGATGGTGGTGTTGATCGGCGAGCGGCCCGAAGAAGTGACGGACATGGACCGTTCGGTGCAGGCCGAGGTGATCAGCTCCACCTTCGATGATCCTGTGCAGAGCCATGTGCGCGTGGCCGAGATGGCCTTGGCACGGGCCAAGCGTCTGGTCGAGGGCGGCCGCGATGTTGTGATCCTGTTGGACTCGATTACGCGCCTTTCGCGCGCCTACAACCTCGTTGTGCCACCCAGTGGCCGGACGTTGAGCGGCGGTCTCGACCCTGCTGCGCTCTACCCGCCGAAGCATTTCTTCGGCGCCGCCCGCAACATCGAGGAAGGCGGCAGCCTGACTATTATTGCTACCTGCCTGGTCGACACCGGCAGCCGCATGGACGATGTGATTTACGAGGAGTTCAAGGGCACCGGCAACATGGAACTGCACCTGAACCGCCGGCTGGCCGAGCGTCGCATCTTCCCGGCCTTCGACATCGAGCGCTCCAGCACACGACGTGAGGAGCTGCTGCTCGACCCAGCCACCCTGCAACGGGTGTGGACGATGCGCCGCATGATCGACGCCCTTGGCGGCGGCATGGAAGCCATTGTGCCGTTGCTGGAACGCATCTCGCGCACGCGCAACAACGAGGAGTTCCTCTCCACCCTGCATCTCTCGATGTAGGCCGTGATGGCAGCGCTGCGCGGGCCTGACAATTGAGCATGACCAACCAACCCGACCATCCATCCCGGCCGCCGGACGACTCGCATTTTCAATCCACCGCTATTGGGGGACAAGCGAATGATTCTGCAAGCGCAGCCGGAGACGTTGTCGCGCCTGCAGAGCCGGAGGCGGCATCTTCTGCGGCTGTCCGTGGACGGCGCTGGGCCGACCGTTGGCGCGCGTTCCTAAGCGATCAAGTGACGCCCGTGCGCCTGGCCTCACATGTGGCGCTGCTGTTGGTGGCGGCCCTGGTGATCGTGCTCAGCCGCATAACCTTGCCGCAGTGGGACGTTGTGCGAGTTGCGCCGGCCGAGACGGTGGAACAATCACAGGGGGTGCCTTTGGCCATGCTCAATCAGCAGGCGGTCGGCGGCAGTCCGCTGTTGGAAAGCGGCGTATTGCTGCGCGCTCCTGTGCCCTTCACCCAGAGCGCCGAGCGTCCGCGCACCGAGGTGATCACCTACACCGTGCAAGTGGAGGATACAGTGTTGGGCATCGCCGAGAAGTTCGGCCTGAACCCCAACACCATCGTGTGGGCCAATCACGAGCTGACGGATAACCCCTTTTTGTTGGAGATCGGCCAGGAGCTGATCATCTTGCCCGTGGATGGCGTCTATCACAAGGTGAAAGAGGGGGATACGATCAAGAAGCTGGCCACGCGCTACCGTGTAACTACCGACAAGATCGTGAACTATCCGTTGAACAACTTGCAGAGCGAAACGGACCCCTTGACGCCGGGGCAGATGATCATCGTGCCGGATGGTGATGCGACGCCGCCGACACCGCCCGCCGTCAAACCGCCGTCAGCACCTTGGCGCAACCGCAATTTTGTATGGCCCAGCGGCGGCCGATTGACCCAAGGCTTCTGGCTGCCGGCGCACCCGGCCATCGACATCGGTACGTACAAGGGCGCACCGGTGGTGGCGGCCGACGACGGCGTGGTAGCCGTTGCCGGCTGGAGCACCTACGGCTACGGTAACTACATCGTCATTCGCCATTACGATGGCTTTGAGACCCTCTACGCCCACCTAAGCCGAATCGACGTGGCCGCCGGCGAGGCAGTGGGCCGTGGACAGCTCATCGGCGCTGTGGGGTCAACGGGACGCTCCACCGGTCCGCACCTGCACTTCGAGGTCAATCGCAACGGGCGTTCCTACAATCCCTTGCTCTACCTGCCCTGAACAGAACCCAGTCCTGCGTCATCGTCCTGTACCGTCATCCTCCGGACTGTGCAGGGCGAACCACGCCTTTGTAGTAACTATTCAGGTGCCGGGCACTGGCGACCGGTTTACAGCTTGAGCCGGCTTTGCAGACGCCCTGGCCAGCGCAGCCTTAAGTGCCCGGCACCTAGGGCTGAATAGTTGCCCTTTGTACCGGCATCCTCCGGCGTGCGCCCGGCGCACGCCGCGTTAGCCGGAGGATCGCAGCCCTCTCTGGTCTCCTCTCTCAGTTAGCGACAACCACCTCCATGGTTGCCATCATCACCTCGCCGCTCCAGCCCTGAACCAGCAGGCGCACCACATAGGCGCCGTTGGGCAGGGCTGTTGTGTCCCAAACGGCCAAAGGACCGATGGTCGGCGTGAACACGTCAGGCTCAAGCGGGTTGACAGGCAGCCAGGTCACGCCGTCTGTGCTGTATTCCACGCGGTAGCCGGCGAAGTCATCGCCGCTGGCCTGACCAGAGATGGTCGCATAGCCGCTGAGCACGCCCCCTGGCGGCGGATCGAGCAGAGCCACCAGGGCCGTGCTCACCGCTGTGGGCGTTGGACTAGGCGTTTCAGGGGTAGGCGTCGGCGTGGGCTGCTCAGGAGTAGGCGTTGGTGTGGCGCTTGGTGTGATCTCCGGCAGCAGCGTAGCCGTGGGCTCTGGCAAGGGCGTGTTTGTGGCCACGGCTGTTGGCGTGTGAGGGAGCACGTAGAAACGCACCGGCGCCGACTCGAAGCGCTGCCCCTGCTTGTCTACCGCCACTACCCGCACCACATGCGGTCCGTCGCGGTCCAATGTGCTCAGGTCCCAAAACGCCAGATCGCCGTTTTGCACCGGCTGGTAGACCGGCCCGCCTACGACACCCCATGCGCCGGGATCGAAGCTCTCGCCGTATTCTACCACGTAGTAGTCGAAGTCGGGCACCACGGCGCTACCGGCGACGCGGATCACACCGGCCAGGGTATCGCCGTCGCGCGGTTCTGTCACCGCCACCTGATAGCGGCTGGCGTCGGGGCCAGGCGGGGGTTGCCCAGGAGCAAATACCTCGATGCGGCGCCGATCAGAGGGACAGGACGCATCCGGCAGCGCGCCCGTAAGCGTGCAGATCTCGATGAACTGCACGCCTTCCGGCACCGGGAAGTCGCGCGGGGGAACGTTGGCCAGGGCTGCCGTCATGAAGCCGTTCCAGATCACAGCCGCGCCGGCCGAGCCGGAGAGCAACTGATCCATCGGCGAGCCATCGCTGTTGCCCATCCACACCCCTGTCACCAGGTCCGGCGTATAGCCAATGGTCCAGCCGTCGCGCACGTCGTTGCTGGTGCCGGTCTTGGCTGCAGCCGGCCGGCCCAGATTCAGCCGTGAGTTGACGCCAAAAACGGGCGCGCGCGCCTCGTTGTCTTTGAGGATATCGGTGATCAGATAGGCATGAGGCGCTGAGGTAGCGCGCTGCATAGGCGGCGGCTGCACGAAGGCGTTGGGCGCCAGCGGTGCGTTCAAACACTGCGCCGGCAGCTCCGGCACCTCCAGCCGTTCCAGCAGGTTGCCGTCCGCATCCAACACGCACAGAATAGTCGCCGGCGGTGTGCGCATGCCGCCGTTGGCCAGCGCGCCATAGGCGCCGGTCAGCTCCAGCAGCGTCACCTCGCCGCCGCCAAGGGTCAATGCCAGGCCATACGGTGGATGGTCGGGCCGCGTCAAGGTGGCGATGCCAAAGCGCTGCGCCACATCCAACAAGGCCGGCACCCCTACATGTTGGAGCGCCTTGACGGCGGGGATGTTGTAAGAGTTGGCCAGGGCTGTGCGCACGCTGACCGGGCCGTGAAACTGGCCATCGTAGTTCTTGGGAACATAGGGCGGCCGGCCCGGCCCATCGTCAAACTCCGTGCGCACATCCTCCACCACGGTGGCCGGCGTCCAATAGTCAGTCGGCTGCTCGAAGGTTGCCAGGTAGGTGAAAGGCTTGATGGCGGAGCCCGGCTGCCGCGGGGCCAAGGCCACGTTGACCTGGCCGTCGATCTCCTGGTCGAAGAAGTCGGCCGAGCCCACCATAGCCAGGGTCTCCCCCGTCTGAGGGCGCATCGCAACCAGCGCGCCGTTGCTCACCTGGCGCTCGCGCAGGCGGGCAACGCCCTGGCGCACCTGTTCCTCGGCCGCCTGTTGCAAGGCGGGATCGAGGGTGGTGTAGATCTGCAGGCCGCCGCGGTACAGCAGCTCAGGCCCGTAAAGTTGCTCGATCTGGCTGCGCACGAGCATGACGAAATGCGGCGCCTTGTTGAGCTGGATAGCGTCCAGGCCCTGGCCGTAGTAGCTCAGCGGCTCCAGCCAGGCGGCGTCGGCCTGCTCTGGTGTGATGAAGCCAGCTTCGACCATCAGGCGCAAGACATCGGCTTGGCGGTTCTTGGCGGCTTCGGGGTTCTGCAGGGGGTCATAGGTGGCAGGCGATTGGGGCAGGCCGGCCAGCAGCGCCGCTTGCGCCAGGGTCAGGTCGCGCGCCGACACGTTGAAGTAGATCTGGGCCGCGGCTTCGATGCCGTAGGCCAGGTGACCGTAGTAGATCTCGTTGAGGTAGAGCTCCAGGATGGTGTTTTTGTCGTAGCGGCGGGTGATCTCGGCTGCCAACACAGCTTCTTTGACCTTGCGGCTGACGCTGCGCTCTGGGGAGAGGAACACCAGCTTGACCAACTGCTGACTGATGGTGCTGGTACCTACGACCGGCCCTTGTGTGCGCAGCGCGTTGAAAATGGCGCGGCCCAGGCCGATCGGGTCGACGCCGGGGTGGTTGTAGAAGTTGGCGTCTTCGGTGGCGATCGTTGCCTGCACCACGTAGGGCGAGATCTCGCTCAGCGGCACGCGGCGACGCAGTCCGGCGCGGGGGTCGTCGGGAGTTAACGGCTCTTGCAGCAGCTCGCCGTTGCGCGCAAAGATGCGCGTGGTTTGGAACTGGCTGGCGCGCTGGGGCAGCTCGCCGGGCGCAGGTAGATCGCGGGCGACGCCAGCGTAGGCCGCCAGCGCGCCGCCGGCGGCCAGCAGGGCCACGATGAGGAATAACAGCAGGCCGATGATACCTCCCGTCAGACAGCCGCTGCTGTTAGAGCTGCCACGGGGCGGCTGGGAGCGCGGGGGCGGTGGGGGCGGTGGCGCCGGCGGCCGCAGGTAGGTTGGCGGTCGATAGCCGGGGGGCGGGGCCGGGCGTGGGCGCGGCGGTTGGTTGGGTGGCTGCGGCGTTCGCGCTGGCGGTTGGGCGCGATTCGGC
>DAOUBX010000158.1:0-57581 GCA_034432445.1 Anaerolineales bacterium
CGAGACCACCGCACCCATGACCGGGGTGGAGGCCATGCGCCTGGACCTGGCCTACGTAGCGGTTGCCAAGCATCTCGGTCTACCTACGCAGACCTACCTCGGGATGAGCGAGAACCGCTGTGTCGACGCGCAGGCCGGCGCCGAGAGCTTTGGGGGCGCGCTCTTGGCCGCTTTGGCCGGCGTCAACTCCGTTTCCGGCCCAGGGATGTTGAACTACACCATCGCCTTCAGCCTGCCCAAGCTGGTTCTGGACAATGAGCTATGCGGCCAGGCCTTGCAGATCGTCCGCACCTTTGCACCGCTGGACGACCTGCCGGCCGACGCCTTGGTGCACGAGCAACTGGCCGAGGGCAATCTGCTGACTGCACCACACACCCTGGCCCACTACCGCGACGCGCTGTACGTGCCAGGACCGATTTGGGACCGCCAGAGCGACGACAACTGGCTCAAGAGCGGCCGCCAGACGTTGCTGGAGCGGGCTGAGGCTGAGGTGACAGCACGGCTGGCAGCCTACCAGCCCGTCGCGACCGACCCTGCTGTCGAGACGGAGCTACGTCGCATCTTGCTTTCTGGTGTAGACCTGTCGGCTTCTACGTTGCCCCACGTGCCCCCGCCGCGAGCCGTTCCTTTGTCTCAGCCGTCGGGCCACCGGCGGCGCAGCCCACGCCACACTTGAAGGTTTCCTCGTTTTTCGCGCCCCCTCTCAGAGCTTTGGCAGGACGTTGGTTGCTGACGGCCCTGTGCCTGGCCGTTCATATCGGCGCGCTAGGCGGGTGCGCCACCCCTCGTGCTGCACCCCTTCTCCCCTGGCAGCCCGTTGATGAGGGCCTGCCGGCCGCGCGGTCCGTGCTGGCTTTTGCCGTCGACCCGGCCGACCCGGGACTGCTGCTGGCCGCTACCAACTCTCCACCGCAGCTCTGGCGCAGCGTCGATGGCGGCGCAACCTGGCAATCGGTGGGGCAGGAGCTGGGCGGCCGGCTGGCGCATGCCTTGCTGGCCGCGCCCGACGCCGCCGGCGTCTTCCTGGCAGGAACCAGCGACGGGCTTTTCCGCAGCGCCGACCGCGGGCTGACCTGGCAGGCGATCGCAGATACGCCCCGGCCCGTGACGCCGCCGGTCGGGCTGGAGCGGCAGGGGCGCAGCGTTTACGCCTTGCTGGCCGGCCCTGGCGCTGCGCTCTATCTGGCCGGCGAGGACAACCGACCTTGGCGCAGCGACGACGGCGGACGCACCTGGCAGCCGCTGGGCGCAGTGCCTGACGCCGGCGCGCTGCTGGCGCTGGCCGTCTCGCCTGACGGCGGCCGGCTGCTGGCCGGCAGCGACGGCGCCGGTCTGTTCCGCAGCGCTGATGGCGGCCAGACCTGGCAGCGGGCCGAGGACATCCCTCCAACCTTCGTGGCGGGCCTGTGGTTCGATCCGTTCGATGGCCGCATCGCCTACGCCCGCACACGCGCCGGGCTGTATCGCAGCGCCGACGGCGGTCAAAGCTGGCATGCGGTCGCGGCGGAATTAGATGGTCGCGTCGATGCGCTGCTGCCCGGCCCCGCGGCGGGCCAGGCGCTCCTGCTCATCAACAGCGGCCAGGCCTACGCCACGGACGACGGCGGACGCACGTGGCAGCCGCGCGCCCGTCTAGGCCGGCCGGGGGCGGTTTACAGCTTGCGGCGCATCCAGGACGCCGCGGGTGATATCCTGATCGCTGCCACCCACGCCGGGCTGTGGCAGGGCGACGCGAGCGGCAGCCGCTGGCAGCCCTGGCCCAACGGCCCTGGCCGTGGCGCGGTCAACGACCTGGCCCTGACCGCCGATGGCGCGCTGTTTGCCGCCAGCCCGGCCGGCGTCTTCCGTTCCGACGACCACGGCGCAACCTGGCAGGCCAACGGCGCCGGCCTGCCGCCCGTAGCCGTGCTCAGCGTGGGCGCAGCGCCCTCCAATCCGCAAGTGCTGTACGCCGGCACCGATGGCCGCGGCCTGTACCGTAGCCTGGACGGCGGCCGTTCCTGGGCGGCCACTGCGCTAGACGTGCCCTCGGTCCCCGGTGTTCTCAGCGACCCCAGCGACCCTGACCACGTCTTCGTCCGCGCCGCGTTCCAGCGCATCTACGAAAGCCGCGACGGCGGCGCGACTTGGCGCACGCCGTGGGACGGGCTGGACCTGAGCACCGAGATCATCGCCTTGAGCCCCGTGGCGGATGACATTTCCACGCTCTTCGCCGCGGGCACGGACAGGCTCTACCGCAGCAGCAACGCCGGCCAGAACTGGCAGCCTGTCGCCGCCGAGCTGACCGGCCAGACCGTCTTCCAGGTCTTGGTCGATCCTCAGGATGGGAGCAAGTTGTATGCGGGCGCCACCAAGGGTGTTTACGTCAGCAGCGACGGCGGCGCAACCTGGACGCCCTGGGGCCGCGGCTTGGAGGATGTGACCGTGGCCGCCCTGGCCTTCGACCCCAAGCGGCCGCAGCAGGTCTACGCCGGCAGCCGCTATCAGGGCCTTTGGCGCAGCCTGGACCACGGCGAGACCTGGCAGCCGGCCGGGCTGGCGGGCCTGAGCGTCCACCGCTTGATCGTCACGGCCGACGGGCGCTGGCTGCTTGCGGCCACCGATCAGGGGCTGTGGCGCGCGGCCCTGGCTGGAGGGGCGCGATGAGCCGTGGGCGCCGGCTTGCGGCTCTGATCCTGCTGGCGCTGGTCGTCGTCGCCCTGGTTGCCTGGGCTGCGGCCGGCCGGTCAGCGCCGCGCATCGGCGTGCACACCCTGCCGGCCGACCGGCACACCCTGGCCCTGGCCGCCGAGGCCGGCTTCGACACGGTGGTGGAGCTGTTCAGTTGGCGGCAGATCGAGCCGACGCGCGAGCAGTGGTACTGGCAGCACCCAGACGAGGTGGTGGCCGGCGCGGCCTATCACGGCCTGGACCTGGTGGTGCGGCTCGATCAGCACCCCGCCTGGGCCAGCAGCGCGCCGTTGACCCTCAACGCGCCGCCCGACGACCTGGCGGACTATGTGCGCTTCGTGGGCCGCGTGGCCGAGCGCTACCGCGGTCGCGTGCTGGGCTACGTCATCTGGAACGAGCCCAATCTGGCCATCGACTGGGGCGGCCGGCCGCCGGACCCGGCGGCCTACAGCGCGATGCTCTGCGCGGCCTATGCTGCGGTCAAGCAGGCCGACCCCGCGGCGTTGGTGGCAGCCGCGGGCCTGGCCCCCACCAACCAGAACGACGCCGAGGCCATGGACGAGCGCGTCTTTCTGCGCGCCATGCTGGAGGCCGGCGCGGGCGACTGCTTCGACGTGCTGGCCGTGCACCCTTACGGCTTCGGCCAGCCGCCCGACGCGCCGCGCGGCAGCAACCAGGACCTGGTCATGGCCCGCGTGGAGGATTTGCACGGGTTGCTGGTGGAGTACGGCCTGGGCGACAAGCCGCTGTGGGCCACCGAGATGGGCTGGACCGTCGATGGTCGCGGCGGCAAGGCCTGGCAGACGGTGAGCGAGCAGCAGCAGGCCGACTATTTGGCGAACGCGGTCGAGGTGGCGCAGCGCCGGTGGCCGTGGCTGGAGCTGCTGGCCGTGTGGAACCTGCCATCGGTGGACGGACCCGCAGGCGAGCGCCCCGCTGAGCGCCTGCCGGCCGAGTTCCTGGGCTATAGCCTGCTGGACGCGGCCGGCCAGCCACGAATGGCCTGGCTGCGTTTGCAGGCGCTGAACGAGGAGCGCCGCCGGCCAAACGTAGCCAGACTGTGGTCGCAGCTCACCCAACGCCTGGGGCGCCCTCAGGAGCGGCGCTTTGCCGTGCTCGCGCCCGACACGGTGATCCACCTGGGTGACAGCGACTTTCCGCCGCCGTGGATGCCGTTGCACGCCGTGCGCAACCCCAGCGCCGTCTGGCGCGGGGTGGTCTACTTGCCGGCCGAGGCGCTGGCCGCCGGCGACGGTTGGCGGCTCAGCCTGCGCGTCATGCAGCCCAACGTCTGGGACAACTACGTGTGGATCAACGGCCGGCGGTTGGAGCCGGCTTTGCCCAGCGAGGACTTCGGCGGCCAGTGGGTCAGCGTGACGTGGGACGTGCCGGGCGAGTGGCTGCAACCAGGCCCCAACGAGGTGGCCGTGACCATCGGCCGCACGCTGCCGGTGTTGCAGGACGTGCGCTTTGCTTGGGACGACTTACAGATCAAGGATGTGGTGTTGTGGAGGGGGGATTGGTAGATTGGTGGACTGGTAGGGCGGTTGGCGGGGGTTGCTGTTGATGGACGGGTTGTGGTATGCTTGGGGCGCAGTTTGTTTTCGTTGCGGCTCGTGGAGGTGTGCGATGGCTCGCTTGGTCGCCTTGTTTCCCGCCCTGGCCCTGCTGTTGACGGCCTGCGCGCCGCCGTTGTCCAGCGCAACCCCCAACGCTGTGGACGCTTCCGCCCCAACTGCGCAACCCGCGAACGCCTCCGACACAATGAATTTGCCTCCGCCCACCGTAGAAGGTCACCTGAGCCTGGAGGAAGCATTGGCGCAGCGGCGGTCGGTGCGTGAGTTCGCGCCCCGACCGCTGACCTGGGGCGAGGTTGGCCAATTGCTGTGGGCGGCGCAGGGCGTCACCCACCCCGCCGGACTACGCACTGCCCCCTCGGCCGGCGCGCGCTACCCGTTGGAGACCTACATCGTGCTGCCGGAGGGGGTCTACCACTACCGGCCGCAGGAGCATCAACTGCGCCTGCACCTGGCCGGCGACCGGCGAGCCGCGCTGCACGCCGTCGCGCTGCGCCAGGACGCTGTGCTGCACGCGCCGGCCGTGATCGTCATCGCCGCAGACTATCGGCGCACGGCTGAGCGCTACGGCACGGAGCGCACCCCGCGCTACGTCCACATGGAGGTGGGTCACGCCGCGCAGAACGTGCTGTTGCAGGCCGTAGCTCTGGGGCTGGGCGCTGTACCCGTGGGCGCGTTCTACGATAATGAGGTGCAGCGGGCGCTGGCGCTACCGGCCGGGCACGAGCCGCTCTATTTGATCCCGGTGGGGGTACCGCTGGAAAACTGACCGCGCTGCCAGGTGGTCAATTAGGTAGGTTCGCCAGCAATTCGTCTGCCAGCCTGAGGAAGAACTCACGCAGTGTTGTCAGTTCGAGGGGCTTGATCATGCGGGGAAGGAGTTCGATGGTTCTGACGCGCTGTAAAGAGATCGCCAGCCAGTAATCGTCCATGCCGACATGCTTTTCGCGTGCTCGACTTAGCAAGTCGGGAAAGGCCCACATCTCGTGATGGATGAAAAAGACATCGACGAAGTCCTTGGCGGCAGCGCGGCCAAACAGAGCTGCTAGCTTGTTGGAGGCGATGTCTATGGCGCTGTCAACTGTAGACCGAAATCCGTGTTGAATGTGGTAGGAGCCAAGCGGAAGGGGGTGTCCTGCGCAAAGTCGAGCTTAACTCGTTCGCCGTCGGGGCTGGTTACGAAGCACTCCACGAAGGTGTTGAAGGTTCGGGTGAACTCTAGTGTGCTGTCCAGATGGGCAGTAACCTCCTGCAAAGGGGCCTGCACCAGGCGAGCTGCGTTCGGGTCGGGCGAGAAGAACCCAGTGCTCTCTACCGACGTCCCACCATTGCTCCAACATCGGATCGTCGGCTCGCCGCGATGCATATCTGGCCGGCGCACCACATGGGGATGCTCCGTGCGCTGATTTGCTAGTTGCGCCACCTGTCCGCGGAGCGCAAGGATCTCTTCTCGGATATTGCCCAACTCGGCATAGATTCTCTCGGCTGCCAGCACTTCTGCCATGTTGCGTAACCTCAACTCAGTTGCGGTTGTCCTCGATCTATCTTCCAAGCGGAGGTTTAGCACAGGCTGATACACATTTCAAGTCCCGGCGTTGTGCTGTGGGCAGAGCCAATGAGCGACGGAACGACTTCCAGGCGTCGGCGAGGAGGTAGGTGCGTGGCGACTGCTAGCGCGGGATGGGAGGCCCTTGAAATCGTGGTAAGCGCAGCGCGCCGCCGATGTGACTAATGTCGCTGCAATTGGTTCCCCCATGTGCTACATTGCGGATGATTATGGAAAACCAAGGAGCCATCGACCATGCCCACCACCACTGATGCGCCCTTCATGCACATCGACGACCTGCTGGCCCAACTGCCGGACGTTCCGCCCGACAGCATCGTCAGCCGCACCTTTTACGCCGACGACCGCCTCAAGGCCATCCTGTTCGGCTTCGCGGCCGGCCAGGAGCTGTCCGAACACACAGCCGCGCGGCCGGCCATCCTGCACTTCCTGCAAGGCCAGGCCCGCCTGACCCTGGGCGACCATGCCACTACCGCCGGGCCGGGCACCTGGGTGCACATGCAGCCCCACCTGCCCCACAGCATCTACGCCGAGACCACCGTCGTCATGCTGCTCACCATGGTGTAGCGCCGTTTGCCACCAGCACCTGCAACTTGCCACCTGCCACCTCATGCGCCGCATCAATCTTCCTTTCCTGCTCCTCGCCGTTTTCGCCCTATTGGCCGGCCTCTGGGCCGGGCTGATTCGCCTCCCTTGGCCGCTGCCGCCGCTGCGACCCACGCTGCCCATGGCCCACGGCCCGCTGATGGTGGGCGGCTTCCTGGGCACCCTGATCGGGCTGGAGCGCGCGGTGGGCCTGAGCGCTCTGGGGCCAGGCCGGCGTTGGACCTACGTTGCGCCGGCCGCGGCCGGCCTGGGCAGCCTGCTGCTGATCATCGGTCTGCCCGGCCCGCTGGGCCCGCTGCTGATCAGCCTGGGCAGCGCCGTGCTGCTGGCGGCCATGCTGAGCATCGTGCGCCTCCAGCCCCTGCTGCACACCTGGATCATGGCCCTGGGCGCAGCAGCCTGGCTGATCGGCAACCTGCTCTGGTTGTTTGGTCGCAGCGTGCCAGAGGTGACGCTGTGGTGGGGCGGCTTTGTGGTGCTGACCATCGTCGGCGAGCGTCTGGAGCTGAACCGGCTGCTGCGTCTGACCCCGGCCCGCCGCCTGGTCTTCCTGGCCGGAATCGCGCTCTACGTGGCCGGTGCGCTGTGGTCGGTGAGCGATTTTGCCGCCGGTGTGCGCCTGGCCGGGCTGGGTATGGTGACACTGGCGGCCTGGCTGCTGGCTTTCGACATCGCCCGCCGCACCGTGCGCAAGGAGGGATTGACCCGCTTCATTGCCGTGGCGCTGCTGGCCGGCTACGTCTGGCTGGGCGTATCGGGGCTGTTGGGCCTGCGCAATGGCGGTGCAACGGCCGGCCTGGCCTACGATGCCTGGCTGCACAGCCTCTTCGTCGGCTTCACCTTCTCCATGATCTTCGCCCACGCGCCCATCATCCTGCCCGCCGTGACCGGGTTGTCCGTGCCGTACCACCCGCGCCTCTACGTGCCGCTGGCGCTCTTGCAGATCTCCCTGCTGCTGCGTGTGGCCGGCGACCTGGCCGGCTGGCTGCCGGGCCGGCGCTGGGGTGGTCTGCTCAACGAGGTCGCGATCTTGCTGTTCCTGGCCATGTTGGCGCTAGCTGTGCGCAGTGGCCGGAAGATGGGGCAAGAAACAGTTGAGGCGACATAGCCACGGCGGGCACGGTCAGGAGACCGGCCCGAGCGGTAGCAGTGGAGTACCATGCCCTTCCTCACCCGCCTCTACGTCAAGACCTCCCTGCTCTACCTGGTGACGGCGACCCTGCTGGCGCTGGTGATGGCGTTGGCGCAGGTGGTGACGCTGCCGCCGCCGCTGCGCTTCGTCGGCCCTGTCTACTTTCATCTCTTTCTGGTCGGCTGGGTCACGCAGTTGATCATGGGCATCGTCTTCTGGATGTTTCCCAAGTGGAGCCGGGAACAGCCGCGCGGCAACGAGCGCCTGGCGCTGGCCACCTACCTGCTGCTCAACGCCGGCCTACTGCTGCGGGCTGTGGGTGAGTCGGCGCGCACGGCCGATGCGGCGCCGCTGTGGGGCTGGCTGCTGGTCGCATCGGCCTTGCTGCAGTGGTTGGCGGGCGCGGGCTTCGTGGCCAACACCTGGGGCCGGATCAAGGAGCGCTGACATGCCTCGCTTGAGCGTTTGGTTCATCCGCGCCGCGCTGCTATACTTGCTGGCAGGCTTCACGCTGGGCGCGCTGCTGCTGGCCAACAAAGGCGTTGACTTCGCCCCCATGCTCTGGCGCTGGCGCCCCACGCACATCGAGCTTCTGCTGGTGGGCTGGACCCTGCAGCTCGCCATGGGTGTGGCCTACTGGATTCTGCCGCGCTTCCAACAGCAGCGTGGCAACGTCCGAGCTGCGTGGGCGGCGTTTTGGCTGCTCAACGCCGGTGTGCTTGTGGCAGGTCTGGTCACTCCGCTAGGGGGGCCGGCCTGGCAACTGGTGCTAGGCCGGCTGCTCGAAGTTGGCGCGGCCGTGGCTTTTGCCGCTCACGCCTGGCCGCGCGTCAAGCCGATTGGAGTCTAGCTGCGGGTACGGCTCGGCCAAGAGACTGGCCCCCGCGGTCAAGGTAGTGCCATGCGTATCTTAGCTATCATCACCGGCGACTACGGCCGCCGCCATGCCGACAACATCCGCCAACATGCGCCGTCCGACTGGCAGATCGATATCTGGCAGGCACCCACCGTGCTGCCTCCTTTCATCGACTACCCGGAGGACTACGTGCCTGTTGACCTGCCGCCGGCCGATCTGGTGCTGGCCTTCCAAGAACACAAGGGGGTGGCCGAGCTGATCCCCGACGTGTGCCAGGTCACCGGCGCGCGGGCGGTGATCGCAGCCGTGGACAACGAAACCTGGCTGCCGAGGGGCCTGGCGCGGCAGTTGCGCGGCTGGCTGGCCGCCGACGGCGTGGCCTGCGTCACGCCCAAGCCGCTTTGCTCCCTCACCGAGACCGATTACCTGGAAAGCCGCCGCAAGCGCGTTGCCTATGAGAGTCCCCTGATCGCAGAGTTCGCCCGCTTTTTCGGCCAGCCCAGCCTGCGCATCGAGGTCGATCCTGCCAGCCGCACGATCGCCAGCGTCGCGGTGCGGCGCGATGCCTGCTGCGGCTGCGCGCGCCACGTGGCCGCGGGGCTGGTGGGCGTCTCGGCCGACGACGCCGAGTTCCAGGCCGGCATGTTGCACCACCATTATCCCTGCCTGGCCAGCATGGGCATCGACCCCGACTTCGGCGACACGCTGATGCACGTCAGCGGCAACCTGCTGCGCGACGACGTGGCCGCGCAGGTCAAGCCGTGGAAGCGGGTGACGATGATCAGACCGGCGACATGAGGACTGACAGCGCTGCCGGCGAGCGGGCCAGGTTTGCCGTCGAATGTTCGTGTGGGGACAGGCCGGCGCCGTCAGTTCTGTGCACGTGGATGATTGTAGATTGTAACACCGCATCCTGAGTACAGGCGGCGTAGATTTGGAAAAATCCTGGCTCCTGGGGACACTATACTGTATGACTACTAACCAGCAAGATCAAGCAGTTATCCTGACCCTAGCCAAAGTCCTGGTGGCCGCAGCCTGGGCCGACGGCGACCTCAGCGCAGAGGAAGTCAACAGCATGAAACGGGAGCTGTTGACAAAGATCCCCAACCTCAGCACGCAGCAGTGGGCTTCGGTCGCCATCTATATCGATTCGCCGGTGGACGAGGCCGAACGCGCGCGCCTGATCGAGGAATTGCGCGTCCGCATTACCACACCGCTCGGCAAGCAACTGGTCTTCGATGCCCTCGACGCTCTGGTGGTCGCCGACGGTCGGGTGACAGAAGAGGAGCAGCGGGTCGTCGCCGAAGTCAAGGCCGCTATAGCGGCCGGCAACTCCTCCGGCATGGGCAAGATCTCCCGGCTGTTCAAGGGCCGCAGCGCGCCTGCGCCAGCCGTTGTGGCAGGGCCCAACCGCGAGGCGTACCTGGACGACTACATTCAGAACCGGGTGTACTACGTTATCCGGCGCCGCCTGGACGAGGCAAGGGTGGCCCCCAAGCTCTCGGACGCCGAGATCCGCAAGCTGAGCCTGGCCGGCGGCCTGATGGCCGTTGTGGCGCGCGCCAACCCCCAGGTGACCGCTGCGGAACAAACGGCGATGCTTGGTGCGTTGCAGCAACACTGGCGCCTCACCGATGAGCAAGCAGCGTTTCTGGTCGATGTGGCTACATCGCAGCAGCCGTCCGATCTGGACGGCTTTCGTCTGGCAGATGGTTTCGCTGTGGTTAGCGACTACGACGAGCGCGGACAACTGGTCGATGTGTTGTTTGCTATCGCTGCAGCCGATGGCGGGGTCAACAACGACGAGATCGAGACGATTCGCACCATAGCCAACTCGCTGGTGCTCCCGCACGAGCGCTTCATTCAGGCGAAGCTCAAAGCCACGCGACCGTCGGCTTAGCGCCGCAACGGCGGGGGGGTGATCGTCGCTGTCTACGCCGCCGGAGCTTGCTCCGGCGGCGTTTTGCGTCTTGGACGCAGCACGAGCAGCCAGAAGACCAGCCGCCAGCCCAGCAGGAACAGCCCGCCGGCTGCCAGCGTCACCAGCAAGAACGGGACCGGTATGCCACCGCGGCCAAGATAGACCATGCGGATAACCAAGCCGATCGGGGCTGCAATGACCCAAGCCAGCGCGGACCGACCTAGGAAGCCGGCCAGAGTGGGCGCGATGGCGCCGCGCGGAAACGCGCGCAACAGCCAGGCCACAATCAGCCACGGTGTAGCCAGCGCGACCACGTTGGGCAGGGCCCCCAAGAGAGGGTTGGCCGTGTTCAGCGTGCTGTGATCAGCCTGGCCGACTAAAACAAACGCAGCAAGGGCGACCAGATCACCGAGCACTAGGAGGAGAGAAGCAGTTCGTTTCATAGTTGACGGTCCTCGACGAGGCAGACGCAGCGCCGGACAGCGCCCAGCGCCGCGATGGTTGAAAAGTGGGCGGGACACATTATAGCCGCCAGAGCTGCGACTGAGAAATCACCACCTGGTGTGGGCTTGTCCTGAAAACGGTGTGCTTGGCAGTGGCGAGTTCAGTCGCTCGGCGGCGCCCGGACAACTGAACTCGTCACTGCCAGGGTCTGCACGGGCAGCGCGCGTGCCGGCTTGCGCTGTTCGACGCTTTGGCGTTGCCTGGCGTATAATTGAGGCCATGAACACGCTTTCTGATACCCTGTTTGCCGTCCTGCGCGATCCCCAGCCTTCACGGCTGATTGCTCTGCAGGAGGCCTTGTTAGTGGCCCAGGCTGCTGCGCCCCCGGGGCAGCGGGCTGCGTTTGACCGGCCCTTACAGCTCGCGGGCGAGTTCTACACGTATCTGGGCGAGCTGCAAAGCGCGCTGACAGCCCGTCAGTTCAGCGAGTTGGCTTCCTGGCTGGATATCAGCGCGGTGGGCGCCGTGGCCTTCGAGCACTTCATTGCCGGCGAGGGTGGGGGATGGATCGAGTTCGCAGCAGCGGCCTTGTCCGAGCTCCTCATGGTGGTTGCCAGTCGCCAGTACATCAAGGCCTGGGAAACAGAAACGCGGCCCATTCACGAGCAGGCAACGTGGCGCCTGCGCCAGGCGTTTTGGCGTCTATCCCTGGAGCAGCAGCCGGATTTGGCGCCGGCAGCGCGCCTGGCAGCGATCCAACATCTGTTGGCGCCGGCGCTGAACCCGGAGTTGCCCGCGGCCAGCCGGCAAATGCTGGTGGGCAGACTGTTTCAGGTGTTGCTGTTGCTCGAGGTAGGCAAGCTGTTGCCGCCGACTGCCGCACCATAATTGGACATAAAACAACAGTCGTGCTAGAATGCAGACGTACGCTAAATCGACAAACAGTGTACGAAGTCCTCGGCCCTACGGGGACTGATTTTAGAGCAACAAGGGCTTATTGGGTCAGTGTGCGGCCCGCAGGGGCGGCAACTTGACAGGTTTAGGAAGGAGTAGTGGCTGGAACGCGTTGCGACGGAAGGCCGTCACACGGAGCCAGCATCGGATTGGCGGGCAGCTTGACTGCCTGCGGTTTGGCTGGTCAGTTGTTGATTTCTGGGGCATGAAGTTCGGGCAGCCGCTGTTCCCGACGATTTGTTCTCAGGGTTGGGCCTCCCTCGTTTTTGTCTTGTCCCCCCACTTTACCCTTTCGGTCTCAATTTCCGCCTGCGTTGCTCCTCGGAGAAAAGGAGAACAACAAACCGAGTGTCAACGACAGCGAAACGAAAAAAGAATAAGGGCCGGCGCCAATGGTGGAAGATGGACCTCCATCTGCACACGCCAGCGTCGGCCGATTGGCAAGAGCCGGGGGTCACCTGGCTCGACTGGCTACACAAGGCTGAGCAGCGGGGCCTTGACATTGTGGCGATCACCGATCACAATACCGTCGCAGGTGTGGCGCGTCTGCGTCAGGAGATCGAGCGCCTGCACTGGCTGGAGCGGGAGAGTCGTCTACGACCTCAAGAGCGCCGCGATTTGGATGAATATCGCCGCCTTGGCAACTCCATCCTCGTTCTACCCGGCTTTGAGTTCACGGCGACCTTCGGCTTTCACATTCTGGCCATCTTCCCGCCTGAAACCACCGTGCGCCAGCTTGAATTTGTCTTGCTCCACTTGAACGTGCCGGCAGCTAAGCTTGAGCAAGGGTCCACCGAGGTGGGGCCTACTGCCGACGTGTTGACGGCCTATCGCGTCATCCGTCAAGCCGGCGGGCTGGCCATCGCCGCGCATGCGAACTCCACCCATGGCGTTGCCATGCGTGACTTCCCCTTTGGGGGCCAGACCAAAATTGCTTATACCCAGGACCCCAACCTCCACGCGCTCGAGGTGACCGATCTGGAGAGCCGCAGCACGCGTGCGACTGCGCGCTTCTTCAACGGCTCCAAGCCCGAATATCCTCGGCGCATGCTGTGCATTCAGGGCTCGGACGCCCACCGCTTAACGCGCGACCCCAAGGAAGGCAACCGGCTAGGCATCGGCGACCGCGTGACGGAGATCAAGCTGTGCGAGCCGTCGTTCGAGGAGATCAAGGAGGTCTTTGAGTCGAACGATTTTGCGCTCGTGCGCCCTTACCGGCGCAAGGATGAGCCGTTTGACTTCGTGGCCGCAGCGCGGGAACAAGGGGCCAACATCGTCCAGTCCTTCCATGAGCGCTTGTCGCGCCAGGGCGGTCGGCAGCACGCCGTGCTCAGCGACATTGTGGCCTTTGCCAACACCAACGGTGGTACGATCTACGTCGGAGCAGGGGTGCGCCCCGGACCACCGGTGGGAGTCGACAACGTGGCCGAGACCATCGCCGAGCTCAAGGAAGAGATCGAGCGCAAGATCACCCCAGTTTTGGACGTGGAGATCGATGCCTTGGAGAGCCAAGGGCGCCAGGTGGTGCGCATCCAGGTGCCTGAGGGCCCGGACAAGCCCTATTGTCTGGAGGACAGCCGCATCTATCTGCGCCACGAGGCTGAAACGGCTCTGGCCGTGCGGGATGAGATTGTGCAGATCGTGCGCAAAGCCTTTGTCCAACGCGGTGAGCTGCTGGAGACCGCACCGCCCAAGAACGGCTCCGGCCGCAAGCAGCGCGGGGTCAAGCGCCCTGCCGATCGACCGGAGGCGCAGCCATCCCTAGACAAGGGCACAGCGGCGCCGCCTGAGCCGGCAGCCATGGCGCCAGAAGCTCCCGCTGAGGCGCAAGCGTCAACCCCTTTCGACGAGGTCACGCCTGAGGGGGAGCGCGGCGTGGCGCCGCCCGCGGTGGGGGTGCAGATCGTCAGCGCTTCCGAGCGCGGCGGGACACGCTACTACGCCATCCGGGATTTGCGCAACGGCAACACCGTCCACAATGTCACCCTCAAGTCGGCGCGTCGGCTATGGCGCTATGCCATCACGCAGCACGAAGCCTTTTCCCCTGATTCGCCGAAGATCATGTGGCGGGGCGATATCGGCCTGCTGCGTGCGGAGAAGCGGGTAGGCAAACAGCGCTATGACTTCGTGCAACGCCTGCCCGACGGCAGCGTGGCCGTTTACTACGGGGTGACGGAAGAAGGGTGTGAAGGCCCCTGGCGCCAATTTCTCGTGGGCGACGATGTCGATGGGGAAGAAACACAGTAGAGCTCTGTTGAGCAACCCATGACTTGGACGCCGGGACTTTGCGACCGATTTGCGACCAAAGTCGGCCTCGCCGACACGACGATGAGCAATGGCCCAAGGTCCCGGCGTCTGTTGGCGAGTAGTTCTTCTTCCGTCGGCATCATCCGAGGTAGAGCACGGCCACGACCCCTAGGACCCACAGAATGCCGGTCAGCAGCATGGGTTTGTCGCGAAACACCAGTTCGTCCGGTGCGCCCCCTTCGTGCTGCACGTGTATCAGATAGAGGTAGCGGAACAACCCGTAGAGCACGAGCGGGATCGTGAGCATCATGGCGTGGTTGTCAGGTAGGTTAGGCGCTGAGAAAGTGTACAGCGAATAGGCCACTACCAGCGTCGACGTGACCAGGCCAATCAGTTGGTCGAGGAAGGGCACGGTGTACTGGTCAAGGATGGCGCGATGCGAGCCGGCTTCCTCCTCCAACAGCAGCAGCTCATGCCGGCGCTTGCCAAAGCCCAAGAACAACGCTCCCAACGTGATGCACAGATAGAGCCATGGCGAGAACCGCGCCACATCGACGACCACCACGCCGCCCGCCACACGCAGCACGAAGCCGGCCGCAATCGTCAGCACGTCCACAATCACCATGTGCTTGAGGTAGAACGAATAGGCGATGTTTAGCGCCAGGTAGCCAAAGAGGATCACGCTGAAGCCGCCGTCAAGCCACAGCGCCGCCGGCAAGCTGATTGCCACGAACAGCACGGCAGCGGCAATAGCTACTCCTGGCGCCAGCGCGCCGGAAGCCAGCGGACGGTTGCGCTTGACCGGGTGCTGGCGATCCTTTTCGATGTCGGCCAGGTCGTTGATCAAGTAAACGGCGCTGGAGATCAGACAGAAAAGGGCAAAGGCTAACGTGGTCTTGAGCAACAGCGGCAGCTCGAACAGTTTGCCGTCGAACACCAGCGGGGCAAAAACAACCACGTTTTTGACCCACTGCTTGGGCCGCATCGTCTTGATCAGCGCCTGAAGCGTGCCCATGCTCCGCGCTTCTTGAACGCCTGGGGTTGAGTTCAGCCGAGTATCTCCGTTCATCTCTGTATCGCTCAGTCGATTGATCTTGCGGCGCATCATACCGTAACCCAGCCTTGGCGTCAACTAAGCTCGGGGCATGGAGCATGGCTAAAGAACACCGGTGATGGACAAACAACGCCTGGACAGCTTGCTCGTGGCACGTGGTTTAGTAGACAGCCGCGAGCAGGCGCGCACTCTGATCATGGCCGGCGATGTGCTGGTGAACGATACGCCGGTCACCAAGCCGGGGCAGATGGTAGCTGTAGATGCCACGGTGCGGCTGCGCAGCGGACTGCCCTATGTCAGCCGCGGCGGGCTCAAGCTGGCGGCTGCACTGGACGCCTTTGCGCTGGATCCGACCGGCTGGGTGGCGGCTGATGTTGGCGCTTCCACGGGAGGTTTCACCGATTGCTTGCTCCAGCGCGGGGCGGCCCACGTCTACGCCATCGACGTGGGCTACGGCCAACTAGCCTGGCGTCTGCGGCAGGACTCGCGCGTCACGGTCATAGAACGCACCAACGTCCGCCACTTGTCGGCGTTGCCAGACGCCGCGTTGGTCGACCTGGCAGTAATCGACGTGTCGTTCATTAGCCTGCGCCTGGTCTTGCCGGCCGTAGCGCGTTTTTTGCGGCCGGATGGCTGCGTTGTCGCGCTGATCAAGCCGCAGTTTGAGGCCGGGCGCGCGTCAGTGGGCAAGGGGGGCGTGGTCAAGGACCCGCAGGTGCATCGACGCGTGTTGCACGATCTGCTGAGCTGGGCCCTGGCACAGGGGTGGTCTGTCGAGGGACTGGTGCGTTCCCCCATCACCGGCCCCAAGGGCAACGTCGAGTTTCTCTGCCTGCTGCGGCCGGTCGGTGGCCAGCCCCAGCAAGACTTGGGGGCCCTGATCGACGCGCAGCTTTTGGCCTAAAAGCACGAACGCCGCCTAGCCGGCGGCGTTCGTCAAAGGGTGTGGGGGGGGAGATAGCTATTCCACTACCGGTCGGATGCCGAGATAGGTCTGAGGACCGGCGAGGGTCTGCAAGATAGTCTCAGGCTGCTTCCACTTGATGGTCTGGTGCAGTTCATTGGGCGTCAGCGGCGTGTTGTTGTTGATCAAGAAGATACGGAAGATCGCCGAGGCTAGCGGAATGCGCTCGCTGATGAAATCGGGGCGCGCTGCGCATTCGCTGCGCAGGCATTGCAGCAAGGCATCGGCTTCCGTGACCTCACCCGTGTCGGGATCGACCCAGTCCACCGTCTCCGTCTCGCGGTGCGAACTGAAGCGCTTGCGGCACTCCTCACACAGTTGCTCGCGCAGGTAAAGGCGGAAGTTGCGGCCGCTCTGCTCCCACCAGGTGTAGTCGATGTGGAATTTGGTGTTAACGGTTGGCTTGGTCCAGCGAGTCATACGAGTCCTCTGGCAGTTCAGGAGCGGGACATGGCGATCAGGCCGCCGCCGAGCAGCGTGTAGCGGCGATCACTTGAGACCACGGCAAAGATGGGGCCCGGCGCTGTGCGGCGCACCAGGTTGATGGCGCTGTAGAGCGTTTTGGCGTGGACGGTGCCTTGGGTGCTCAGTCCCATCAGTTGGGGCGCAATTTCGTGGACCAACTCTTCCACCGAGGGATTGCGCTTGTAGAGTTCACGCCGCAGCTCATCGATGGCCGCCGGATCGGTTTCTGCCACGATCAACTCTTCGTCGTAGTCGGCCGCAATGGCCTGTTTCTGCAGTTGGAACAGCAGCTGGCCGCGCTCGACCCGCGCTACCCGCACCCATTCGCGCTTCATACGGTGCGGACGAAAGTCAATGACGACCTCGGCGGGGTTTTCGGTGCGTTCCAGCACGATGTACGCGCCCACCGGTAACTTGTGCTCCTCGTACCACTCGCTCAGCCCGCACACGTAGCGGCCATCCGGGATCACCCAACCGGGAATGCGCTTGCCCCAGCGACCGTCGATGAAGGTGATCAAGCTGCGCTTGCCCTCGCGCACGGGGAAGAAGCCACGCGTGCGCTGCGACAACGGTACTGTGCCCGAGCGGCGATGAGGATAGGTTAGCCCAAAGGTGATGCTGGGCAGCGGAGCGGCGCCCACGCTGGTCACACCGCCCACAGTCCACTCGTCGTCCAGCTCCCACTCCAGTTCCAGCAGCGGCACGCTGATCGCGCTGCGGTCGAACGGATCGTCATGGCGTTGCAAGCGCCGCGGGATGGACATGGCCTCGGCCGGCAAGAGACGCTGGAGATACCACTCCCGGCTATCTACCCCGACATCGACAAAGCGCGGGTCTTGCGCCAGCGCCCGATCCAGCGAAAACGCAACGACCGATTGCGGGATCTCTTTGGGCAGATCGAGCTCCGGCATCAACTCAGCCGTGGTCATCGGCCGGTTCTGCACGTCGATCAGGGCCTCTGCGATGTTCAGGTGGCCGATGTGAATGTCCGCCAGCGATGCGCTGAGGAGCCAGTAGTGGCCCAGGTTGACAAACTGATCGGGTGCTGTCTGTGCTAGTTGGTTGGCCAGACGCGTGCGCACCTCCTGCGCGTATTTCTTGATCAGCGTCTCCGGCCCTTCGACACCTGCCATGAGCACGTCTTGGCCGGTAGATTGGTTGAGCTTGTGTGGGCCCTGGAGAGCGGCTGCGAAGTAGCGCGGCTTGGTGCTGTTGGCAAACTGGACGGTGAGAACGTTGAAGTTCCCGTGTTCTGGGTTTCTCCCTGCACGCTTGCCGGTGACTGTCGCTGTGGCGTAGTCGAATACTGGAAAGACTAGCGTGTCGCCGATCTCGTAGTCGTTCTGGGGTTGATACAACTTGCCCCGCGCCAGCTCGCGCTGGATGCGTTGCTCTTCTCGGCGAAAGCGATACTCGATGAGGGCCTTGGCCAGATCGAGGTCAGACACGGGTCTCTCGCGATCCGTTAGGTAGCTGGCGAGGAACTCGATGTCGTCAGGGTTGAGTCGAAAGTCGGTGGTCCAATAGGCGGCGGTTTGACTGGGCCTCAATGACACGCTTAGGTACCTCTGTGCAAACAACTGAGTAAACAATCAGCTTTAGGTGGCGGGCGCTTGAGTCGCTGCTCGCAGGAGTGTCCGCGGAGCCGATCCAGGCTCGCAAGTTGGTCGCAAGTGCCTGGCACCTGCACAACCGAGCAGCGGGCGCCTGCAACCTGAGCCGGTGCACCAGACGCTTTTGATTGGGGTGTGGTAACTATTCAGGTGCCGGGCACTTGCGACCGGTTTCCAGCTTGAGCCGGGTCTGCAGACGCCCTGGCCAGCGCAGCCTTAAGTGCCCGGCACCTAGGGCTGAATAGTTGCTACACCCTTTTGATTTATGGCACTTTCTTCACAATACGACGATTATACCAAGAGCAAGGGTGTTTGCCAAATCATCGTCGGCAAAAGGCTGCCGGTCACCGGGCTGGCGACCGCACGCCGCGACGCCTCGCCGCTGACCAGGTTGCCGGCGCTTGCGCCGAAGCTGCTGCTGAAAGCGGTGCTTTGGCAATCACGCGGTTTGTCTGTATAATCCTTGCCGTGAACGTTTCCTTTGGCGTAATCTGAGCGAGCGATGGCTGTGCATGGCTGACCACACGGACAAATCACCCCATCCATCACCCCTAGAAGACCCAGAGCTGGGTAGGATGGAATGGCTGTACGGCACGTTGGACAAGACAAGTCCGGAAGCGGGGGCAGCGGGGCCGCGCCGTTTCCCCTTCTGGACATGCCTGACCTTGCTCGCGGGCCTGTTTGTGGTGGGGGGGCTGGTTTGGCTGCTCATTGGCCCGCCGTTGCCGACCGCCTCCACGACTGCAGCCACACCAACCGTGACGCCCGATTTGGTGGCCACGGCGTTGGCGCTGGCGACTCCGCTGCCTACGGCGACACCCACGGTCTTCGTCCCCACACCCTCGCCCACCCCCACTCGCTCCGGGCCTTTTGAGGTGGGGGATCGCATCCGCATCTCCGGAACCGGCGGCCGTGGGCTGCGGCTGCGCGCCGGGCCCGGCCTCGATTATTTGACTGTAGCCTTGGCCAAGGACGGCCAGATCTTCTTCATCATGCCGGGCAACGGCGACGAGGAGAGCTACCCGGTCAAGGCCGATGGGTATGTGTGGTGGCGGCTGCGCTCGACCGGTGGCGACTTGGGCTGGACCGTCCAAAACTACCTGGCGCCGGCGCCGCTGATCACGCCCACTGTTACGGCGAGTCCCACCAACTGACTGCGCTCAACCGTATACGCACCACACAGCCATAGGCGCCAGGCATGGCGATAGCTCTTTATCTGTGATGAACATTTCCCCAGATCTAGCCCAACGGGCCGCCAGGCTGCGTGACCTGATCCACACGCACAACTACCGCTACTACGTGCTCGACGCACCCACGATCAGCGACGCCGAGTACGACGCTCTGTTTGCTGAGCTGCGCCGGTTAGAAGAGGAATACCCCGAGCTGCGCACGCCCGACTCGCCGACGCAGCGCGTCGGCGGCGTCGTGGCGGAGCGCTTCGCGAAGGTGCCCCATCCGCAGCCGATGCTGAGCCTGGGCAACGCGTTCAGCCATGAGGAGTTGCGCGCTTGGCGCGACCGCTTCTTGCGCTTGCTGCCGGCCGAGCTTGCCGACCAAATCGCCTACGTGGTCGAGCCCAAGATCGACGGTTTGACGGTGGTGCTGCACTACAGCCACGGCGTGTTCACGTTGGGCGCTACGCGCGGAGACGGCCTGGTGGGCGAGGACATCACGGCCAACCTGCGCACGGTGCGCGATTTGCCCTTGCGCATTCCCGCAGCAACCGCCGAGGTTTGGCCAGCAAGACACTCTGAGGCGACAGAACCGGGGGACGGCGAGTTCATCCCCCTTGTGGTCGCTGCGCCGCCGCAACGCTTGGTCGTGCGCGGCGAAGCCTATATGACCAAGGCCGACTTCGAGCGCTTTCAGGCGGAGCAAGAGGCCGCAGGTGGCAAGGTCTACGCTAACCCACGCAACACCGCGGCCGGCGCCCTGCGTAATCTCGATTCGCGCGTGGCCGCCAGCCGGCCGCTGCATGTCTGGGCTTACAGCGTGGTGGAGCTGGTCGGATCCCCCTATGTGCCCGCGACCCAATGGCAGGCGCTGAGCTACCTGCGCGCCCTGGGCTTCCCTGTCACGCCGCAGAGTCGCCGCTTCACCGACTTCGAGGCGATCTTACGTTTCGTGGACGAGTGGCGCGAACAACGCCATGCACTGCCCTACGAGACCGATGGACTGGTGATCAAGATCGACGATTTCGCCCTGCAGGAGCGCCTGGGCTACGTCGGCAAAGACCCGCGCTGGGCGGTCGCCTACAAGTATCCGAGCGAAGAGGCCTTCACGCGGCTGCTGGACATCCAAGTGAACGTCGGTCGCACGGGCACGATCAACCCTTACGCCGTGCTGGAGCCGGTGCAGGTGGGCGGTGTAGTCGTACAGCACGCTACCCTGCACAATTTCGATTACATCCGCGACAACGACATCCGCGTGGGCGACATGGTGGCGGTCAAGCGCGCCGGCGAGGTCATCCCGCAGGTGCTGCGCCCGCTTGTGGAGCTCCGCACCGGCGAGGAGCGCGTCTGGCAAATGCCGGAGCGCTGCCCCGTGTGCGGCGAGCCGGTGACCCAGCCGGAGGGCGAGGTGGCCTACTACTGCACCAACTCCGCCTGTCCAGCGCAGTTGGTGCGCGGCGTGGAGCATTTCGTCGGCCGTGGAGCGATGGACATCGAGGGCTTCGGCATCCGCCAGGCGGAGCTGTTTGTGGCCAACGGCTACATCAAGGACCTGGCCGACATCTACTATCTGCCGTGGGACCAAATCCTGAACCTCGAAGGCTACGGCGAAAAGCGCGTTGCTAACTTACAGGCCAGTATCGAGGCTTCCAAACAGCGCACTTTGGCGCGCGTGTTGACCGCCTTAGGCATCCGCGGCGTCGGCGGCACGGTCGCCGAAAGCCTGGCGGATCACTTCGGCAGCGTCGAACGTCTCATGGCCGCGAGCCGGGAAGACCTGACCGCCATCCCCGGCATCGGCCCCAAGCTCGCCGAAAGCATCGTGGAGTGGTTCAGCCATCCGCAGAACCGGCGGGTGATCGACAAGCTGGCTGCCGCCGGCGTGCGTCTGGCAGCGGAGCCGCCGGCTCAACCGCTGGGCGCACAGCCGCTGCTTGGCCAGACCTGGGTGATTACTGGGACACTGCCCAGCCTGAGCCGCGAAGCCGCTACTGCGTTGATCAAGGCGCATGGCGGCAAAGTGACCGGCTCGGTAAGCGCCAAGACTAGCTACGTGCTGGCCGGCGAAAAGGCGGGCAGCAAGCTGGACGACGCGCTGCGACTGGGCATACCGGTGGTCGATGAGGCTACTTTGCGGCGCATGATCGGCGCTGCTTGAGCGTTTGGAGTTGGAGGACAGCGATGAAGCGACAAAGAATCTTGGCGCGGGTGATGACGTTAGGTTTGTGTGCGGGGTTGTTGATGGCGGCCACAGCAACGCCGGCCAGCCCTGCCGCGCCGTTGGGCGCCACGGTGGGCATTACGGCGCCGGCTGCCTGGGCTGGTCACCCGGCTTGTGGCGCCCGCGTGCAAGTCACTCTCAGCGGCGACTCGGTCGACGTCGGGGGCTACGAGACGCGGTTGAGCTACAACACAGCCTATCTAGGCTACACCCCTGGCCGCGTGAGCCAGTCCACTTTTCTCACCGATGGCGGCACGCGGTTCACGGCTGGCGACGACGGCACGCCGGCGCTGGAGGCTGTGGGCAGCGGTAGCGTCAAGTTCGGCGATTACAGTTGGGGCACCAACGGCGGCGCAGACGCCAACGGCTCGGCGCTGGCAACGGTGCAGTTGGACGTTGTCAAGTGCGGTGTCAGCAATCTGAGCCTCAGCGAGACGCAGGTAGTCAACATCACGGGCAACGCGTTTCCCTTGAGCGGCCAGGCAACCACCGTGCCACTGACAGTACATCACCGCTACAACATCAACGGCGACGCCATTCCGGTGGTGACCGGCCAGGATGTGCTGGCAGTGGCTAACGCGCTGAATGCCCCGGTGACCTGCGACGCCGGCTATCAATACAACGCCAACGGCGACACCATCCCGGTTGTGACGGGGCAGGATGTACTCACGATCGCCAACGCCCTCAACGCCTCGGTAGCGTGCCCGTGACAACTGCCTGATGTACAAGGAAACGGACATGAATTTGTGGAAATGGCTGGGAGTGATGGGATTGGTTTCTTTGGCGCTTGCCATCAGCGTGGGCGGGGTTGCCGCTGCCGGGCCGGCCGGCGTGGGCGCGCCCACAATGGCTTTGCCGTGCGGCGACGACTCGGCTAATCCGGGCACGGTCACGCTCGATCTGTGGGCTCGCAGCGTGAGCGGTGACGGCGCGGCCGGCTTCAACGCCATGGTGGTGTACGACCACAGCACGATGACGCTGACCAACGTGACCGCCGGCTCGGCCTTCACCGGCCTCGCCGGCTGCTCTTTCAGCATGCCGTCGACGCCGGGGAACCTGGGCGGCAACTATGACTTTTTCTCCGGCGCATGCACGGCAGTCGTCGTTCCCGGCGTTCTGGGCGACTTTGTCCTGGCCCGGCTGACCTTCACCAAGGTCTCCGGCGCGCCTAATGGCGCCTACGGCGTTGATCTGGTGACAGGGGAAACGCAGTTCAACACGCCGTACACGGCAATCTACGACGCTACGCCGGCCGATGACACCTACTACGTGCCCGACAGCGGCCTGACCGACGGCGAGGTGCGCTTCGGCAGCACGTGCGGTGCTCCTACGCCCACACCCACGCGCACGCCCACCACCCCTCCGACGCCGACGCCAACGGCCACGGCAACTGCCACTGCCACGCGCACCCCCACCGTCACGCCAACGGCGACCAACACGCCGACCTGGACCGCTACGCCTACGATTACGCCGACGCCCACGATTACGCCGACGCCGACCGACACGCCAACCGCCACCCAGACGCCTACGATCACGCCTACGCCGACGGTGACCCCCACGCCCACGATCACGCCAACGCCGACGGTGACGCCAACGGCTACCCGGACACCGACTGCCACGTCGACGCCGACGCACACCCCCACCCCGACTGTGACCCCGACTGCCACGGCCACCGCAACGTTTACTTCTACGCCGTCGCCGACAGCCACCGTAACGGCCTCGCCCTTGGCGACCGCCACTCCGACGGTCTCGCCCACCGCCCCGCCCTCGCCGACGATCACTGTCACCCGCACGCCGACGATCACTGTCACCCGCACGCCGACGCCGACTGTGGAGCGACGTCGGCTGTATTTGCCGCTGCTGCTGCTGAGCCGGCCAGCTGAGCAGTTTTACGTGCCGGTGTTTCTGGTGGAGAAGCGAGAGAGTGACGGCTGAAGCCGTCACTGCGAAGAGTGGCGGGCGGCTGAAGCCGTCACTGCGAAGGGCGGCGGACGGCTGAAGCCGTCACTACGAAGGGTGGATGCGCGTGCGCAAGCGAGTGGTTTTGGCGGCTGTGCTGCTGGTGTTGGCGGCGCCGGCATGGAGCTTGGCCCAGGCTGAGGCGGTCTTGGCTGTGCAGGCTCCGGCCCAGGCGCCGGCTGTGGGAGCCACGTTTACGACGCTGGTGACCATCGGCGGCGGCAGCGATGTGCTTGGTTTCCAGGTCGATGTCGAGTTCGACGCGGCGGCGCTGGCCGTGGAGAATGTGGAGCTTGGGCCTTTTCTGGCGAGCAGCGGCCGCAACGCGCTGGCGTTGGGCCCTGACCTGAGCGGTGCCACCGCCGGCAAGGTCACCTTCGGCGGTTACACGCTGGGACAGCCGCAGCAAGCCGGAGCCGCGGGCGACGGCGTTCTCGCCGTCATCACCTGGCGCGCTGTGCGGCCCGGCACGAGCAGCATCACCCTGAGCCGGCCGGTGCTGGCCGGGCCGCAGGGCGTCGCTCTGCCTGTCCGCGTCGGTGAGCCGCTGACCGTCAGGGCCGGTGGCGCTGCGCGCTCGGTGTGGTTGTGGCTCGGTCTGCTGGCGGCGATCGCAGCGCTTATAATTTTGTGGTTGACGTTCCGCCTGCGGCAGAGGAGGAGTGTGTGATGAAGTATCCGTGGATCGTGAGCAGAACCTTGCTAGCGCTGGCCTTCTTGGTTGGCTTGACGACGCCCTCCGCCGCTCAGCCCGCTGCGCCGCGCTCCCCGGCGCCTGCGTCGGCTCAGCCTGATGTCGCTATCACGCGCATTTACGTTGCCGATGAGGCGCAAGTGACGGCGCTGGCCAACGCCGGTCTGGACCTGTTGGAAACCCGTGGCCCGGACTACTTGGTGGCGCTCTTGACGCGCGCCGAGCGGGAAACCTTGGCGGCTCGCGGCTACCGCGTCGTGGTCGATCAACAGCAGACAGCCAGCTTGCAGAGTCACTTGCAGCCGGCTGGGCCGCCCGGTTTTGCTTGCTATCGCAGCGTGCCGGCCATCGAAGCGTTCTTGGCCCAGGTGGCCGCCGACCATCCCACCTTGGTCGAGCTCATCGACTACGGCGACAGCTGGGAGAAGGCCACGCCGGGTGGAGCGGATGGCCACGACCTGTGGGTGGTCAAGATCACCAACCAGGCCGTGCCGGCGCCGGCCGGCCAGACCAAGCCGCGCTTCTTCCTGATGGCCAACATCCACGCGCGCGAGCTGACTACGCCTGAGGTGGCGATGTTCTTCATCCAGACGCTAGTGGACGGCTACGGCGTCGATCCCGACATCACCTGGATCGTCGATCATCAGGAGACCTGGGTGGTGGCCACGGCCAACCCCGACGGCCGCAACATGGCCGAACGGGGCTTGCTTTGGCGCAAGAACACCGACAACGACGATGGGTGCAACGATAACTTGGCGTGGGGCGTGGACCTCAACCGCAACCACTCCTTCATGTGGGGCACGACCGGCGCCAGCCCCTATCCCTGCGACTCAACGTACCGCGGCCCTGAGGCAGCGTCCGAGCCGGAGGTGCAGGCGCTCGAGGCGCTGATGCGCAGTCTGTTCCCCGATCAGCGCGGGCCAGGCTTGAACGATCCGGCGCCGATCACCACCACCGGCATCATGATCACGGTGCACTCGTATGGCCAGTATGTGCTTTGGCCGTGGGGCATGTCGCCGCTCCAGGCACCGAATTACGCCGGTCTCAAGGCCATCGGCGACAAGTTCGCCACTTTCAACGGCTATCGCTCTTGCCAGTCAGGCGCGCCTGGTTGTCTATACGCCACGAGTGGCGCGACCGACGACTGGGCCTACGGCGAGCTGGGCATCCCGGCCTACACCTTCGAGCTGGGGACGGCTTTCTTCGAGTCGTGCGCTTTGCTGCCGAGCATTTGGGCCGAAAATCGCCCGGCCTTCCTCTACGCGGCCAAGATCGCGCGCCGGCCCTATGAGAACGGCCAGGGCCCGGACGTGCGCGCCCCTGCCCTCACGCCGGCGCTCGTGGCGGCCGGTGTCACGACTACCTTGCGCGCGACGGTCAGCGACTACAGCAACGGCGCGCAGAACATTGCCCTGGCCGAGGCCTACGTCGACACCCCGCCTTGGCTGGGCGGCGCACCGATCCGCCTCGCCCCGGCCGACGGCAGTTTCAACCAGCCGCTGGAGCGCGTCATCGGCGAGATCGACACCACAGATCTGGCGCGGGGACGTCATCTGGTGTTCGTGCGCGGCCGCGATGTGGGCGGCAACTGGGGACCGTACACAGCGCTTTGGCTGGAGATTGTCGAGCCTGACTTTGCCCTCGCAGTTAGCCCGGACCTGGTGGAGGCTTGCCCGGCGGGGCAGGCGCTCTACGAGGTGGCTGTCACTTCGCCAACGGGCGGCTACGACCTGCCTGTTAGCCTGAGCGTGAGCGACTTGCCGGCGGGCGCCAGCGCGGCCTTGGATCCCTCATCGGCGATTCCCCCGGCCACGGTCGCTCTGACCGTCGATTTGCCCACCGTTGCCGCGTCGGGCACGTACACGGTCACCGTGACGGGGAGCGGGCCAGACGATCGGCAGCGGTCGGCGAGCGCGCACCTGCGTCTCTTGCCGCCGCCCCCTGCCGAGCCTGCGCCGGAGGAGCCGGCGCAGGCCGCCGTGCTGCCGCCCGGCGCGGTGACATTGCGCTGGAGCGACGGCGGCGTCGGAATAACCTACGATCTGCAGATTGCGACCGATCCCCTGTTTGCGGCGCTGGTTGTGGACGAGACCGGGCTGACGGAGAACCGTTACAGCCTGCCCCTCGGTTTGCCCCCGGGCGCAACCTACTTTTGGCGCGTGTTGGCGGAGAACAGCTGCGGTCAAAGCCGTTGGTCAGAGCCTGCCAGCTTCAGCGTGACGTGGCGTCGCGCCTGGCTGCCGCTGATCCAGCGCTGAACGACAAGCTCCCGCCGGACAGCAGTCGTCCGGCGGGAGCTCATTGATGCAGCAGAGGCAGGGGGAACGGGCCCTCACATCGGATACACGTACACGACGGGACTGCGCGCGCCGCCTGCGGCGCTCCATTGGTAGATCCACCAGGCGTCATAGGGGCTGAAGTTGACGCAGCCGTGGCTGCGCGGCTGACCGAAAGCGTCGTGCCAGTACGCCGTGTGCAAGGCGTAGCCGGAGTAGAAGTAACACGTCCAGGTCACCTCTTCCAGGTAGTAGCCGGGGCCGGACATCTTGCCCGAGGGCAGCCGCTTCCAGGTGTGGAAGATGCCTTGCACGGTGGGCGTCGCCGGCAGGCCGGTGGACACCATCGCCGCGTACACCGGCCGGTCACCTGCGTAGGCCACAGCCGTCTGCTGGCTCAGGTTGACGCCCACCCAGAGCTCGGAGCTGCCGATGGCTGCTGGCCGGGCTTTGATGTTGGCCACAGCCACCCACTGACCCAGCACCCAGCGGCCTTCGCCGATGCGATACCAGCGCTCACCGCTGATTGTACGTGTTTCCAGGATGTCCAGCCGCTGGTTGTGTAACACCTGGTCGATGACAGGGTTGTTGGTGCTGACGCCGGGCCGGCCGCGCACGTTGAGCGACGCCGCCGCCACCCAGCCCACAGGCAAACTCACCTCGGCGGCTGTCACCCCAGGCACAACGTTCAGCGCAGGGAGCAGCCGCACCCACTGGCTATGCACCCAGCGCCCTGCGCCGATCTGGTACCAGACTGCGCCGTCGACCGTCTCTTCGCCGTAGATGCTCACTTCTGTGCCGGCGCGCAGCTGGTCGATGACCGGGTTGTCGGGCCGCACGCCGGGCCGGCCGCGCACGTTGAGCCGGTCGGCGGTGACCACGCCGCGGCGAGCAGGCGACGGCGGCGGCGCGTCGGCGATGAGGCGCACGTAGCCGCCGTGCACCCAGCGCTCTGCGCCGATGCGATACCACAGCGCGCCGTCCACGCTCTGTTCGGCGTAGATGCGCACTTCGTCGCCTTGGCGCAGCTGGTCGATGGGCGGGTTGTCGGCGCGCACGCCCGGCCGTCGGCGCCCGTTCAGCCATGCGGCCGTCACCACGCCGCGGGTGAAGTCATCTGGCGGCGGGGGCGGCGGCTCCCCAGGCGCGCCCAGCTCTACCCCGCGCAGGTCAGACGGTTGCATGAGGGCGACCGCTGCAGCGGCAATCCAGTCGCCGCGCGTCGAGCGGTACCACAGGGCGTCGTTGACAACTGTCTCCTGGTCGATGGCCAGGTAGATGCCGCCGCCCAGGCTGCGCGCGACCTGGCTGCCCCCGGGCTGGGTGTAGGTGCGCACGCCGGCCCACAAGGGGCGCACGTAGCGGAAGGGCAGCCACGGCGGGTTGCTCGAGGCCGCTGAAGGCACCTCTTGCGGCGCAGCCAGCGTGACAGCCTCCTCTTTGACTTCTGCGGCAACCGGTTCGGCCTCTGCAACCGCAATCGTCACCGCGCTTTCGACCAAAGTGGCTAGCCAAAAGCCGGCGTCATCCACCACGTCCAGCGCTACAGTGTAATCGCCGGGTTTGACATAAACAAGACGCCAGTCCACCGTCTGTTCGCTGCCGTCGCTGCCCTCGATCCAGAAGCTCTGGCCGGCGCCGCCGTCCAGGCGCAGGCGTTGCGTCGGCGCGAGATCGCTTACGCGTACCTGAACGATGGCCTGAAGTTCGCTGGAAGGCGTCACGGCGAAAGCCAGCAGAACAGGCGTTTGGTCGAGAGGGGGAGCCGGCTGAGCTGGGCAAACTTGGTCGCCCCAGTGCAACGTGATGGCGCGGGCATCGTCGAGGGGGAACAGGCCCAGGTCAAGGCGATGCTCAACGCGCCAGGTCACCGGGGTCGGCGCACAGACGAGGCCCAGCGGCTGGGCGCTGCCATCGGCTCGCGTCAGCCAGCTCGTGGCACATTCAGCGGCGTCTTGGGCGGTAGGGACGGCAAAGGCGAGCGTCAGACGGGCCAAGTCCTCGTCGGTGGGCTCGATCAGCAGCCGGCAGTTGTTAGACATGGATCCCTCTCTCATTCGATCACGATCCGCTCGATGCCCTCGACCGGCGGCGGATAGCGCATTTGCAGCCGCTCCAGGGCGTCGATGAGGATCTGGCTGATGACCAGGTTGCGATACCACTTGCGGTTGGCCGGGATGATGTACCAGGGCGCCCATTCGGTGCTGGTGCTGCTGATGGCGTCCTCGTATGCCTGCATGTAGTCCCCCCACAGCTTGCGATCGGCCAAGTCGCCGGGGTTGAACTTCCATTGTTTGGTCGGGTCGTCCCGCCGCGCCTCCAGCCGCCGCTTCTGCTCGTCCAAGTCGATGTGCAGATAGAACTTGAGGATCGTCGTACCTTCTTCCGTCAGCAGACGCTCAAATTCCTTGATATGGGCGTAGCGCCGACCCCAACGCTCCGGTGGGACCAGGTTCTTCACGCGCACCACGAGCACGTCCTCGTAGTGGCTGCGGTTGAAGATGACGATCTCACCGTTGCCCGGCGTGTGTTTGTGGATGCGCCACAGGTAGTCGTGCGCCAGCTCCTCCGGCGTGGGCACCTTGAAGCCGGCCACGCGCACGCCTTGGGGATTGACCCCCTCGAACACGTGACGGATTACGCCGTCTTTGCCGGCGGTGTCCATGGCTTGCAGTACAATCAGCAGCTTGTGCTTGCCTTCAGCGTAGAGCAGCTCTTGCAGGGCTGCCAGGCGCTGGTTGAGGGGTTTCAACGCTTCTTTGCCTTCGCTCTTGTCGCCGTCGAACAGGCTCTTGTCGTTGGGGTCCCAAGCGTCGAGCTTGATCCGCTGGCCGGGGTGCACACGGTAGCGGTCAAAGGTTGGGTTGGACATGGCGGCTCCTTCTCGTGGGGTTGGATTGTCGTGGGTCGATTATAGCACCGGGCTAGCAGGTCGTCAACGCTGCTTTGCGGTCGCCGGTTAGCGGTGGTAGAATGCGCACGAAGGCCGGCTGCGTCGAACCTCGTGCGTCCTCCCAGGCAGCCGGATGGCCAGGAAGGAGTCATCATGTCTGACGGCGAAAGTCATGTGCGCATCCTGCGCGGCAAGCGCATCTTGTTGGGCGTTTCGGGCGGCATCGCCGCCTACAAGTCCGTCACGGTCGCCAGTCGGCTGACCCAGGCAGGAGCGACGGTCGATGTGCTGATGACCGAAGCTGCGCAGCATTTTGTCACCCCGCTGACCTTCTCGGCCATCACGGGCCGGCCGGTGACCACCGATCTGTGGGCCGCTGGACATGGCCAGATCCTACACGTGACCATGGCGCGCGAGGCAGACCTGTTTCTGGTAGCGCCGGCAACGGCCAACACGATCGCCCGCTTGGCTCTGGGGTTGGCGGACGACCCGTTGTCCGCTACAGCGCTGGCCACGCGGGCGCCGCTCCTGTTGGCGCCGGCCATGGAGACCGGCATGTGGGAGAACCCGGCCACGCAAGGACACGTGCGGACCCTGCTGGCGCGCGGGGCAACGCTGGTGGGGCCGATGCCCGGCCGGCTGGCCTCGGGCGCCGTAGGCATGGGGCGCATGGCTGAGCCGCCGCAGATCATCGAGATGGCGCGCAAGGTGCTGGGCCGGCGGGGCAGCCTGGCCGGCATCCACGTGGTGATCACGGCCGGCGGCACGCAAGAGCCGCTGGATCCGGTGCGCTTTTTGACCAACCGCTCGACCGGCAAGATGGGCATTGCCCTGGCCCGCTCGGCGCGCGACTTCGGCGCCGAGGTGACCGTCATCCACTCACCGTTGCAGGTCGCCATTCCGTTTGGCGTGAACAGCGTTCCCGTCATGACCGCGCAGGAGATGCGCGATGCAACCTTCGCGCTGTTGCCGCAAACCGATGTGCTCATCGGCGCGGCAGCCGTCGCCGATTACCGACCGGCGACCGTGGCCGATCAGAAGATCAAGAAGAAGGGGGATATCGACATCCAACTGGTGCGCAACCCCGACATCCTGGCCGAGGTCGGCCGCCAACGCCGGCAAACCGGCCGGCCCAAGATCGCTGTCGGCTTTGCCGCCGAGACCGAGGACCTGCTGGCCAACGCCAAGGCCAAGCTCGAGGCCAAGAACCTGGACTTGATCCTGGTGAACGACGTGTCCGCGCCCGACAGTGGGTTTGGCGTGGATACTAACCAGGTGACTTTGTTGGATCGGTGGGGGGACGTGTTGCCGTGGCCGCTGCTCTCCAAGGAAGAGGTGGCGGACCGGCTGATGGTGTGGGTTGCCCGCCAGTACCGCGGGCAGAGCCTGGCCGATTTGGGCGACTAGCGCAACGCAAGGACTGGTTAGAAGATGTGGGGGCTGAGCGGTATGCTAGCGTAGCACGGCATGGATCAGTTGCGGGGGCGCCACAGGCTCAGGGCTAATGGTGCAGGCGGCCAGCAACTGCTGTTTGGCCAGCGCCAGCTTGTCCGGCTGCGAGGCGTGCACCCAGCACAGTGGCTCGCCGGCCGCGACGGGGTCGCCGACTTTGGCCGCCAGGACCACACCCACTGCGTGGTCAATCGGATCACCCTTCTTCTCTCGGCCACCGCCCAGTTGCACGACCGTAGCCCCGACGATGTCGGCGCGCCACGCCGCGATCCAGCCGTCGGTCGGTGCCCGCAGCGGCTCGATCCACTGTGCGCGCGGCAACAGGCTGGGGTCTTCGATCTGCCGCACATCGCCGCCCTGCGCGGCAACGAACTGGCGGAATTTGTCGTAAGCCTGGCCGTTGGCGATCTGCTGCATGGCCAGGCTGCGTCCTGCGCTGGGGTCGGCGACGGCGCCGGCCAGCCAGAGCATTTCCCCGGCCAGCGTGCTCACCAGCGTCACGAAGTCCTGGGGGCCTCGGCCTTGCAGGGTCTCTATCGCCTCGATCAGTTCCAGCGCGTTGCCCACTGCCCGCCCCAGCGGTTGGTTCATGTCGCTGATCACCGCGGCCATGCGCCGGTGAAGACTGCGGCCGATCTCCACCATCAGCCGTGCCAGGCGTTGCGCCTCGTCCAGGGTCTGCATGAACGCGCCGTTGCCCACCTTGACATCCAGCACGATGGCATCGGCGCCGGTCGCCAGTTTCTTGGACATGATCGAGGCGGCGATCAGGGGCAGAATGGGCACGGTGCCGGTCACGTCGCGCAGGGCGTAGAGCTTGCCGTCAGCCGGCGCCAGCTCGGCCGTTTGGCCGCCGATGACCAGGCCCACCGTGCGCAACTGGTGGATAAACTGCTCCTGCGACACCTGGGGGTTCCAGCCGCGGATGCTCTCCAGCTTGTCGATGGTGCCGCCGGAGAAGCCCAGGCCGCGGCCGCTGAGCTTGCCGACCGGCAGGCCCAGGCTGGCCACAATCGGCGCCAACGCCAGCGTGGTTTTGTCGCCCACGCCGCCGGTGGAGTGCTTGTCCACCACCACGGTGCCGGGCGGGAAAGTCTGGCGCGGGTCGAGCTGCTGTCCCGAGCGCAGCATGGCCAGCGTGAGCGCGGTGGCCTCGGCGTCGGTCATGCCGCGAAAGTAGACGGCCATGGCCCAGGCCGCCGCCTGATAGTCGGGGATCGAACCGTCGGCGTAGCCCTGGATGAAGAACTGGATTTCCTCGGGGCTCAGCTCGTGACCGTCACGTTTCTTGACAATGATATCTACTGCGCGCATCGCCGGCTCCTTTGGTGCAGGGGTTACATAATGGCGCGCATTGTAGCACGATATGGAGCTGTGACCAAAGCGCTGCAACTACGGGATACGGCGCTACGATCACCATCGGTTTGACAACCGATGTGGCACCTGTTATGATGTTGCATGTGACGTCCATCGGGGTCAAGCAACCCGAAAACGTGGGACCATCGTGAGGATCAGGAGAACTGAACTTTGAAGGCGACCAATCTGGAGCAAGTAGTGCGCTTCTTCGACCCCAAGCAGGCTCTCACCGGGCAATTTCTGCAAGCCTGGTTTGTCGAGCGCATGGGAACGCCACGACAGCAACTGGCTGCGTTTCTCAAGCCGTACGGCGCTCCCAAGGTCCTGCTGGTAGGCCATCGCGGCAGCGGAAAGAGCAGTGAGCTGAACAAGCTGGCGGAGGAGATGAGGGACACGTTTCACACCATAGGCTTCGACGCGCTGACTGTTGTTGGCCGTTCCAACCTGCGTTACGAGGACTTGATGTTGGCGCTCAGCACCCAGATCACGCGGCGCTGTATCGACGAGGGGCTGATCGACCGTCCCGCCAGCGACCCTCTGCGCGAAGGTTGGCAAGCGTTGGCCGATTGGTGGCGCGAGAAGGTGGCCGGTTTCAGCCTTGGAGCGCCGCGCGAAATTGAGACCATGGCGTCGCTGAGCACTCTGTTGGGCAACATCGAGATCGGTGTAAATCAGTCAGCCTTCACGCGCGAGCAGCTCAATGCCTTTGTCGATCGTGAGATGCCAGAGTTGGTGAGGCGGCTGAACTGGGTCATCGCCGAAGCAGAGAAACATCTGAACCCTAAGCGCTTGTTGTTAGTGGTGGAGGGCTTGGACAAGGTCGATTTGGAGGCTGCGCGTCACATCTTTCGGGATCATGCGCCAACGATCACGGGTTTGAAGGCTGCCATGATCTACACGTTTCCCTTGGCTTTACGCTACTCGGAAGACCACCAGAACATTCAGCGGAACTTCGATCAACACGTTTTGCTGCCCAACTTGAGCTTGCGCCAGCGCAACGGTGAGGAAGATAGTCGGGGCCGCCAAGCCATGGAGCAAATCGTCCTCAACCGCCTCAACCATGATTTGATCACGCCCGATGCGCTGGAACAGCTGATTATCGCCTGCGGTGGCATTGTAGTCGAGCTGATTAAACTGGTCAGGCAGGCAGCCCTCTTCGCTCTGGTGCGTAGGAGCCAGGTTCCGAGGATTGAGATCGAGGACGCGCAAAACGCCATCAAGGGGTTGCGGCGCGATTTGGCAGCCAATCTATCCCTGGCCGAGTGGCGCCTGTTGAAAGCTCGTCACGCTGACCGCCGGCTCACCAATGAGCCGGCGATCGAGACGCTGCTGCAGAAGGGCGCCTTGATCGAGTATCCCAACGATCCATCCTGGTGCGATGTTCACCCGGCGCTGTGGAGCCTTTTGGACCGTTACGCGGAGGACGAAGATGAGGAGCGTTCAACAAGCGCTCGCTGATCTCATTCCTTCTTCGGCAACTCTGAGTTCGGCCGAAGTGTTGGAAGTGCGCGCCTCAAGTCTGCAACGCCTGGCTACCCTCTTGCGCCTGGCCCGGGGCGCCTGGGCGTTGGCTGTCTATGAGAGTGGGGACGTTCAGCGCTTGATGGTGGAGGAACTGCGCGCGGCCGTGGCGCCCATACCGGTGATCGAGATCTCGCTGGTGAGGGAGACGCCCGATCCCTTGCGCATCGTGCGGCGCATCGATCCTAACGGCGATGCGCCCGTTGTCTCGTTCGACGCCGTCGGTTACCAACTGGACGACCTGGCGGGCTTTCTGGATCTCCAACGCGACTTGCTGGCCACTTATCCCCACCGGTTGGTCTTTTGGGTGACTGAACGCGACCACCGGCAACTTGCCCAGAAAGCGCCCAATTTTTACTCGCGGCTCAGCGGTGTATTCTACTTTCCCGGCAGCGCGCGCTTAACTCACGATGGCCCAGCGACCAGCACATCGCCGCGCTCGGCTGCCCCATCGTTGGATGGACGCGCGACAGGCAGTCGCCGCCGTCCTTACCTTCCTCTGCGCGACGAACGCCAGCGCAGCCAGCAAATCGAATTCCTGCGACAGCGCATCAAAGAGCTGGCTGGCTTGCCGCGTCCCAACTATGCGGCCATCGGCGATGCCTGGTATGACCTGGCCGGCGTCTACGAAACTAGCCTGCCGCGGCTGTGGTTGGAGGCGGAGGCGGCCTATAGCGAGGCGGCTCGATCCTATGCCCAAGCCGGTAATACCCTGGCCGAGGCCGACGCCCGTTTTCAAGCCGGTGATGCTGCCAGGCGCGGCTACAACCACCAGGCGGCGCTGCTACATCTCAACGCCGCTCTGAGGCTGTATCGGCTGCTGGCTCACACGCCGTCCAGCACACCCGATGCTGTGCTGGGCGAGGCCAACGTGCTGAGGGCGCAGGGGGACGTGCTGGCCTTTTTGGATCAACGGGCCGAGGCGCTGGCGAAGTATGAGGAGGCGCTGGGCTTGTACCGGGCCGTGGGCGACCGGCTGGGCGAGGCCAACGTGCTCAAGGCGCAGGGGGACGTGCTGCGTTCTCAAGGCCAGTACGACGCGGCGCACGATCGGTATCAGACTGCGCTCATGCTCTATCGAGCCACAGGAGCGCGTCAGGGCCAGGCGAACGTCTATCTCGGCCTGGGCCGGCTGGCGCTGGCGCAAGGGCAGCCAGAAGCAGCGCGCAGTTGGACGGAGCAGGCAATTGCCCTGCACGCAGCTAATCAGAGCCGTTACGATGTGGCCTTGGACTGCGAAACGTTGGCCAAAGCATGTGAGGCTGCTGGCGATGCCGAAGGCGCCGCATCTGCTTGGCGTCGGGCTGTTGACAATTACCGCGAGATCAATCTGATTGACCGCGCCGCTTCGGCGCTGACCTCCCTAGGAGATACGCTTGCTAACGCCGGACGCCGGAAAGATGCGCTGCCCGTCTACGCTGAGGCTGTGGCCCTACTACCAGATCAGGCATGGCTTCGCCGCAACTTCGCCGACAGCTTGATCAAATTGGGCCAACTGGACGAGGCCGCCAGTCAACTGGACGTCGCCGAGGCAATCGAGCCGGATGCACCCTATTTGGCTCTGCGCAGGGCAGAGTTGGCCAAGGCCCGCCAGGACCCTGCGACCGCGCAACACTGGGCGAGCGAGGCGCTGCGCCGGCAGCCGGAGTGGGATGAGGCGCAGGCCATCCTGGCCTGGGCCCAGGCCGAGCCGCCATCAGGCGCCTAGCGGCCTGGCGGCGCAGCCACGACGCCCGCCCGCGCGCAGGCGCATGAGCCCGGCCGGCTCGCTGTGGACACCACCATGCTAATCGGCATCGACGCCAGCCGGGCGCTGCGCGGCCAGCGCACCGGCACCGAGACCTACTCCCTGCAACTGATCCGCCACCTTCTGCGCCTGGGGGCCGATCACCGCTTTCGCCTCTACTGCCACCGCACCCCGCCGGCAGGCTTGTTCGATCCGCCCGGCGCCGGCCCGCAGGCAGCGTCGGCCGAGCTGCGTGTCATCCCCTGGCCGCGGCTCTGGACCCACCTCCGCCTGAGCGCCGAGGTCATGCGCCATCCGCCCGACGTGCTGTTCGTGCCCTCGCATGTCCTGCCGCTGTTGCACCCGCGGCGCAGCGTGGTCACCGTGCACGACCTGGGCTACCGCTACTTCCCTGAGGCGCACCGGCGTTTCGACCGCTGGTACCTAGATGTGAGCACCCGCTTCAACGCCCGCACCGCAGCGCACGTCTTGGCCGACTCGCAAGCCACCAAGGACGACTTGGTGCGTTTCTACGCCGCGGATCCCGGTCGGATCACGGTCGTGCCTCTAGGCCGCGACGAGGCCTTGGCGCCGGTGCAGGACCCGCAGCGCCTGGCAGACGTGCGGCAGCGACTGGGCCTCACCGCAGGCGGCGCGGCCTGTCCTTACATCCTCTACGTCGGCACCCTGCAGCCGCGCAAGAACCTGGCGCGGCTGGTCGGCGCCTTCGCCCGCGCCCTGCCTGAGCTGGAGCGACAGTGGCCCGGTCTGCGCCTGGTGCTGGCCGGCCGCCAGGGCTGGCTGGCGGCCGGCATCGTGCAGCGCGTGGCCGAGCTGGGGCTGCACGAGCGGGTGCTCTTCCCCGGCTTCGTGGCCGACGACGACCTGCCGGCGCTGTTGAGCGGCGCAGCCGTGTTCGCCTTTCCTTCCTTGCACGAGGGCTTTGGCATCCCCGTGCTGGAGGCGCAGGCCTGCGGCGTGCCCGTGCTCACCTCGACCACGTCCTCGCTGCCGGAGGTGGCCGGGGACGCCGCTTTGCTCGTCGATCCGCTGGACGAGGAGGCCATTGCAGCCGGCTTGCGGCAGCTGATGAGCGACGCCGCTCTGCGCCGCCGCCTGGTCGCGGCCGGCTTCGCCAACATCCAGCGCTTCTCCTGGGCGCGCTGCGCGCGCGAAACCCTTTCCGTGCTCGAGGCGGTGGCTGCTGCGTGAGCCCGCGCGCGACCGCGGCAGACGGAACGCAATCGGATGGCTGTCACACCTGAACTGCAACGCCTCCTGGTCGTCAAACTGGCCGACATCGGCGACGTGCTCACGGCCACCCCGGCCCTGCGCGCCCTGCGGCTAAGCTTTCCGACCGCCCAGATCGACCTGCTCACCACGCCCCACGCGGCCGCCATCGCCCCGCGCAGCCTGCTCGATCGCGTGTTCACCGCCCCGCGCGCCCTGGTTGCCACGCCCGGCGACGGCCCGGCTCTAGTCCGGCTGCTGGTCGAGCTGCGCCGCGGCCGCTACGACGCCGTCGTCTTTCTGCACCACCTCACCCTGCGCTCCGGCGTGGCCAAGTATCGGCTGCTGGCAGCCGCGACCGGCGCGCCCATCCTGGCCGGCTTGGACAACGGCCATGGTGGCTGGCTGACCCACCCGGCGGCCGACGACGGCTTCGGCGCCCTGCACGAGGTGGCATACGGCCTGCGCGTGGTCGAGCGCCTGGGCGCGACTGCGCCGGCCGACCTCCGCCTGCTGGCCGAGTACAGCGCAGCCGATCTGGACGCTGCCGCGGGCTGGCTGCAGGGCATGGCCGGCCAACCGCGCGTGGCCATCCACCCCGGCTCAGGCGGCTATTCCTTGGCCCGTCGCTGGGAGCCGGAGAAGTGGGCCGTCGTGGCCGACGCGCTGGCGCAGCAGCGCGGCGCGGCCATCCTCTTGGTCGGCGCGCCGGCCGACGGAACGGCCGCGGTGGCTGGCGCCATGGCCGCGCCCGCCCTCGACCTGGGCGGCCAGACTTCCCTGCCCCAGTTGGCGGCGCTGCTCGGCCAATGCGACCTCTTTCTCGGCGCCGACTCGGGGGTCATGCACCTGGCGACGGCGGCCGGTGTGCCTGTGGTCGCCCTTTTTGGCCCCTCTAACCACCGCGCCTGGGGGCCGTGGACGCCCGGCGGTTGCTCCACCGTCGTGCGGCTGGGCCTGAGCTGCTCGCCGTGCAGCTACGTCGGTCACAGCGTTGGCTGGCGCGACGGCTGCTGGCACCGCTCATGCTTGGCCGACCTGCAGCCGGCGCAGGTGCTGGCCGCGGTCGAGGCGCTGGGGGTGTTGCGGGCGGCGGGCGGTGAACGGTGAGCGGTGAGCGGTGAACGGTGAACGGTGGACGGTGAGCGGTGGACGGTGGACGGTGAACCGGTGCGGAGGTCGCGCTACGACGGGCAGCTTATGAGCATACCATCGATCGACATCTTGGGTGTGCGGGTGCACGCCGTAACTTACGCCGAGACGCTGGCGCTGATCGACGGCTGGATTGCGGCAGGCAACACGCACCAGATCGCCACGGTCAACCCGGAGTTCGTGATGGCAGCGCAGGCCGATCGTCAATTCCGGCAGGTGCTCAACGCCGCCGACTTGTGCGTGCCGGACGGCGTGGGCTTGCTCTGGGCGGCGCGGCGGCTAGGGCAGGCGTTGCCGGAGCGCGTCACCGGGTCCGATTTGGTGCCCATGCTGGCGAAGGTGGCGGCGCAGCGCGGCTGGCGGCTTTTCCTGCTGGGCGCCGGGCCTGGCGTGGCACAACAGGCGGCCGCCATCTTGACCACGGCCAACCCCGGTCTCGTCATAGCCGGCACCTACGAGGGATCACCCCGCGACGCCGAGGCGCCGGAGATCATCGCCCGCGTGCGCGCGGCGCGGCCCGACGTGCTCTTCGTAGCCTATGGCGCGCCGGCGCAAGACCTGTGGATCGCCCACCACCGCGCTGCGCTGGGCGTGCCGGTCATGATGGGCGTTGGCGGCGCTTTCGACCATATCGCCGGGGTGCGGCGCCGCGCGCCGCAGTGGGTGCAACGGCTGCGCCTGGAATGGCTCTTCCGCCTGATCACGCAGCCCTGGCGCTGGCGCCGGCAAATGGCGTTGCCCAAGTTCGTGTGGGCCGTTGAGCGCAGCCGCCGCGCCGCGCGCAAGGCGTGAGCCATGCGCATCGCGTTCCTGGCTCCTTTCGCTCTGCACCCCAAAGGCACCACACGCTGGCGGATCTTGCCGCTGGCGCAGGCGTTGGCCGCGGCCGGCCACACCGTGCGAGTGATCATCCCTCCCTACGACTGGCCGGCCCACAGCGGTCGGCGTTGGTGGGCGCAGGGGGTGGAGGTTGTCAATGTCGCCGTGCCGGCCGGCCCAGAGGTCGGCCAGGCGCTGGCGCTTGCGGCGCGCGTGCGCCGGGCCGCGCTGGACTGGCGACCGGAGATCATACACGCCTGCAAGCCGGTGGGGGTGTCAGGCCTGGCGGCTGCGGCGCTGCTGCGTGTGCCCGACGCGCCTCCGGTGGTGGTCGACGCCGACGACTGGGAAGCGGGCTGGGCCGCTGCGCAGGGGCGGAGCGCAGCTTGGCAGCGGCTGGTGCAGTGGCAGGAGCGCTTCCTGCTGCGCCATGCGCCGGCGGTTACCGTGGCGAGCCGCTGGCTGCAAGGCTGGGTGGTCGCCCACAGGCGGGGCCTGTCATCTCCGATGCGCGCCGGAGAGGAGGTCTTCTACCTACCCAATGGCGCCACGGCGGGATCGACCGTTGGCGGCGGGCCGCGGCCGGGGGACACGCGGCGTGTGCTGCTGTACACGCGTTTTGCCGAGCACTCACCGGCGCAGGTGTGGGCCGTGTGGCAAGGGGTGCTGGCCGCGCAGCCCGCCGCCCAGCTTTGGGTGGCAGGCCGAGGACTGCAGGGCGAGGAGGCTGCGCTGTTGGCCCTGGCTCGGGCCGACGGTCGTCCGGCGACGCTGCGCCTGCTGGGCTGGTTGCCGGCTGCCAGCCGCCTGGGGCTCTTCGCCGCAGTGGACGCTGCCATGCTGCCCGTGGCCGACACACCCCTCAACCGCGCCAAGTGCCCGATGCGCCTGGCTGAGCTGCTGGCAGCCGGCGTGCCCGTGGCTACCCAGGCCGTCGGCGAGTACGCAAGGTATGTGGCCGATGGCGTCGGCGGTTTGTTGGCGCCGGCCGGCGACGATCCGGCCCTGGCTGCGGCAGTCGTGCGGCTGCTCGGCGACGCAGAGTTGCGCGCGGCACTGTCCCGCGGCGCGGTCACCCACATGCAAGCTCACTTCGACCGGCAAGAATTGGCGCGGGTTGCCTTGCGGGCCTATCAGCTTGCCCAACACAGCCCGGCCGCAGTATAATGGCCCACCTATGAACGCACGAACACGTCGCTTTCTCCTTGTCCGGCCAAGGCCCGGCCTGCGCGCCGCCGGAGCCTGGCCCTGGTGGCTGTTAGCAGCCGGCTGGATGGTTTTGATCTTTCTGTTTTCCGCCCAGCCTAACTTCACGTTCGTTCCTCTTGCTTGGCAAAGCGATCCGGTGTCGCTGGGCGCCCACTTTGTGGAGTACGCCGTCTTGGCTGCGCTATTGTGGCAGGCTGCTCGGCGCACGCCCCGTTTGACGCAGCGCGCTTGGCTGGCGGCGTTGACGCTCGCTTTGATCTATGCTGCGTCCGATGAATGGCATCAAGCGTTCGTGCCCGGGCGGGTCCCTGACATTCGCGACTGGCTGACCGACGCGGCCGGCGCCTTGGTTGGCCTCTGGTTGATCATCCGCTGCAGCGCACGCCGTCAGCATGGGGATGACCCCCAGGCTGCGGGGTGATCTTGCGTATTTCCAACGACCTCAGTACAATACGGCGCAGTCTCGACATAAGCGGCATCGTCCATTCCCGGACACTGCGCTATTGCCGCCAGAGTGGCTAGTGGACAAACGATGGGAGCATCGCAAATGAAACGAAAGACCGTCCTTGCTGAGCGGCAGCAGGTGGCAAGCAGGGCCTTGGCGTCGCCCGCGGTCGCTGCGATGGCTGATCCGCGGCTCTACATCAACCGTGAGTTGAGCTGGTTGGAGTTCAACCGTCGGGTCTTGGAAGAGGCCGTGCGTCCTGATCTGCATCCGCTGCTGGAGCGCGTCAAGTTTCTGGCGATCTTTGCCTCGAACCTGGACGAGTTCTTCATGATTCGCGTCTCAGGTCTCAAGCAACAGATCTCTGCTGGCGCAGTGAACTTGCCGACCGACAGCTTGACCCCTGCGGAGCAGCTAGCAGCCATTCGCGAGTGTCTGTTGCCGATGCTCGAACAGGCAGAAACCTGCTGGGAGACCGACCTGAAGCCCAAGCTGCGCGCGGCCGGCATCCATGTCCACGCCTACCATGAGTTGACGGCCGCGCAGCAGGAATGGCTCACCGCGTACTTCCTGCGTGAGGTGTTCCCTGTGCTCACGCCGTTGGTTTTCGACCCTGGCCATCCCTTCCCGCAGATCTCCAATCTGAGCCTAAACCTGGCCGTGTCGCTGCTCGATCCAGACAACGGCTTGCAGTTCGGTCGCGTCAAGGTGCCGTTGACTTTGCCGCGTCTCATCCAGTTGCCCGTATTGGAACAGCCGCCAACGGGCGGCAACGGCGCGCACAAGCACAGCGCGCGCGGCGATGGCTCTCCAACGCTTGATTTCGTCTGGCTCGAGGAGGTTGTGGCTGCCAACCTGTCCTATCTGTACCCTGGCGTAGAGATCGTCGAGGCGCATCCCTTCCGGGTGACTCGCAACGCCGACATGGAGATCCAGGAAGACGAGGCTGATGACCTGCTGCGCAGCCTGGAGCGCAGCTTGCGCCGGCGTCGCTTTGGTCCCGTGGTGCGCCTGGAGATCGCTGCCGCCATGCCGGCGGCCATGCGCAGCTTGCTCATGGAGAACCTGCAGGTGAGCCGCCAGGATGTTTACGAGGCGCGCGACTTGCTGGGAATGAGCAGCCTGATGCGCCTGCTGGAGATCAATCGGCCCGATCTGAAAGACCGGCCCTTCGTGCCGTTCGAGCCATCTGTGCTTGTCGGCCGCGAGGATATTTTCTCTGTCATCCGTCGCGGTGACCTGTTGTTGCATCACCCCTACGACTCCTTTGAACCGGTGATTGACTTCATCAAGCAAGCCGCCGAAGATCCGCAGGTGTTGGCGATCAAACAGACGCTCTATCGCGTGGGCAGCAACTCCCCCATCGTGGAAGCGCTCATGCGGGCGCGCGAGAACCAGAAACAGGTGGCGGTGCTGGTCGAGCTGAAAGCGCGCTTCGATGAAGAGAACAACATCGGCTGGGCCCGGGCGTTGGAGCGCGAGGGCGTGCATGTGGTCTATGGCCTGTTAGGCCTGAAGACCCACTGCAAGATCGCCCTGGTGGTGCGTCGCGAGAGCGACGGTTTGCGCCGCTACGTGCACCTGGGCACCGGCAACTACAACGCCAGCACGGCGCGCATCTACACCGACCTGGGCCTGTTCACGTGCCACCCGGAGATCGGTGCCGACGCCTCGGAGCTCTTCAACTACCTCACCGGCTATTCGCGGCAGACCACCTATCGCCGGCTGGCCGTGGCGCCGGTCAACCTGCGGGCCGAGCTGACCCGCTTGATCCGGCGTGAGATCGAGCATCACCGCGCCGGCCGGCCTGCTCGCCTGATCTTCAAGTTCAACGCTTTGACCGACCCGCAGATGATCGCGCTGCTCTACGAGGCGTCGCAGGCGGGACTGCCTATCGATCTGATCGTGCGTGGCATTTGTTGTCTGCGTCCGGGTTTGCCCAACGTCAGCGAGAACATCCGGGTCACCAGCATCGTTGGGCGCTTTCTGGAGCACTCGCGCATCTACTATTTCGCCAACGGCGGCGCAGAAGAGATCTATCTGGGCAGCGCCGACCTGATGGAACGCAATCTGATGCGCCGCGTGGAGATCGTCTTCCCAGTCTTGGAACCGGTCATTCGCGATCACATTCGGGACGATATCTTGAAGATCTACCTAGCCGACAACGTCAAGGCGCGGCTTCTGCGGCCGGACGGCAAGTACGAGTGGTTGACGCCGGGCGACAATCCCCCAATCGACAGCCAGCGGCTGCTGCTTGAACGCCGCACGAGTGGCATATGACTGCGTTGCTCTACACCACCGATAGCTATCTGCGCGAGTTCTCGGCCGTTGTCGCAGCAGTAGACCCTGAGCAGAGGGCGCTGGCGCTGGAGCGCACTGCTTTCTATCCGGGCGGCGGCGGCCAGCCTGCCGACAGCGGTGTGCTGTTGGTCGCCGGTCGTAGCCTGCCTGTCGTCAACGTCAAGCGCGGGGGTGAGCACATCTGGCACGTCCTCGCTCCGGGCGCAGCGCTGCCGTCGGTCGGCGAAAGCGTTGTGGGCCGGTTGGACTGGGAGCGGCGCTATGCCTTGATGCGCACGCACACGGCGTTGCACATCCTCTGCGGCGTTGTGTGGCGCGACTACGGCGCGCAAGTGACCGGCGGCAACATGGATCCGCTGCAGGGTCGCATGGATTTCGAGTTCGCCACGCTGCGCGGAGAGCTGGTGGGGGAGATCGAGGCCAAGTGCAACGCCGAGGTGGCCGCGGCCCGCGCCGTGCGCGTCAAGATCCTGCCGCGCGCCGAGGCGTTTCAGATCCCCGACTTGATCCGCACCAAGATCAATCTGCTGCCAGAGGGTATCAGCGAGGTGCGCACCGTGGAGATCGTCGGCTTGGATTTGCAGGCCGACGGCGGCACCCACGTAGCCAACACGAGCGAAGTCGGGCGTATCCGCGTCATCGACTACAAGTCAAAGGGAGCCATCAACAAGCGCATCTACATCGCACTGGAGTGATGCGCCTTTGGGGGAAGGTTCTCAGTTGTCCTGATCACCGTGCCTGAAGACGGCGGGCTTGGTTAGGGGACCGGCCGGAGCGACGTTTTGCCTGCGAGCGAGGCAAACGGACGTCATTCGCGCGCGGGCAATCCAGTTGCGTTCCCTCTTGCGTAAGGGAGAGTAGATTGCGCAATCACACGTTGGTTGGATCGACACAACTCGGTAACTTGACGGAGGAACCCTATGAAACGGATCGTATTGGTTGCACTGGCGGTGGCTCTGGCGCTCGGCGTGGTAGGTGTCGGCGGACAGTCGACACAGGCAATGACGCGCGGCAACAAGATTCTGGTGTTCGACAGCATGGTCGGCCTGCCTCCGGCCCTTACGGGAACGCAGAACCCCATTCGCGGCGTCAACGGCGGCGGTCTACCGTGGGAACTCACCGCTGCGGCCGGCCGGTTACAGACGAACGGCGAGTTGGACGTTGTGGTAGAGGGCCTGGTGTTTTCCGCCGGACCAAACGCCGGCAAGAACACCATCCCCAACTTTCGCGCCATCGTGAGCTGCTTGACCACCGATGGTGAGGTCGTGAACGTCAGCACGGGCCTGTTCCCGGCAACCACAGGACCGGCGTCGGAGGGTGGCGGCAACGCACGCATTCGCGAGACCCTGGCGTTGCCCCAGCCGTGCCTAGCCCCGATTGTCTTTGTCACCAGCCCCTCGGGCGCGTGGTTCGCCGTGACGGGCGGGTAAGGCTACAAACCTGGAGACACAAGAACGGTGAGCGCTCCAAGCGCCCACCGTTCTTGTGTCGCAACCGCCGTAGCGTCGCCCGTGGCATGTGAACCGGGCGGGACTAGCTCACGGCGAAGTCAGTTCAGGGCCAGGCCTATTCGCAGGAGCTTGGGCACAACTCCGGGCAACGAGGGGCTAGTAGTGCACCACAACCTGCGTGCCGACGGGGGAAAAGTTGTAAAGCCACTGCGCGTTGGCGGTGGGGAGGTTGACACAGCCATGGCTCATGGGTGTGCCGAAGTTGTTGTGCCAGTAGGTGCCGTGGATGGCATGGCCGCGGTTGGTAAAGTACATGACATAAGGCACGTTGGGCAGGTCATAGCCGGGGCCGGTCATGCGCTGGGACGGCAGCTTCCAGTTGATGCGATAGGTGCCCACCGGGGTAGGCGTGTTGCGCAAGCCGGAGCTGATGGCGCTCGAGAAGACGGGGACGCCGCCTTCATACGCCGTGAGTGTTTGAGTGCTTAGGTTGATGTCGATCCATCGACCTGCGCCGCCGCCCCCGGGGGCTCCGCCGCCGCTCGCGACGCCGCCGCCCGTGCTCCCACCGCGTGGAATCGCCAACCGTTGTCCGACGTAGATCAAGCTGGGGTTGGCGATGCCGTTGGCGCGGGCAATAGCGTTGACGGTTGTGCCGTAGCGCGCCGCAATCGTGCCCAGGCTCTCGCCGGCGCGCACGATGTGCACACCGCCGCTACTGCCGCCGCCGCCGGCGCTGCCGCCGCCTGTGGCTCCGCCGCTGCTGGACCCGCTTCCTGCGCTGCCGCCTGCTCCCGAAATCACCAGCCGCTGGCCCACGTAGATCAGGCTGGGGTTGCTGATGCCGTTGGCGCGGGCCAACGCGCTGACGGTTGTGCCGTAGCGGGCGGCGATCGATGCCAGCGTCTCGCCGCGGGCTACGACGTGCACTCCGCCGCCGGCAGCGCCGCCACCCCCCGTGCTGCCTCCGCTGCTACCGCCTGCTCCAGGGATGACCAGCCGCTGGCCCACGTAGATGTGGTTAGGATTGCTGATGCCGTTGGCGCGCGCCAGCGCTGTGGTGCTGACGCCGTAGCGGCTGGCGATGCCGCTCAACGTCTCGCCGGCGCGCACGACGTGCACACCGCCGGATTGCTGGTGCGAAGCAGCCAGCGGGGCTGCGCTTGCCGGTTTGACGGCCAGGAACAGAGCCGCCACAACGGCCAAGGCCAACAAGAGGGAGAAGGTTGCGAGTCTGCGCATGAGGACCTCCGGCAGAGGGGATTAGAAACGACAATGACCGGCCGGCCAAGGACGATAACAAAAACGTCAAGCCTATTGTATCCAGCCGTCAACCACGGTACAAATTGCTAACGCAGCTACCATAGAGGATGACGACGCAATGAGCCGAAGGTGACGGCGAAGTCTGGCAAACGCCGGCTCAAGTGTCCGGCGCTTGGGGCTGAACACCTTTGGGCGTGCGCCTATCTTTGGAAGAAGGCCTCCACCTCTTCGACGCGTGTCACCAGGCGGCCGCCAGGCAGGGCCGCCAGGATGCGCCGCCCATACCATTTGCTGTGCACGCGCGCGTCGAGCAAGGCAATGACCCCGCGATCAGTTTCGCTGCGCACCAACCGGCCCGCGCCTTGCCGCAAGGTCAGGATGGCATGGGCCATCTGCAGCTCCTCGAACGGATTGCCGCCTCGGCTGCGCACGAGCTGTTCCTCTCGCTGGTGCACCGGATCGGCGTGCGGCAAGAACGGGATTTTGTCCAGGATCACCAGCGACAACGCCTCGCCCGGCACGTCCACTCCCTCCCAGAAGCTGCGCGTGCCGAACAACACCGCGTTGCCGTCGGCCTTGAACTGCCCCAGCAGCTCCGGCCGCGTCAACCCACCCCCTTGCAGGTAGCATGGATAGGGCAGCACGGCATCCAGCGCGTCGTAGAGCTGCTCCATCCGTCGCCGGCTAGTGCAGAGCACGAAGGCGCGGCCGCGGCTGGCCAGCACAAGCCGGCGCACTTCCTCGGTCAGCCAGCGCAGATAAACCTCTTCCCCCTGCTCGTAGGCTGGCTCCACCCCACGCGGCGCGTAGATCAGCACCTGTTGGCGGTAGTTGAAAGGGCTGGCGATGCGGCGCATCAGCACGGCGTGTGCGGGCGCGCCCACCCGGCGGCGAAACCATCCCAAATCGTCGCCGACGCTCAAGGTGGCGCTGGTGCTGATGACGCGCGGCCACTGGCCGAACAGTTGTTGGCTCAACGTGTCCGCCACCTCCAGCGGCCGGTAGACCACGGTCAGCCGATCCTGCTCGCGCCGGTTGTCGCCGGGGGCCATCTCGCAGTAACGGACGTAGGTCTCCGGCTCGGGCTGTGACAGGGCGCGCACGGTGCTCACCATCTCGTCGGCAAAGCGCAACAGCGCGTCCATGGCTGCCGCCTGTTCGTTCTTGGGCCGATGCGCAGCCAACTTGCGCTGAATGTCCTCCACGGCGCGGCGCAGGCGGACGCCCTCCTGCAGCTCGCCTTGCAGCACCCAGCGTTCGGCCCAGCGCTGCGGTCGGCGTTCCAACAGCGCAGCGAAGAACTGGCCGTTGTGCTCCATGGCGGCCTGGCGCAGCGCCGGCTCCACGGCCTCCTGGGTCACCGGGTGGTTGGCCAGCGTAGCCAGCGTCTCCAGCTCTAGCGCTTGCGAGAGCGCGCCGATGGCGTAGGTGGGCAGTTCGTGGGCCTCGTCGACGACCAGGACAGGACGCCGCGGCAGGACGTTGTCGTCCGTGCGCAGCGTGCTGAAGCAGAGCAGGGCGTGGTTGGTGACAATGATGTCGGCGCCCGCCGCTTGCTGCTTGGCTTGCTCGTAGAAGCATTCGTCGAAGAGGGGGCACTTGCGGCCGCCGCACTCGCGGTGGGTGACGGTCAGGCGCTGGCGCAAGGCGAGCGGCAAGCCCATCTCTTCGCAGTCGCCCGACAGCACAGCCGCCAGCCCTTGCTCCAGGCGCTCGACGTCCTCGGCGAAACCGGGGAACTGACGCTGGCGCAGCAACTCCTCGACCCGCAGGTTGCACAGGTAGTTACTACGTCCTTTGAGCAGCGCAACCGAGAAGGGGTGGGGGGCGATCCGCTGCAAGTCGGGCAGGTCCTGGCGCCACAGTTGGCCCATCAGCGCCTTATTGCTCGTGCTGACCACCGCCTTGGCGCCTGACCAGATCACCGGCACCAGATAAGCAAAGGACTTGCCGATGCCGGTGCCTGCTTCGATGACGGCGTGACAGCGCCGGTTCAGCGCCTCGCGCACGAGCTCGGCCATGGTGATCTGGCCTGAGCGCGGGCGGTAGCGCGCGCCCAGCAGTTGCGCGACCTGGCCGCCGGCCTGGAAGATGTGCGCCACCGGTGGGCAGTCGATCGCCTGCTCCACATCCTGCGCGCCCGCCGTGAAACCGGGTTCGACAACTGTCGGAACCGCCGGTTCAGCCGGGCGGGTCGAAGACCGCGGGGAGGCGGCTGCGGGGGCCGCCGGTTCCACCGGTCGGGCCGGGGGCCGAGCAGAAGCGGCTGCCAGCGGAGGCGCGGTTGGCGGTCGTTGGGGCGATTCCCACCACTCCGTGTTCAGGTCGGGCGGCGGCTCATCGGGTAGGTCGGGGCGGAAGCCCGGCGGTGGTGGGCCGGCGCTGGGCCGCGGCAGTCGCTGCGCTTTGTTGTCCTGTTGCCGCCGCTCGTTCATCGTGTCACCGCTTCCCGCAGCAGGCCGGCCAACGCGCGCGCACGTTCGGCTGCGTCGCCCACGTAGTCGGCGGCGTCGAGCAGCGAGGCAATCTCGCCCGGCAGCAACCATAGCGTGATGCGCGGATCGCCGCGCAGGCTGTTGGCCAGGGGGTTGGGCTGGCCGCGGCGCAACGCATCCCAAGCGACCAGGCTGTGCTGGCGGATCACCTCGTGCAGCTCCTGCCGGTCGCCGCCGGCCTTGACCGTCTCCATCAACAGCCGTTCGGTGGCGGCAAAAACGCCGTAAGTGGCCAGGTTGCGCGCGACTACTTCCTCGCGCACCACGAGCCCTTGCACAAGGCGCGTGGCCCGCGCCACCAACTCGTCGGCCAGCAGAAACGCTTCCGGCAGCAGCATCCGGCGATTGGCCGAGTCGTCCAGCGTACGCTCCAACAGGCTGTGGGCGGCGTTGTCCCAGGCAATGCGGGGCAGGGCTGCAAGCTGACGGGCTAGGCTGTCCAAGTTCTCGGCGTCAATGGGGTTGCGCTTGAAGGGCATGGCGCTGCTGCCCACCTGTTTGGCGCCGAAGGGCTCGCTCCACTCGCCGATGGTGGGCGACTGCAACAAGCGCAGGTCGAAGGCCAGGCGGTAGATGGACTGGGCCAGGCCGGCCAGGGCGTTGAGCATCAGCCAATCCTGCTTGCGGGGGTAGACCTGGGTGCTCACCGGATGCGCCTCCAGGCCCAGCAGCGCCAGCACCCGCTCCTCCAACTGCGCCGGCGTCCAGGTGCTGTCGGCCAGAAGCTGGCTGTAGGAGGCCGAGGTGCCCACGGCGCCGCGCAGCCCCTTGCCGCGCACCCCGCCGCGCACGCGCTGCAGCTCCTGCCAGTCCACCAGCAGGTCGTAGCCGTACTGCGCCAGGCGATAGCCCACGGTGGTCGGCTCGGCCGGCTGCAGATGGGTGAAGGCCATGCAGGCGAGGCCGGCGTAGCGCTCGATTTGGTCGGCCGTCGTGCGCAGCAGGGCCGCCAGTTGGCTCAGCAGCAGGTCGAAGGCCTCGCGCATGCGCAGCGCCTCTACGTTGTCCAGGGCGTCCATGCTGGTGGCACCCAGGTGAATGACGCCGCCGCCCACGGGACACTGCTCGGCAAAGGTGCGGATCTCGGCCATCAGGTCGTGCCGGATTTCGGCCTCGATCTGGGCCGCGCGCTCCAGGTCGATCTGGTCCTGGTGCGCTTGCAGATCGGCCAGCTGCTCGGCGGTTACCAGGCCGGCCTCGTGCTGCGCGGTGGCCAGAGCGACCCAGAAGCGGCGCAGCAGCCGCCGCTTGTGGCGCTCTGACCACACGCGGCGCATCTCGTCAGAGCCATAGCGCCAGGTGAGAGGAGAGAGGTAGGTGTCGTGGGTGAACATGGGGATGTAGCTCGTAACACGTGACGCGCCATGCGCAACTTAAGGAGGATGGGCTGCTTGGGGGCGGGCAGGTTGCCCATTGCGGGTTACGGATTTACGGGTCACGCGTGACGCCAAACATCGCTTCGCGCTCCGGCCCTACGGAGATCCAGCCGATGGGCACGCCGGCCAGCTCCTCGATGCGGCGCAGGTAGCGCTGGGCGTCGACGGGGAGATCGCTCCAGGCGCGGCAGCCGGTAGTAGGCTGCTGCCAGCCGGGCCACGTCTCGTACTCCGGCGTCACCTGCTCTAGCACGGCCGTGTCGGGCACGTGGGTGAGCACCTGGTCGCCCAGCCGGTAGCCGATGCAGATCTTAAGCTCTGGCAACGGGTCGAGCACGTCCAGCTTGGTCACGACGATGTCGGTCATGCCGTTGAGCCAGGTTGCGTAGCTGATGGCCACGCCGTCGAACCAACCGACGCGGCGCGGCCGGCCGGTGGTAGCGCCGAACTCGCCGCCCACCTCGCGCAATTTGTGGCCTACCTCGTCGAACAGTTCCACGGGAAACGGCCCGGCGCCCACGCAGGTCGAATACGCCTTGACCACGCCCACGATGCGGGTGATGCGGGACGGGGGGATGCCGGCGCCTGCGCCCGCAAACGCGGCCGTCGGGTTCGAGGACGTGACGTAGGGGTAGATGCCCCAGTCCAGATCGCGCATCACGCCCAGTTGTCCCTCCAACAGCACCCTTTGGTCGCCATCCACCGCGGCGCGAATCATGGAAAAGGTGTCCACGATGCGCGGGCTTAGCCGCTCGCGCCACGCCATGCACAAGTCGAAAAGCTGATCGACCTGTAGCGGCGCCTGGCCAAAGTGTTCCAACGTGCGGTTTTTGCGCGGCACCACCTGCTCCAGCCGTTGCCTGAGCCATTCAGGGTGGTGCAGGTCGCCCATGCGCAGGCCCCACCGCGCGGCCTTGTCGGCATAGGCCGGGCCGATGCCGCGCTTGGTGGTGCCGATGGCGGCTCCCCCGCGCGCCGCTTCCTCCAGGCCGTCAAGCAGGCGGTGATAAGGCATCAGCATCTGGGCCCGGTCGCTGATCCACAGGTTGTCCAGGTTGACGCCGGCTGTCGCCAGCTCGGCCATCTCATCCAGCAGGGCCTGCGGATTGACCACCATGCCTGCGCCCAAGATGTTCTTGGTAGCCGGGTTGAAGATGCCGGAGGGCACTAGGTGCAGGCGAAACGTGCCCAGCTCGTTGACCACGGTGTGGCCGGCGTTGTCGCCGCCCTGGAAGCGGATCACCATGTCCGCCTCCTGAGCGAAGAAGTCGATGACTCGACCCTTACCCTCGTCGCCCCACTGGGCGCCCACTACTGCGGTGACCGGCATGATACGCACCTCCTTGTCATGCAACGGCTTTACGGCCGCCAAAGCACCTGCTCCACTCGGCACTGCGGGCAGGTTGTCGCCAAATCCTGGGGTTGGCCGGTCCAGGTATCGATCAGGGACAGGCCCTGCGCACGCACAATCAATAGATAGCGATGGCTGCCGTCGGCTGCGGGCGGGTCCCACAGCAAGGCTTGCACGTCGGCCTGCGGCGCCATGGCCAGGTCCAGCCATGCGTCGCCGGCCGCCGGTCGCAACTGCACCAGCTGCGCGCCGTCCCGCGCCACCAGCCGCGCCTCGAACTGGCCATCGGAAGAGGGCGCCAGGCCCAGCAGTCCCTCGTCGCTCAACGGCCACAGCGCGCTGTACTGCCACGATTTCAGCGCCTGGCGCACCACCGTCTGGCCGGCCGGCTCGGACGGGTTCCCGCGCACGTAGGTAAGAGAGGCCTCGTCCGTGTCGGCCTCCCAGGCCGGCCGCCAGGCAGCCAGCAGGCCGGCCGCCGCCTGTTGCGGCGCGCGCAGCCCCAGCTCGGTGAGGTTGCGCAGCTCGCCGCTGGTCAATGAGTAGACGAACACGTCGTTGAAACCGGGACCGTGGTGGGCGTCGAAGGCCAACTGGGCGCCGCTGGGCGACCAGGCCGTCGCGCCGATGCGCTCCACGCGGGCCAACGGCTGCAGCGCGTTCTGCGCCACCTGCCACAGCAACAGCTCTTGCCAACCCTTGTCCAGGGCGATCACCGCCAGCACAGCGGCGTTCGGGGACCAGCGCAGGGTTTCGGCGCCGGTGATCCAGGCCGTGGCCCTCAACTCGGCGTCCTGCAGATCGTAGAGGCGAACGCTGTCGGCCGCGGCCACGGCCACCTGGCGGCCGTCCGGCGCAATCTGCACGGCCGCGGCGATCAGGTCGAGCGGCGTGGGCGGGGCAATCTCTGCTGTGGCCAGCTCATCCGTGGTGGTGAGAGGCGCGGTCAGGGTGATGGCGAGGGTGGCGCTAATGGCGGTGGAGGGCGGCGCTGTGATCAGGTCTAGTAGCGTCAGAGCCGCGCCGTCGGGTTGCATTGCCGTCACCTGGCCGTCGCGCGCCACGACAACGCAAGTCGCAGCCTCGTCGCGCGTGCAGTCCCAGCCGCCGGCCGCCAACTCCTCCGCCAGCGGGGTGACAGCGTCGCCGGCGAAGCGCCAGAGCGAGCGCCCGACCTCGTCGCCGCGCGACACGCTGAAGAAGATCTGGCCGTTGGGCAGCGCCGCCACGGCCTGGGCCGGCAACGGCGTAGGCGTCGGCGTGGGAGTGGCCGTCGGCTCGGGCGTCGGCGTGGCCGTGGGCTCCGGCGTCCAGGTGGGGGTAGCCGGCTGCAGGAGCTCACGGCCGGGCAGGGGGCCGGTGCGAGGGGCGCTGTCCGCGCAGCCGGCCGCCAACAGGCTCACGGCCAGCAGACAGAGCGTCGCCAGAGCGCGCGACAGTCGCGGGCGGCGGCGTGCCATTCGCTGCGCCGACCAGAGCCGTGCGCCGCGCGCAGGGGCAGCGCTGTCCGCCGGCGCGGACAGCCCCTCAGCGAAAGCGGCGGGCCAGCTCAGCTTCCACATCGCGCCAACTCAGGTCGCGGGCCAACAGGAGCACCATGCTGTGGTACACCAGGTCGGCCAGCTCGTAGATCACCCGCTCGTCGCCCTCGCCTTTGGCCGCCACGATCACCTCGATGGCCTCCTCGCCCAGCTTTTTGACGATCTCGTTCTCGCCGGCAGCCAGCAGTTGCGTGGTGTAGGAGCCGGCCGGTTGTTCGGCTTTGCGGCGCTCCAGGGTGCGCCATAGGGTGTCCAGAACGTCGCTCATGGTCTGATGGGTCCTTATGCGCCCTCGGCCGCCTCAGGCGACCAGCGAAAGGCCGGCAGGCCGGCCGCTTGTGGGCTGCGGCCCGGTTGGGGCAGGTCGTCGAGGATCAGCTGGCGATAGAAACAACTGACGTTGCCGGTGTGGCAAGCCGGCCCCTGCGGCCAGACGCGCACCAGCACCGTGTCGCCGTCGCAGTCGTACCACACGTCCGCGACGACCATCACGTTGCCCGACTCTTCGCCTTTGTGCCACAGGGTTTGACGGCTGCGGCTCCAGAAGTGCGCCTCGCCCGTTTGCAGGGTGAGGATCAGCGCCTCTTGGTTCATCCACGCCATCATGAGCACCTGCTTGGTGGTCATGTCCTGGACGACGGCGGGCAACAGGCCGCGCTCGTCCCACTTTAGCTCGTCCCATGCGATTGTCATGGCTGGCCTCATTAGAGGGTACGCACCGGCACGCTGCGCGCAGCCAGATACGCTTTGACCTGGGCGATCGACAGCTGGCGGTAGTGAAACAGCGACGCGGCCAGCGCCGCATCGGCGTGGCCGGCCGTCAGCGCCTGGTAGAAGTGCTCCGGGTTGCCTGCGCCGCCTGAGGCGATCACGGGGATGGGCACGGCGTCGGCCACGGCGCGGGTCAGATCGACGTTGTAGCCGGCCTGCGTGCCGTCGGCGTCCATGCTGGTGAGCAGGATCTCGCCGGCCCCGCGCTGCGCGACCTCCACGGCCCAGGGTATGGCGTCCAGGCCGGTGGGCAGGCGGCCGCCGTTGATGTAGACTTCCCAGCCGCCGGCAGGCCGACGCCGGGCGTCGATGGCCACCACCACACACTGGCTGCCGAACTCCGCCGCGCCGTCGCTGATGAGCTGGGGGGTGCGCACGGCAGCCGAGTTGATGCTCACCTTGTCGGCGCCCGCCAGGAGGATGGCCCGCATGTCCGCGACCGTGCGCACGCCGCCGCCCACAGTAAAGGGGATGAAAACGGCATTGGCCACTGCGGCCACCATGTCCAGCACGATATCGCGGCGCTCATGGCTGGCGGTGATGTCTAGGAACACCAGCTCGTCCGCGCCCTCGCTGTCGTACACCTGCGCCTGTTCCACCGGATCGCCGGCGTCGCGCAGGTCCACAAAGCTCACGCCCTTGACCACGCGGCCATCTTTTACATCGAGGCATGGAATGATGCGCTTGGCTAACATGATGAGGAAGAGGTTGGTAGCTTGGTAGAGAATAGGTAACTGCTCACCGATCACCGATCACCGACCACCGCCAACGCCTCCGCCAATTCCAGGCTGCCGGTGTAGAGCGCCTGGCCCACGATCACGCCCTCGACGCCGGCGTCGGCAACGGCCAGCAGGCGGCGGATGTCGTCCAGCCCGCGCACGCCGCCGCTGGCGATCACCTGCAGACCGCTTTGCCGCGCCAGGGCAGCCGTGGCCTCGGCGTTGACGCCGGCCAGCGTGCCGTCGCGGCTGATGTCGGTGTAGACTACCCGCACAACGCCTTGGTCGCGCATCTGCCGAGCGGCCTCCAGCGCGCTGAGGCCGCTGGTCTGCTGCCAGCCGTGGGTCGCCACCGCGCCGTCGCGCGCGTCCAGGCCCACGACGATGCGCTCTGCGCCAAAGGCGGCGATTGCCTGGCCGACCAGCGCCGGCGTTTGCACGGCTGCCGTGCCGAGCACCAGCCGCTCGACGCCGAGGGCCAACGCTTGTTCCACGTCGGCCAGGGAGCGCAGCCCGCCACCGAACTGGATGGGCACGGCCACGGCGCGACGGATCTCGGCCAGCCGGCGCAGGTTGAGCGCAGCCGGGCCTTGGTCGCCCAGCGCGCCGTCCAGGTTGACCACATGCAGCCACGTTGCGCCCTGGCGCACCCAGTGCTCCGCCATGGCGGCCGGGTCGTCGCTGAACACGGTCTCGGCGGCTGGGTCGCCCTGGCGCAGCCGCACGCAGCGCCCTTGGCGCAGATCGATGGCAGGAAAGATAATCATCGTCGGCAGGTAACTATTCGGCCATAGGTGCCGGGCCTTTGGATTCGGGTTTGCAAACGTGTCTGCGAAGCCAACCTAGGTCGCAAATCGCCTACAAATGCCCGGCACTTGAGCAGTTACGTCGGCAGTATACGTTGCGCGGTGGGCTGTGTCAAACGGGTTGCGTTGGTCTGCCCACAGTTCGGGGTCTCGGTTTGAGCCGGCGGTGCCGTCAATCCGCGGCTGAAGCCAGGACTCCCGCCGCAGTTGAAGGGCTACCCGTTGGGCTGAACCCGTTTGTAGAACACCGGACGGATGTCCATCTGTCGCTGCAGGCCCAGCCTGGCCAAGCCGGCATCGGCCTTGGCGCAGTGGGCTGTGGTGCTCAGCAGCACGCGCAGCGGGACCGGCTCTCCCTTGCCGACGGACGCCACCACATCAGACGCCACGTGGGTCTCCAGGTCGCTGCCCCAGTAGGGCGGCAACAGCGATATCACCAGGGTGAGCACGCCGTCCCCGCGCTCGTTGGGCCGCGGGGCGAAGTAGCCGATCGGCTGACCCTCGTGTTCGATCTCGTAGGCGCGGTGCGAAGGAGGTCGGCTCGGCAGCAAGGCGGCCTCGATCAGCTCGCGGCCGGCGACGTTGGAGGCGTCCAGCTCCTGGCGCAGGTAGTAGCGACGACGCTCCAGCGCCTTGGCGCCCGGCAGAGGACGCAGGGTGACGTCGCGCGCGATGTCGACGGCGGTGGCTTGGCCGGTGTAGGCCCACGTGTAGTAGTCCAACAATTGCAGGCCGGCCGCGCGATAGGGCGCCAGGTCCTCTTCGTCCGAGCCGATCGGCGAGGTGCGCAGGTGCTCGTACTCCAGCTCGCGCGCCATGTCCTCGGCGCGGCGCACCACCGCGGCGATCAGCGCGGCGCGGTCGAACCCCGGTCGCACGACTGCCTCGGCGATGTGCAGCATCGTCCCGCGCGGCTCGACCACGGCAAAGCCGGCCAATTGCCCATCTTGCTCTAGCGACCACGTGTTGGCCATGCGCCGGAGATAGCGCGGCACCATGAGATGGCGGTAGAGCCAGCGCCGAAACCCGCCGCGCGCGGATTGGCGAAAGAAAGGGTCGCGCTCCGCCTCCTCCAGCAACCACTCGGTGATCTGAGGCAACTCGTTGTTGGCAGCGTCGCGCACGACGAAATTAGGCATAAGCAACTCTCCGAGAGCTGATCGTTGACTTGCGCAATCCTCCAGCCAGGCGTCGGTTCACGTGTTTGGCTCTGGAGTGATCGCGCGCCGTAGGGCGGCCACGAACTGGCGCATGGCCGACGCCTTCAGGCGCCAGGCGGCGCGGTTGGCGATGAGCACCCCCTGGCTCTCCAGGATCGTGCGCAGCTCCACTAGGCCGTTGGCGCGCAGGGTGTTGCCGGTCTGCACCAGGTCGACGATCAGGTCGGCCAGGTTGACCAGGGGGGCCAGCTCGACAGAGCCGGAGAGGGCAATGATCTCGGCGCTTACCCCGCGGCGGCGGAAGAAGTCCTCGGTCAGGCGCGGGAACTTGGTGGCGACGCGCGGCTGCGGCTCCAGGCGCAGGGGACGGTTGGCGCGGCCGGCCGGCCCCGCCACCACCAGGCGGCAGTAGCCAATCGGCAGTGGCAGCGGCTCCAGCACGTCGCGCTGCGTCTCGCGCAGCACATCCAGCCCTACGATGCCCAGATCGGCGGCGCCGTACTCGACGTAGACGGGCACGTCGGCCGGCTTGGCCAGCACATAGCTGACGTGCGGAGCCACCGAGGGCACCAGGAGCCGGCGGCCGTTGTCCTCGTCGCTCAAACCGAAGCCCGCTCGCGCCAGGTAGACCAGCGCCTCCTCCAGCAGGCGGCCTTTGGGCAGGGCCACCACCAGCTCGGGCGCTGCGGTAGGTCGACCATCGCTCATGGCGCCAACTCCGCAAGCAACTCCGGCAGGCTCACCGTGCGCCGACCTCGGTGATCCTGCAGCAGCACCAGCCCGTCGCCGGCGTGTACGGCCGCCGCCCGCGCCGCGCCGCGCGCCGCTTCTTGCCACAGGGTCTCCAGGTCCCGACCCAGCACGTCCAACTCGACGCGCAGCCCACTCCGTCGCAGCTCCAGCGCCGTCGCCAGACACGTGGGGCAGCCGGCTGCGTTCCAGAGTAAGTCGGCCAACACCAGGGGCGGCCGCCACCCCTGGCGCTGGCGGGCCAGCAACAGGCGGTCCAGCCACAGCGCACAGCCTACGGCCGGCTGCGGCGGGCCAAAGTGTCCGGCCAGGTCGTCGTAGCGGCCGCCGGAGCACACCGCAAAACCCAGCCCCGGCGCGTAGCCCTTGAAGGTGATGCCGGTGTAGTAGGTCATGCCGCGGGTCTCGCCCAGGTCGTAGCTGACCGCATCGGCCATGCCGTAAGCGCTCAGCAGGGCGTGGATGGCCTCCAGCCGCGTCAGCGCCGCGCGCATGCCCTCGTTCAGGCAGAGCTCATGACCCGCAGCCAGCACTTCCGGCCCACCGCTCAGGTCAGGCAGCGCAGCCAGGGCGCGCCGGATGGCCAGGGGCGCATCCAACAGCGCCAGGGCTTGCTCCAGGTCGCTGCGGTTTTGGCGATCGATGGCGCCTTGCAGCGCGGCGACGACGGCCGGCGAGGCCCGAACTTCGGTTAGCAGGCTGCGGAAGAAGGCCATTTGCCCCAGCGTGATTTGAAACCCGCGCAGGTCGGCAGCACGCAGGGCCTCCACGGTCAGGGCCAGCGCCTCGGCGTCGGCCTCTGGCGTGCCCGCGCCGATGAGCTCGAAGCCGGCCTGGGTGAACTCGCGCTGGCGGCCGGCCTGCGGCGGCTCGTAGCGGAAGACCGAGCCGATGTAGAAGAGACGCAACGGCAGGCGCTGATCGTAGAGTCGCGTGCCCACCACGCGCGCCGTGGGGATGGTCAGGTCAGGGCGGAGGGCCAGGGTGCGGCCGTCGCGGTCGACGAAACGATACATCTCCTCGGCCAGCTGCGTGCCGGCCTCCGACGCCAGCGTGTCGGCGTACTCGAAGGTGGGTGGGATCAGTTCGCTGTAGGCCCAACAGCCGAAAAGCCGGCGCAAAGCCTGCTCCAGATCGCGTTTGGCGGCCGCGTCCTCGAAAAACAGGTCGACCACCCCTTGCGGCAAGGGCCAGTGCGGTGAGGCGGGCGGCAGCGGCTGAGCCATCTCTGCGGCCCACGCCAGGTCATGGCGTTGATCAGTGAAGTCGGACATACGGTGTCAGTCTAGCATAGGGGGGAGCAAGTGTCAAAGCCACGCAACTATTCAGCCCTAGGTGCCGGGCACTTAAGGCTGCGCTGGCCAGGGCGTCTGCAGAGCCGGCTCAAGCTGGAAACCGGTCGCAA
>DAOUBX010000159.1:0-17296 GCA_034432445.1 Anaerolineales bacterium
TTGCGACCGGTTTCCAGCTTGAGCCGGCTCTGCAGACGCCCTGGCCAGCGCAGCCTTAAGTGCCCGGCACCTAGGGCTGAATAGTTGCCAATCGTCGATAGCAAATGTGCTTCCATATCCATCAAGTATCCCCATCACTCTTTCGAAATCATCTGCGATCTGACCATCGACCCGCCAGAAATCACGGTGATGCAGGGGATGGCGGGATTGTGCGTCAGCCGCAAGACGCTGTCCGTGCTGCGCGACGACCATGCCGGCGGCTTTGCCGTTCACTGGATGCAGTGAGACAATCTCTTGTGGTGATGGCGCCGATGGCTGATACAACAGATCGTGTATATCTGCAGGAGTGACCACCAGCATGCAAACTGCGATCTTGCAGGCAGAAATGCCTGCCCAACTGATGACGCAGATGAACACCTTAGTCGAGCAAGGATGGTTTCGGAACACCAACGACTTGATCGTTGATGCGCTGCGACGTCTTGTCGAGACCCACCGTCCTGAGTTGATGGAGGAGTACCTCTGGCAGGATGTGGAGTGGGGGATTACATGGCCGGGAATGAGAACAGGGCCAGCGTCACAGACGACGCTGGCCCTTTGATTCACCTTGATGAGGCGGGCTGCCTAGATCTGCTGGCTGACTTCGAAAACGTTCTGGCGCCAGACGTGGTCTGGGATGAAGTGACCAGGCATAGACCTGACGCGCTTCAGCGTAACGACATAGACTGAACTGCGATACTGTGATCCCGCCAGAGACACTTGCGCCCTACCTGAGCCTTCGGCCGCACGCCCCCAGGAAGCCTGGCTGCAGCTACAGATGGCCTACGACCTGGCCCAAATCGACCAGCAGGCCTATCGCATTCAGGTGACGCGCTTTGGACGACCGGAAACCGAACTCATGTCCACAGGTGTGTAAAAGCGACCATCCTGATCAAAATCCAGTTGATCTTTTGTTCATCGGTGAGGATCGTGCTACACTACAATCCGGTGGCTGAGCGCCCCAAAAGCACCAGTGCGCAAGTTTCGGATGGCCTATCACCGTTATTGGCAGGAGATGAACATGCAGTGGTCACAAGTTCGCAGAGCCTATCCTGACCAGTGGTTGGTTCCAGTGGTTGGTTATTGAAGCACTGGAGGCTCATTCACAAGACGACCAGCGGATTCTGGATCGCATCGCAGTAGTGGAAACCTGTGTGGACGGGGCCAGCGCATTTGAGTGCTACCGTCGGCTGCGCCAGGAATACCCCTTCAGGGAGTTTTACTACGTACATACGAGTCGTGAGGACCTGAACATACGAGTACGCCACTGGGTGGGCATCAGGAGCAGCCATGCAGCTTACGCTCAAGGATAATCTCCCCTTTGCCTCGATCACGGTGGCCCATGATGGCCATACCGTGGTCATCGATGACGTTCTTGTCGACACCGGTTCAGCCACCACCCTGATTGCTGCGCATGTCGTTGCCCCGCTTGGCATCGAGCCCGAGGCAGACGACACCTTGTCCTTTATCCGGGGCGTGGGAGGCATCGAGACCGTCTAGACGCGCAGAATTCAGGCGCTGAGCTTTGGCGAACGTGCGTTGATGAACGTCGAAATCGAGATTGGAGCCATGGATTATGGATTTCCAATCAACGGAATCTTGGGCATGGATCTTCTGATTCAAACACGTGCGGTGATCGATCTGAACCATCTCGTCGTCGAGTTCGAGAGGACAGCGTGACCTTGTCTCCAAACGTCTCTTCCACCCCACCCGAAAAGCAGGCTAGCTGGTCCGTGATCGCCATGCTGGCCGCTGCGCAGCTCATCTTCATAGCGCCCCACATCACCGCGATGCACCCATCATCTTCCCAACCATTCAGGAGAAGTTACGGCCATGCTCCCACTGGAAGAATCCTGGTATAAGCGACTGCTTTTGTTCACGCTGCTGCTCGGCGGCGCAGGTGGTCTGTTTGCTGTGCTCTTCATGGGCATCACGGGCGCCGGCGCCGGCCTGTTCTTTGGCAACGCAGGGACGGGCTGGTGGTCCGGGCAGTGGTGGTGGATTCCGTTAACCGCGTTGGGCGGGCTGATCGTCTCATTCCTGCGCAAAACCTGGAAAGTTGCCAAAGATGTGCCCAGCCCCCCGCAACTCGCCCACATGGCCTGGGTTGAGCCCGGCCCGGTCATCCACTGGCTGATTATTACCACGATTTCACTGATCTTTGGCGCCAGCCTGGGGCCGTTCTTTGGCCTGGCCGTCATGGGCGGCGGTTTGGGATCCTGGTTGGCAACGCGAATGGAAAAACCGGACGAGGAAGAAGCCAGGCACGAGTATACGCTCACCGGCATGGCCGGTACGATGGGCGCAGCCTTCTCCTCCCCGATCTTCGCAACCATCTTAGCCTCAGAGCTATCGCCAACGCCGAAACGCAACTACATCACCGCCTTCATCCCAGCTTTGTTTTCCGCAACCATTGGCTTTGTCATCTACTTCGGCGCAACGGGCAGCACGATGTTGAGCCGCTACGAGCTCCCGCCCTATGAGTTCGAGCTCGGGCATCTGCTCATAGGCGTGCTGCTCGGCATTGCAGCCGCGTTCACCCTTCTCCTCTTTGGCCTGATCAAGAAGCTGAGCGCGGCGGTGTTTTCCCGCATTCCCAATAGCTTGGTCGCGGGCGTTGTCGGCGGCGCACTGGTCGGGCTGTTGGCGTTTGCCCTCCCCCTGACGGCGACTTCCGGCAGCAATCAGCTCACGATCGAACTTGAGGCCTCGGCCACGCTGGGAAGCGCATTGGTGGCCGCGGTGCTGATTGCCAAGATGTTTGCCATCGCGATCAGCCAGTCCAGCGGATTCTTGGGCGGCGTCGTCTTTCCGATCATCTTCGTCGGCGGCACCGCTGGCGTCCTGGTACATAGTCTGTTCCCGAGCGTCCCCATTGCCTTGAGCGTGGGCGCCATGCTGGCCGCGGTGCCGGGCGCCTTCCTGGGCGCACCGGTTTCCCTCATCCTGATCGCAGCCGGCACCGTGGGACTGGGGGCTGCGGCGTTGGTTCCCATCTGTATCGCCGTTGTTACCTCTTATCTGACTTTGGCGCTGCTGCGCTCCTATATCGTGCGCGAGCGGAAACTCAAGATGCAGGACACCGACTGATTCTGTCGCCGTCCCCCGCGCCGTCTCTCACCCGCCACTGCGACCTGACACACACGCATGACCTCCGGCACGGCCCCGCCATCGCCAGCTTCATCTCTGGAACAGCGCACCGCCAATCCCTTTGCGCGCGTGGCGCGGCCCAGCGGGATCAGCCGCTGGGTGCCGGCCATTCCTGCCCTGCGCACCTACCAGCGGCCCTGGCTGGCCAAGGACCTGGCGGCTGGGCTGGTGTTGACGGCCATCCTGGTGCCGGTGGGCATGGGCTACGCCCAGGCCGCCGGCCTGCCCGCGATCTCCGGCCTCTACGCCACCATCGTGCCGCTGCTGGCCTACGCGGTCTTCGGTCCCAGCCGCATCCTGGTGCTGGGGCCGGATTCGTCGCTGGCCGCGATCATCGCCGCCACCATCGTCCCGCTGGCCGCCGGCGACCCCGACCGCCTGGTGGCGCTGGCCGGCGCGCTGGCCCTCATGACGGGCGGGCTGTGCATCCTGGCCGGCCTGGCGCGCTTCGGCTTCATCACCGACCTGCTCTCCAAGCCGGTGCGCCTGGGCTACCTGAACGGCATCGCGCTGACGGTGATCATCGGCCAGTTGCCCAAGCTGCTGGGCTTCTCGTCCAGCGGGGACAACCTGATCCAGGAAGCGCTCAGCCTGGCGCAGGGCGTGGCGCAAGGCATGACCAACTGGACGGCCTTGGCCATCGGCACGACATGCCTGGCCATCGTCCTCCTCTTCAAGCGCCGCTGGCCCAAGGTCCCCGGCGTGCTGATCGCTGTGGTCGGCGCGACGGTGGTCGTGGGCCTGTTCAACCTGGCAGCGACGGCCGGCGTCTCGGTGGTGGGGCCGCTGCCGCAGGGACTGCCCTCCTTCCAGATCCCGGCTGTCTCCCTGGCCGACCTGGGCGCGCTGGCGGCCGGCGCCGTCGCCATCACCCTGGTCTCCTTTGCCGACACCAGCGTGCTGTCGCGCACCTTCGCGCTGCGCGGTGGTTACGAGGTCGATCAGAACCAGGAGATGATCGCGCTGGGCGCGGCCAACGTGGCGGCTGGGCTGTTCCAGGGCTTCTCGGTCAGCAGCAGCTCGTCGCGCACCCCGGTGGCCGAGCAAGCCGGCGCCAAGACGCAGCTCACCGGCGTGGTAGGCGCGCTGTGCATCGCGCTGTTGCTGCTGTTTGCGCCCACGCTCTTGCAGAACCTGCCCAACGCCGCGCTGGGCGCGGTGGTGATCGCCGCCTGTCTCTCCCTGGTGGATGTGCAGGGCTTCGTGCGCCTGTATCGCGTGCGCCGCGGCGAGTTCGTGCTGGCGCTGGTCTGCTTCCTGGGCGTGGCGTTGATCGGCGTCATCCAGGGCATCTTCATCGCCGTCGGCCTGGCCCTGCTCGCCTTCATCTGGCGCGCCTGGCGGCCCTACGATGCCGTGCTGGGCCGCGTCGAGGGCCTGAAGGGCTACCACGACGTCACGCGCTATCCCGAGGCCCGCCGCATCCCCGGTCTAGTGCTGTTTCGCTGGGACGCGCCGCTCTTCTTCGCCAACGCCGAGGTGTTCCGCGACCACGTCCTGCAGGCGGTTGCCGCTGCGCCCACGCCGACTCGCTGGGTTGTCGTCGCCGCCGAGCCCGTGACCGACATCGACGTCACCGCGTCCGAAATGCTGTTGGCGCTCGACGACGACCTCCAGCAAGCGGGGATCGAGCTGGCCTTTGCCGAGATGAAAGACCCGGTCAAGGATCGGCTCAAGCGCTACGGCCTGTTCAGCAAGTTGGGGGCGGAGCTTTTCTTCCCGACCGTCGGACAGGCGGTCAATGCCTATCTGGAGGCGCATCCGGTGGACTGGACCGATTGGGAAGATGTGCAGCCAGGCTCTGCCATGCCGTGACGTCGCGCGTCGCAGCCGGCTGGTTTGGCGTTTTTGCTGACAATGGTCGTCTGCCGCCCCCGAAAGTGTTAGCGCCAGTTGCTGAGAAACTCCAGCCAATCCCGCATATCCTCGGCGCTGCGACCGTCGAGCAGTCGCAGAAGCCGCCGGATAACCACGCTGATCTCTAGCTGATCAGAGACAATGATGCCCGAATGAGCTTGTCTGCGCTGGAGGTATTCCGCATGAAGTTTGGCAAAGTCACCGCGATTGAAGGTAAAGACCGTGCGGTTCTGCGACACGGCAAATGCGAGTTGCTCTGCATCTGAGACGCCTATCTTGCCAGCTTCGTTGGCTGTCAGCACATCAATGCTGCGCGCACGAAGCGCGCGCACCAGGCTGGCCCGTTGCGCGTCTTCGTCCAGATAAAGGCGGATCGGATCAGCCATTGGCCGCCTGGCCGTGTTTCACAATCAGGGCAGCTTCGGAATCGGCTCGAATGTCGGCCTCGACTTCCTCTGTGTGCAGATGATAATAGGTGAGCGCCGCGTAGACCTGCGCCAGATTGACCGGTAGCTCGGCCGTGATCTCCTCCGGGTTATAGCCTTGCTTGTACATGATGGCAATGCTACGAACCGTGGTGCCGGTGCCGGCGAGGACAGGGCGTCCGTTGTGAAGCTTGGGTTTGCTCACGATCAGTTCATCAAGGGTCCTGGTGGCTAACATGGGTTATCCTTATTCGCGCTGTGCTTAGCAGTCCATGGTGCAGTGCAATCCACCAGAATGTTACCTCACAACATTGAAAACTGCAAGCGTCTCACAGTTTGGAACAGACGCCAGCCACGCCTTCCTGCAATACATACTTTCTACAACTGCATGATGCTAGCCAAGTGCAGCGATCCGTGATAAACTGGCAAGTAATGCGCACGATGGTGCGCACTGTCTGGCTTGGCGCGCGACGAGATCGCAGCGACAACTTATCGGTTCCCCTGGCAACGGGACTGCCGTTGCCCTAATTCATCTTTCTTTTCCCAAGGAGAGTTCTATGTCCGCAAGTACTACCAAGCATCGTCCGTTCGGCGCTACCCTGCTAGCCATTCTGGCCGGTATCGCTGCAGTCCTGGCAGCCTTTCATCTGCTGCAATCGCTGGGCATCCTGCCCTATGTCATCGGCTAGTATTCCGTGCGCGGCTTCAACCTGTGGAACGCCATCATGTGGGGCCTGATGCTCTGGGTCTGGGTGTGGGTCGCGCAGATGCTGTGGCGGGTCGATCCGCAGGCCTGGCTGTTCCTGGCCGTGATCACCGTCTTCAACCTGGTGCTGAACTTCACCTACCTGGTGGGCAAGGCTGAATGGTCGGACGTCAGCCTGAGTTTCATCGTCAACGCCGTGATCCTGATCTACATCATGCTGCCGGGTGTGCGTCAGGCCTTTGGCCAGAAGTAAGCACCTCCACCCCGCCTGAACACAACAACAGCCGCCAGATCAACGATCTGGCGGCTGTTGCTGTTCCTGGCCGATGGCTCGCGGGCCATGCCTCCCCCGTCCGGCACATGCACCCGCAGGAGATCCAGGGCCAGCCGCTGTGGCAGAAGCCACCAAGATTTCGGAGTCGTCCGGTCTGCCTGCGTTGCCGACGGAGGAGGCGCGAGCTGCAAAAGCGCGGTGTCTTGCCTGCCTGTGCGACCTACGCTATAATCAAGCCAGTATAAGCGAAGCGAGGATGTCAAACATGCTTGAGACTGTCATCTCCAAACCGATCTATCGCGTGCTGACCGATTTGACCCAGCAGCCCAGGGTTGAAGTGGCGCTGCCCTTGGCGATCAAGGACTTGGTGCGGTTGAAATTGGCTGAGGTCGATGCTAACCAGCAGGCGTTCGAGAAACGCTACGGCATGGACTTCGCAACCTTCCAGCGCGCCTGGCAGGAAGACCGCATCCCCAATCGACACGCCTATGAAGTGGAGAGCGACTATTGGGAGTGGGAAGCTGCGGTCACCGATCGACAGCGGCTGCTGGAGATGCTGGACAGCCTCTCATGACGCTTGATGAGTTTCAGCGTCAGGTGCATAGCGTTGCTGCCGCTTCACCGATCTGTGACATTCCCCTGGTCTGGCGCCTGACCTCGACCTCTATCAAGCTGCGGATCGAGATCGCGTCGGGCGGCTTTGTCGATGCGTTCTTCAACGAGCAAACCGGCACCACGGCCTTTGCCCTGATTCGACGGGGTGTGCGAGTGTTCGGGGCTGACAACACCGGTGGTTGGCACGTACATCCCTTTGACGACCCAACACGCCACGATCCTTTGGCCGATCCGATGACATTCGGCGAGTTTGTCGCTTACATCGAAGGCAACTAGCCTGCTGGGCTGAGCAGAAAGAGTGTGTGCGCGGGGCCTGGAGGAGGTACGGCGTATGGCGACCAATCAACTGGGCTAACTCGCGTAAACAGCGGCCAGATCGACGATCTGGCCGCTGTTTGCCTGTTCATCGAATTGCATCAGTCTTCCTTGGCCTCCAGCCAGCACGTGATGTCCAGGACCCCGGTCATCACGCACTTGGTCTTCTTGCCGTGGTCGTCGCGCGAGAGGCTGACGGTGGCGCTCTTCCCTTTCATGGTGGCCGACACGGTTAGCGCGCCGTTCGTGACTTGGTAGGACGCGTTTTCGTCGACATGCGCGTTCAACTGCAAGCGACAAGGGCCTGAGACCGCGTCCAGGGTTTGGTCCAGCAACTCCATGCGGATGCGCAGGTTGCCCTTGTAGATTACGATGTCGATCAGCCCGTCGATATCGACCACGTAGTCCGCTAGCTCTAGCACCTTGCCGTTGCCCACGGTCAGCCACATCAGCTTGTGGATCTTCATCTCGGCGGCCTGGCCGGCCTGCGCGCCTTCACTGACAAACGGGGGGATTGTTGCCATTTTGGGGTTTCCTTTGGAGACAGGCATCGAGGTGCAGCGAAATCCGCGCCACACCTCGATGGTGGTCAACTATCACTATCATTCGGCCAGATGCGTTGGGCAGCTTACTCGGCCCGCTCGGCTAACGCCTCGCCGACCGCTTCCAGCGTCGCGCCAGCGCCCAGCTCCATCGATCCAGCGGCCACTTCGGCCACGCCTTCCACGGCCAGCTCACGGGCGACCTGGCCGGCAGCCTGAGCGACCTCCAGGTTTTCGACGCCGGACATGGCATAGCCCAAGCCGGCCATGGCCAGGTCCTCGCTGTGCTGGGCGGCGGCGTCGGCCACAGCCCGCCGCGCCAGGCCCTCGACCATCTCGTCCGCGCCCATCGCACCGACCTTGGCGCCGATGGACTCCATCGTCTGCGCCATGGTCCGCGTGGCGGCAAACTTGATGATCGCGTCCACTGCCAGGTCGCGCAGGTCATCGCCCTTGTCCGCCAGGAACTCGGCCAGCACGGGCATGTCTAGCATAGCCACCACGTCGGCCGCCACGGCCAACTGGCCCGCGATCGCGCCCATCTCCATGCCCAGCCGCAGGTCCTCTTCACCCAGCCCGTGGATCAAGATGCTCTGGACCTCGATGTCCTGCGACGCCGCCAGAATCTCGGCGCCTTGCGCCATGTCGGCGGCGCCCGCGGCCCTGACGACGTCGGCCACGAAGGCCGTGCGTGCGGCCATGGTCTCTAGGTCGGCGGCGCGCGTCAGGTCGCTGGCGCCGGCCGCCAGGGCCGCCTTGCCAACCGATGCCACCGCCTGCGCGTCGCGCAGCGTCTCGACGCCCTGGCCCATGCCCTCGACGCCCGCCAACGCGGTCTCTGTGCCCACGACCTCGGCTGCCAAAGCCGTGTCGGCCATCTTGTCTTTACTCACCGGAACTCGCTTTGATTTAGCTGCCATGTGAACTCTCTCCTTTGAAAACAGGGACTGGGTTTCGCTCCCTTATTCTGATAAGGGCGACAGCTTAAGGATACACCAGTTCCCCGCAGGAGGTAAGCCTCAAAAGGGTGCAAGAAAGGTGTAAGCCTTGGCTGTGCGGGGCAAGAGGCGAGACGGGTGGGAGCGGTCACCCGACGAACGATACGCTGCCTTCTTGTGGGCTACAACCTTTCTACATACTTTAGGCGCTTTAGTGTGGCGGGGAGTTGTGATACTCTGAAGATGCTATCCTTTTAGGCTGAATTGGCATCTGCTGCATCCTTTGGTGTCTGCTTACGACGGCGAAGTTGCTTTGCGAGATCCACTGCCGAGGAAAGCATACATCACAAAGGAGCTTTACGATGAGTGAACTTCTGGTCTTTGCCTTCGACAACCCGGACGGCGCCAACGAGATGGTGGGCACCCTCCAGAGCTTGCAGAAGCAGCAACTGATCCAACTGGCCGATGCCGCCATCGTCGTGCGCAAGCCCGACGGCAAGGCCAAGGTCAAGCAACTGAACAGCCTGGTGGGCGCAGGCGCGCTGGGCGGCGCATTCTGGGGCATGCTGATCGGCCTGCTGTTCTTCATGCCCTGGCTGGGCCTGGCCATCGGCGCCATCACCGGCGCGATCGCCGGCAAGCTGAGCGACGTCGGCATCGACGACAACTTCATCAAGGAAGTCGGCGCCACCATCGAGCCTAACCACTCGGCGCTCTTCCTGATGGTGCAGAGCATGACCGAGGACAAGGTCTTCGAGGCGCTGACCCAGCACAAAGCCACGGTGCTGCGCACCAACCTGAGCGCCGAGGACGAGGCCAAGCTGCGCGAGGCTTTCTCGGGCCACGAGGAAGCGCCCGCCGAGGCGTAGGACGAAGGTGCCCGGCACTTCTGGATCGATCCGTTCGGCTAAATGCCGGGCACCTTTTCCTTACCTGACCTGCGGGTTTGCTGCAAACCCGCAGGGTCTGAGCAACGAGGTGAACCCATGTTACGCAGAGATGATCGGCAGGAGAGGCGCGAGGAGCGCCGTGAGGGCGGGCTGGGCCCAGGTCCTGCCGGCAGCGGCAAGACCCACTACCAGATGCGCCAGAAGATGTTCGCCATCGGAGACGACTTCTGGATCGAGAATGACCGCGGCGAGCGGGTCTACAAGGTCGACGGCAAGGCCCTGCGCATCCGCAGCACGCTGGTGCTGGAGGACCGCAGCGGCCGCGAAGTGGCCAGGATCCAGGAACGCATGCTGCGCGTCAAGGACAGCATGGAGATCGAAGACGCCAACGGCCAGCGGGTCGGCATGGTCAAGAAAGCCTTGATCACGCCGCTGCGCGATCGCTGGGTGGTCAAGATCAGGAACGGCCCGGACCTGGAGGTGCAGGGCAACATCTTGGACCACGAGTACAGCATCGGCGAGGGCCGTGACAAGGTGGCTGAGGTGTCGAAGCGGTGGTTCCGCATACGCGACAGCTACGGCATCGAGATCGAGCCCGGCCAGGATGACGCCGTGATCCTGATGGTCGCCGTTGCCATCGACGAGATGGCCCATCCTTCCCGTTAGGAGAGAAGCACTATGCTCAAATTTGGACCTGTGGATGTAGTTGTGTTGGCTGCCGGCGAGCCTCGCTTCGATGGCAGCATCTTTGCCGCCCTGGAGCGCGCGGCCGGCACCGGCGCGATCCGCGTGCTGGACGCCATGCTGCTGTTCAAGGATGAGGCCGGCAAGGCTTGGCGGCTCGATCTGGAAGACCTGACCGACGAGGAGAAGGCGGCTGTCGGCTTCATCGAGACCGGGACGCGCGGCCTCTTCGACTCCGACGATGCCGGTACGTTGTTCGAGGGCATGGTGCCCGGCTCGGCCGTGGTGGCTCTGGCCATCGAACACAAATGGGCGGTCGAGCTGGTCAACGCGGTCTACGGCGCCGGCGTCGAACTGGCCTTCCAGTACCGCGTGCCGGCGGTCGTCGTCGACGAGGCCTACGCCTCGCTCGCAGCCAATTAACGGAGGTTACCATGCCAGGACTAGTACGAGGAATGGCCCGCACCGCGGCCGTGGTCGGCACGGCCACCGCCACCCGCAACGCCGTCAACCGCCGGCAGGCCGAGAAGAACATGGCGGCCTATCAGAATGCCGCGGCTGCGACCGCGCCGCAACAGGTCGTGTACGCTGCGCCACCGCCACAGTACGCCCCGCCGCCCCCGCAACCGGAATACATTCCGGCTGGCGCGCCGGCGATGCAAGAGGATGTGATCACCCAGTTGGAGCGTTTGGGCGCACTCCGGGCTCAGGGCTTGCTGACCGACGAGGAGTTCGCCGCGCAGAAAGCCAAGCTGCTCGGCCTTTGATCGCAATGCAGGCCCTCTGGGCTTCTGAACAGTACTGAAGGTCACAGGGCCTGCTTGCATCTGCGAACCGGACGGCGCGAGTTCGATCCAGTTTCTTGTTGCGGGTAAGTTGCCTCGCAAGCGTGACAAGGAGCACCCCATGTCATTGGAGTTGTGGACAGGTCTCTTGCTGGTGCTGCTCGGCGTAGCCGTGCTGCTGCGCGGCGACCGGTTATGGCTGCTGGCTGCGGGCGCCGGCGCGTTGCTGGGCGCCGGCCTGGAGCTGCGGCTTCCCGGCCTGGCCAACAGCTTCGTCGGTTGGCTAACGATTGCCGGGCTGGCTGCCTTGCTCGGGGTGGGGGGCTTTCTCTTCCGTCGTTTCGATCGGATCGTAGCCTTCGTCATTGGCTTCATTGCGGGCGGCGGGCTGGCCCTCGGCTTACTCGATGCCCTGGCGATCGACCTGGGCTTCGGGGATTGGATTCTCGCTTTGATCGTTGCAGTGGTCGTAGCGTTCCTGTTCATGCGCTACCGCGCGTGGGGCATGATCGTCTTGGCCGGCCTGGTGGGTGCGCTGCTGGTGGTGCGAGGGCTGACGCTCTGGATCTTGCCCGCGCTTGCCGGGCCGATCGGCACGCTGCTTGCCCTGGCTTTGGCCGCCTTAGGAATCTACATCAACTATCGCCGGCGCAAGCCGGCATCGCCGGCGGGCGGCGCGGCTGGTTAGGTATCCTGGTGGACGAACTGTCGACCACGAAAGGAGGTGTGCATCGACAAGCCCCGTAGTTCTCTCAGCTTCGGCGTCCCCACGGTCGTATCGACGACCATTCTTCCGTCCCGGGTCACTATTCAGGTGCCGGGCACTTGCGACCGGTTTACAGCTTGAGCCGGCTCTGCAGACGCCTTGGCCAGCGCAGCCTTAAGTGTCCGACAACTAGGCCTGAATAGTTGCCGTCCTAGTACATTTGATCGATCGAAAGGAGCAATCTCATGAACCCTGATTCCTTCTTGGCTCTGGCTTGCGCCAGCCTGATTGCCTTCGTGTTTGGCCTAGTGCTCTGCTTCGGCGGCTATCGCTTTTTCTTGATCCTGCTGCCCATTTGGGGCTTCTTCTTCGGCCTGGTGTTCGGCGCCCAATCGATCCAGATGTTGTTTGGCGTCGGTTTCTTCTCCACAGTCACCAGTTGGGTGGTAGGCTTCGTCGTAGGCGCGGTCTTCGCCGTACTTTCCTATCTGTTCTACTTCGTCGCCGTGGCGTTGATCGCCGGCGCGCTTGGCTACACAGCCGCCGTGGGGCTGTTGACGGCCATCGGCCTGAACATGGGATTCCTGGTGTGGATCATCGGCGTGGTGGCCGCGGTCGCCCTGGCCTTCGTGACGATTCGCTTCAACCTGCAGAAGTGGGTCATCATCATCGCCACCAGCCTGCTGGGCGCCGGGGTGATCTTCGGCGCGTTCTTGATCCTCTTCGCTCCGCATGCCATGCTGCTGGAGAATCCGGTCAAGGTCGCCCTCAGCCAGTCGCCGCTGCTCTTGATCACAGCGCTGATCGTTGCAGTGCTCGGCATCGTTGGCCAGGTGCGCATCAACCGCAACTACACGATCGAGAGCTACGATCGCTGGGCCACGGCCTAGCCCGCTGTTCATCTGTATATGGCCGAGCTGCTGATCCTTTCCTTCGATAGCCAGAACGATGCCGATCAGGCGCGCTTGACGCTGCAACAGATCGCCGGCCAGGGCGTAGTCGTTCTGCCCGATCTTGCGACGGCCGGGGCGCAGGTTGCCCAGCAGCGTGCAGAGGCTACCACGGGTCTGCGACGCTGGGCGCTGCTGCCCTGGCGCGCCGGCGTCCGAGTGGTGGGCGGCGCGTTGACGGCGGTGACCTGGACGAGCTTGATCATCGGCGCAGTCACCGGCGACCTGGCCGGCCGGCTGTTAGGACGCGACGAGCAGGAGGAATTGCGCCAGCAGGTGGCCGAGGCCGTTCAGCCGGGCAAGACGCCGGTGATCTTGCTGACCCAAGGCCAGACGTCGGTGGATCACCTGATCACCGACATCACCCAGTCCTCCCGGCAGGTCTACCGGACGCGACTTTCGGCGGATGCTGCTGCTCGTATCCGCTCTGCCTTTGGGTCAGGTTGAGCAGCCTGGTGCAGGTTGATGGTTGGTCCGGTTGGCCAGCAGCGCCCCGAGAACGGGGCTTGCCGATACGCCCCGAAGTCGGCGGCTTGCGCAGGCGTCCGGCGTTGTCATAAGCCGGCAGGATGACGCTTGTGCGCAAACGCAGGTGTCCCCCGGCGCCGCGCTCTGCGCATCTTACTTTCTTAGTTGGTCTGGAGGTTCAACGATGTGCTGTCTCTTCACCGTTCTGGTCTTTCTCGGCCCACGCGCCGGCATCCTTGTCTGGTGGCTACTCCAGCCGGCGCGCTGGAACGCCGCCTTCCAAAGCTTCCTTTGGCCTGTCCTGGGCTTCATCTTCGTGCCCTGGATGACCATGATGTACGTGCTCGTGTTTCCCGGCGGCGTCACCGGCTTTGACTGGGTGTGGCTAGGCTTGGGTCTGCTCGCCGACATCGCCTGGTGGTCCGGCGCGGCCGCGCGCAAGCGCGTTCCTGGCTACACGGGACAGTACTAGTCTCTCCTCCAGCCGCGACCCCTTATCTGACAACCTTTCCAGGAGTTGACCGCATGACTTACACACTGGTGATCAAGTACCACACACCGGACGAAGCCGCCAAGGTGCGCGCCACGATACGCGACCTCTCGAACCAAGGCCTGATCAAGTTGGACGATGCCGCAATGGTCAGCCGCAGCGAGGACGGCAAGCTGGACATCCACAACGAGATCGATCGCGGGGTCAAATGGGGCGCGCTGATCGGCGGCGGCGTCGGCCTGCTGCTGGCAGGCATCTTCGCCCCGCTGGCCGGCGTCGCCATTGGCGCGCTGGCCGGCGCCGGCATCGGCGCCACGGTCGACCTGGGCCTCTCCAAGGACTACGTCAAAGAGGTGGGCGAGGGACTCGAGCCCGGCCAATCGGCGCTGTTCATGATCGTGCGCGAGGGCAACGCCGACGCGGCCCTGGCAGCCCTGCGCCAGCACCCCGGTGAGGTCTTGCAGACTACCCTGCCCCCCGGCATGGACGCCAGCCTGCGCGCCGCGGTTGACCCCGCCTCCATGAGTCCGGCAGAGCGGGCGGCCGCACAGAGCGCCGCCTACTAACAGCAGCCAACGCGCGCGCCGTTGGGGCTTCAGCCCTGGGCGTCGGACACGGGAGTCGGCTCTCGCAGGGGTGTCGGCGCGGCCGACCTGGGCCCGCAAGCCGGCTTGCGCCCGGCGCCTGAAGAGCAGCACGCAAGAGAACAGTCCGGCCATCCGCCCTTGCCACGCAAGCAGGGCCGTTGGCTGGACTGTTGCGCGTCTAGACCGGTTTTTGCGCACGCTGAAAAAGAGCCAGGTGAAGGGGAGATGCACCGCGCCCGCGCCGCCCTCGTCGAGGGCATGAAAGAGCAGCGCGGCGAGGATGGTGCCTTCGCGGTGCGCTTGCTGATTGGCCTGTGCCTGCTGCACTGGATGACTGCTGATCTGACGGCTCTGCAGTTGTCCGCAACGCAGTTGCTCAGGCTGGCCGCTGAGCGGGATCTGCAAGAAAGCGTCGGCTGGGCGCCGGCGCCGATCCCCACCGTTGATCTGGTCGAGCCGTTGACCTTTCGCGAGGTGGAGATCCTCGAGCTGTTGGCCCAACGGCTCAGCGCCAAGGAGATTGCCGAGCGGCTGATCATCTCCCCTCGCACGGTCAAACGCCACACCGCCAACATCTATCAGAAGCTCGGCGCCCACGGTCGCCAACAAGCCATTGTCGAGGCCAGGAGCTTGGGCTTGCTTCCACCTCGGTGAGGTTAGGTGGGAGAGGGGGTGTAGCCAACCATCGTCTTGGTCCTGCCGGCGCGTCCTACATCTTTTTTGCGCATTTTCGGTCCTTGTTCTCGACGGGGGATCATGATAGTCTGTTAGTGTGGCTAAATCGTCTCGTATTGGCCACATTGTGGTGGTGTGGCTGTCTCGCAACTATCCCCACGCCCAGAAGCGATCAAGGACCCTGTCGATGTCATACACCCAGCGGATTACACTTGACTCCCCGGCTACCTATGAGCTGCGTCTTCAAGGTCGGCTAGATCAACGCTGGTCGGAGTACCTGGGAGGCGCTGAGATTCGGGTCGAGGATCGCCCCGAGGAGCCGCCCGTGACCGTGATCACCGGCAGATTTCGAGACCAGGCCGCGCTGGCCGGCGCGTTGGGCCTGCTCTATGATCTGGGCCTGCCGCTGCTCTCCGTGGCGTGCCTGGTCGAGCCAACCCCTGCGCCTGCCGACGTGTAGAACGCCCAGCCCGCGCCGGCGCCTGACTGAACAGACGCCGGCGCCACATGATCTGTTCAGGCGACAGTGCGCCACGCCTGCACAGGTAGTCCCAACTGTTCGGCGCCCATTCAACCTTAGGAGGTTTCCCCATGCCTTGTCTCTTCGCTTTGATGGCCGGTTTCTTTCCGCGCCTGGCGACGCTGTTCGTCTGGATCGCTCGCCCCACCATGTTCAGCGCTGCGTTTGGCGGCAGTTGGCTGTGGCCGATCCTGGGCATCATCTTCTTGCCCTTCACCACGCTGATGTACGTGATCCTGTGGTCGCCCGTCGGCCTGACCGGCTGGGATTGGTTGTGGCTGATCCTGGCTGTGCTGCTGGACGTGATGCACTACTCCAGCACCGCCTACTCCAACCGCAACCAGATCCCCGGCTACAAGCCCACCTCAGTTACGCCTCCGTCGCAGCCGATGTAAGTGGGTTGTCTAGTGGCCGTCGTGCTGCTGCTTTCGGTCCTGCTGCCGACAGCGAAGCGCACGGGCGGCCGCATCTGAAGAAGCCAAGGAGTTGAACCCATGAACAAGCTTTCTCATCGGACCCTGCTGCTCGCCTGCCTGAGCATCGTGCTGATCATCGGCGCGGCCTGCTACCCGCCGGCCACGCCGGTTCCCCCCACCGCGCCGCCTCCCCCCGCCGCGTCCCCTAACGCGATCACGAACATCGTCTGGCAGTGGGAAACGTTCAATGATGTGGCAGCCGGCACGTCGATGCGCGTGCCCGATGCCAACAAGTACACCATCGTCTTTTTTAGCGACGGCACAACCAAGGGCCAGGCCGATTGCAACACGTTCTCCGGAACCTATTCGCAGGCCAACGGCTTCACGATCAACGTCACGCCGGACATCATGGCGGCCTGTGATCTGGGGTCTATGGACCAGCAATACCTGAACCTGCTGGACGATGTCGCCGCGGGCGGTTCGGATGGCGCGGGCGGCCTGATGCTGCAGACGGCCGGCGGCGCCCAGCAGATGCTGTTCAGCAACGGCGGCCCGGCGCAATAGCCAGGCGAGCGAGAAACCGCAGGCTGCCAGACCTGCTCTGACCTGATCAGAGCAGGTCTGCTGGCTTTCAGTTCGGTGTATGGCTGATCGCGGCGGTTGCTTTTGCCATTGACAGCAGCATACTCATGACACTCAAGACCGACAAAGATGGGACGCCGTTCACCAGCGTCATCGGGCACACCGTCGAGCAGCCCAAGCAGCCGGGAGATGTTCTTCTGCAACAACGTCGTCGAGTCGCTCGAGGACAACATGAAGATGCTCGCTAAGCTGGGCGGCGTCGCAACCAACAACCCTACCCGCGGGGTTGGGCCAACGCCGGCAACACCGGCAGCGACCGCGTGGCGCCAGACTACTACGGAGATGCGTTTCGCTTCACCGGGACGATCAAACGCGTCACCATAGACTTGTCCGGCGAGTTGATCCCGGATAGTGACGCTGACATGCGGATTGCCATGGCGCGGCAGTAACGTCAACGATCAATGGGAGCTTTTAGGCATATGGAAGAGCCTATCCAAACCCGTCCCTACCTGAAATTGCTGCTGCTGGCCACGCTGCTGGGCCTGATCAGCGCGGTGATCACGTTCACCTTCATCACCTTGGTGGACGGCGCAGCCTCGGCCGTGTGGGAGACGGCGGCCGAGGCCATCGGCCTGTCGCTGCCGGTTTTCACACTGTTGGTCTGCACGCTCGGCGGCCTGCTGGT
>DAOUBX010000160.1:0-9350 GCA_034432445.1 Anaerolineales bacterium
CCGGGCACTTGCGACCGGTTTCCAGCTTGAGCCGGCTCTGCAGACGCCCTGGCCAGCGCAGCCTTAAGTGCCCGGCACCTAGGGCTGAATAGTTACGCCGTAGGCATCATGAGTTGCCTACAGCGCTCTCTGGCGCCATTTGGGCTGAAGAACAAACTAGAGGCCCTGCACCAAGCCTCAGGGGGACGTCACGCAAGCTTTTTCGTAGCGGCTCCAGTTCTGAGCAGTGCCGCGGACCACCAGATTCCTGTGATTGGTTGCCAGAACACTAGCCCAACCGCAAGAGTTGTGCTAAACTGTTGCTCGTTGAGCCTGGGACGTCCCTTTCCATCCACCCAGCTCTACAGCTCCTTTGATCCCTTATGCTTAAGCCGTTCACGACGCAGTCGGAAGCTGCGCCACATCAAATCAAAGAAAGGATCACACCATGGGTTACCCTTACAAAGTCGCCGATTTGCCGTACGCGTACGATGCACTGGAGCCGCACATCGATGCCGCGACCATGATGCTCCACCACGACAAGCATCACGCGGCCTACGTGACGAACCTCAACAACGCCCTTGCCAACTATCCCGACCTGCAGAGCAAGCCCTTGATCGAGCTGCTTTCTGATCTGAACAGCGTCCCTGAGGCCATTCGCGGGGTTGTGCGCAACCATGGCGGCGGCCACGTCAACCATGCACTGTTCTGGGAGATCATGGGGCCGAACGCAGGCGGTGCGCCGGCAGGCAAGCTGGCAGGAGCCATTGATGCTAAGTTCGGTTCTTTCGACGCCTTCAAGGAGCAGTTCACCAAGGCCGCTATGGGCGTGTTCGGCTCCGGCTGGGCCTGGCTCTCGCTGGATGACAAAGGCGAGCTGGTGCTCTCCACCACACCCAACCAGGACACCCCCATCTCTGCCGGCCTGAGCCCCCTGCTGGGCGTGGATGTGTGGGAGCATGCCTATTACTTGAAGTACCAGAACCTGCGCGCCAGCTATTTGAACGCCTGGTGGAACGTGGTCAACTGGAAGGCGGTGGAGGACAACTACGGCTCGGCCATGATGGCGGTGAACATCGGCCATGCCGCCGAGCGCGTCAAGGCTGCCTGGGATAAGATGATCGCTAAGCTATCCTGAGTAAGTCGCCCCCTGCGCAAACTAGCTCCGGCTACAGACACGGATCGGCGTCCTGCCGATCCGTGTCTGTGTTTTTTGCGGGAGAACCGACTAATCAACCCACCGGCCACAACGAGACCGCGACTGCGCAACTCCTGCCTGCTGACCCCCGTGATGACATTCATTTCACCTTGCGCATCGTTAGCGTCGCCATCCATGACCACCTCTAGGTCTTGGGCTGGCGCACCAGGCGAAACGTCACATACCGGTGGGGAGCGTCGGCAACTTCGGCGCTCGGCACACGCTTGTGCTCGCCAACCAACCAAAGCGGATGGACCACTGGATGCAAGTGGTTGTCAGGAGATTTCTGCCGCCCCGGCGAGTAAGCGATCCACTCATCCAAGCAGTCTTGGTCGACCGCAGGAGAGTCGAACTCGGCTGCGGGCCACCCTACCCAGTCAATCCGGTCGGCCTGCTGTTGCGCCAGTTGATGCAACTCGTCCACAGTGGGTAAACGATACCGCCAAGGCCCCTTTTCCGATAACCAGGCCGCATAAGCCTGAGCGTCGCGCGCGGCGACTCCCGTGACCGCGTCATTAGCTCTGGCAGGATGCAGGGGCACATGATGGCCGAATTGGCGAGCAAATGCCTCATAGTCCTTGTGGGTCACCGGTTCTCGACTGATCTCGCTATCTGTGCCGGGCAAAGGGAGCCATTGCATGGCATGCCGCGCTCTCACACACTGAAAGTCTTGTTCTTGCCCAGCAAGGCGTCGACCATCGCCTGCGGCGCCGGCGTGGGGTGGCCGTCCAGGTCAAGAAACGCGCCGTTGGAGTGGTCCACCGCCACAAGTTGCTCGCCGCAGTAGATCTCGTGACGCCACACCCCACGCACGCGGCGCATCTCAACAATGCGGCTATGGATCAGCACCTGATCGCCGGCGCGCAGAGAGCCCAGGAACCGGCTGTCATGGCGGGTTTGTACAATCACACGACCGGCCGCCCGCAGCCGCGCCGGCGTCCATCCAACCTCCCCGGCCGCTGCCATGCGCGCATCCTCAACCCAACGCAGAAACTCAGCCGGCCTAACCTGGCCATCGCTACAGACTTCGTAGCCGCGCACGATGCTTTGCCAGTGGAACGTGCGCGCCGCAGGCTGACCAGTCAGCGGTCGGGCCTGCTTGATGGCCAAGGCGGCCGGAGGCTCCACAGCGGACCACTCGCCGCCAAGCGCAGCAGCCGCCTGGCCATCGCCCGCCGGCGCCCACACGGCTTCGCCGCGTGCAATGATGGCGTCATCCCCGACACGCTGAATGGCGTAGCCGCAGCGCAGACCCTGCGCCGAGGGTGGCTCCCAAGGCCAGGCATACACTTGTAAGGAATCGCCGTAGAAAGCCTGCGCGACGTACTCCACGCTCAGTTGTCGCAGAGACCACGTCGCGGCCTGCGGCCAGGTCTCCAAGGTTGCTTGCTGCAAGTACAACACGTAGACCGCGTTGTTGACGTGGCCGAGCGAGTCGCACTCGTAAATGCGCACCGGGGTGCGCCAAGAAGGTCTCAGTTCGCTCATGATTGTCTTTCGTCTCCGCACAAGGCTTGCTTTGGCGGCATGTGACGGCGCCGGAGGCCGACACAGCCGATACTCATTGTAGAACAGAAAGTCACAGACGGCCATGATGCGCGTCATATTGGGCCGGAATCAGCGCCGCCTTGCCTTGCCACACCCTCCAAGGTCGGGTACAATGCCGGCGACATCGGCGCGATGCTGTCCAAGCTCGCGCAAGAACCGACAGATCTATGAGCTTTTACGACCTGTGCATTGCCTGGAACTGGGAACACGACGCTGATTTTGTGGCCCTGCTGAGCGCAGCGGCGCATGCCCGAGGGCTCACCACCCTGCAGATTACGCCCAACAACCTGGAGAGCCTCTACCCTAGTCTGGTCAGCGCGGAGATCACCTGTTACGCCTTCCTGAACCGGGCCGCCGACACCGACCATCGTTTTCTGGCCGTGGTGGAGTGGGCGCGGCGCCTGAACACAGTGAGCATCAACCCCCTTGACCGCGAGCTGCGCAGCGCCGACAAGGCCACGATGCATCTGGAGTTCATCGCCAGCGGCCTGCACACGCCCTACACCATCATTCTGCCCCCTTACGATGAACAAACCGACCTGCCGCCCATCGACCTGGCACCCCTCGGAGGCAGCTTTGCTATCAAGCCGGCCATGGGCGGCGGCGGCCAGGGTGTTGTCCTGGAGGCAACTTGTCTGGAGCAGGTCTTTGCTGCCCGCCGTCAATTTCCACGGGATAAGTACCTGCTGCAAGCCCACGTCGACCCGGCACGCATCGACGATCGGCCGGCATGGTTCCGTGTGCTATACTGCGCCGGCCAGGTCTACCCGTGCTGGTGGCCGCCCCAAACCCGCATCTACACGCCGGTGACGGCGGCCGAAGAAGCGCGCCTCGGCCTGGCCCCCTTGCGCACGATAACCACCCAGATTGCCGGCGTCTGTCGTCTGCACTTGTTCTCCACCGAGATCGCCTTGACCGCTGACGGCCACTTTCTGGCCGTGGACTACGTCAACGACCAGATCGACCTGCGTCTGCAATCCAAAGCGATCGACGGCGTGCCTGATGCTATCATTCACGACATCGCCGAACGCCTCAGCACATTGGCCACACGCTAGCGCCTGGTGATATCGTATCCTCCTCACCCCAAGCACTCGTCGCGCCTCACGGGTTATGCCATGAACACCTCACACGCCCATTGTCTTACCCATCGCCACGACAACGCTCTAATCATCACGCTCAACCGTCCCGAGAAGCTTAACGCCATCACGATCGAGATGATGGCCGAGCTGGACCAGGCGCTAGACGAAGCCCTGGACAGCGCTGTGCGCGCCGTCATCGTGCGCGGCGACGGGCGCTGTTTCTCGGCCGGCATTGACCTCAACTCCCTCTTGCAACAGGGAGTCACGACCATGGACGGCGCCGAGTTCCGCCGCCTGGTGGCCCGTCTGCAAGCTGTCTTCAACAAGATGGAAGCCCTCGAGAAGCCGGTCATCGCCTTGCTGCACGGCTATTGCTTCGGCATGGGGCTGGAGCTGGCCCTAGCGGCCGACTTCCGCATCGCGGCCGAGGACACGCAGTTGGCCATCCAGGAGGTCGAGCTAGGCATCATCCCCGACGTCGGCGGCACCACGCGGCTGGTGCGCACCGTCGGCATTCCGCTGGCCAAGGAGATGATTATGCTGGGCCGGCGCATCGACGCCCGCCGGGCATACGAGATCAAGCTGGTCAACGAAGTAACGCCGGCCGGCGATCTCTTCGACCGGGGCCTGGCCTGGGCGGCCGATCTGCGCAACTGTGCGCCGCTGGCCGTGGGCATGGCCAAGAAGATCATCGACCGCGGCGCGCACCTGGACAAGCTCTCTTTCATGGAGCTAGAGGCCTACGCACAGTCCACACTCATCGGCACGGCCGACGTCCAGGAAGGCATCATGGCCAAGCTGCAGCGCCGCCCTCCCAGCTTCAGCGGCAAGTGAGCCCCTTTTTGCGCTGCATAAGATGACCCACCTGGAACAGGCTGAACCACAGCTGCTGGCCGCGCTCCAATGTCTGAATGAAATCGGTGCCACCATCAATCGTCTGGTGCCCGGCGACCAGGCCAGCATGGACGCCACCCTGCACTTGATCGCAGCCAGCGCCATTCGGGTGGTGCCGGGCGCGTCCGCCGTCATCTTCGCCTATGACCCGTCACGCGCGCGCTTTGACCCGGCATCGCGCGTCTCGGCAGGGGAGATGAGCGCGCCGATGCCCGGTGATGAGCCGCGGCCAGATGGCCTGGGCGCGCGCGCAATAAACCAGCGGCGCCGCATTCTCTCCTACGAAGAGAGCGACCTGGAAATACACGAGGTCAAACGTCTCGCCGGCGCGCAGGTGGTCGCGTGCTATCCGCTGGTGGTGCTGGACCAACCGTTAGGCGTGTTGTACGTTTACCTGCGCGACAACCGCCGGTTCAGCCAGCTTGAGCTGCTCATGCTGGACAACCTGGTCAACCAAGCAGCGATGGCGACACTGCGCGGCCGCGCCCATCAGCTGACCCAAGTACAACGCGAGCTGGCGCGCGCCGAAGATGAGCTGGAACGTCTGCGTCGAGCTGACATGCTCATCTCCTCGCGCCTCAACTTGAAGGAAACGCTCGAAGCTATCCTGCACATGGCGCTGGAGGTAACCGGCGCGCGCTACGGCATCTTCCGGCTGGTCGACAAGAGTGGTCGCAGACTGGTCAGCGCGGCCGTAGCCGGCGAAGGGCTGCGCCAGCCGGCCGTCGAAGCTCTGCCCATCAACACGACCAGCATCATGGGCTGGGTAGCCAAACATCGCCAACCCCTGTGCATCGCCGACCTGCAGGCCAACCCTTGGGCGCGCATCTACTACCCGCTCGACCATGGCCTGGCCATGCGCTCCGAGCTGGCCGTGCCGCTGATCGGCGCCAGCGGCCGGCTGGAGGGCGTGCTCAACTTGGAAAGCACAGCCGTGGGCGCGTTCAGCGAGCAAGACAGCCATCTGCTGCAAGCCTTGGCCACCCAGGCTGTAATCGCCATCCAGGAAGTGCGCTTGTTGGATGCCTTGCAGGAGGTCGCCGAGCGCCTGCTGAGCCAGCCGCCGCAAGAGGTGTTCGACCGCCTGGTCGAGCTGGCCTGCGACCTGCTCAACACCCCTGTGGGCAACATCTGGGTGCTGGATGGCGAGATGGAACAGTTGGTCCTGCAGGCTGCCAACGCCGGCTATCGTCGCGGGGAACGCGTGCCGCTGCACGGCAGCTTGACGGGCGAGGCCATCCTGCGCTGCCAGCCGATAGCCGTGGATGACGTGCGCACTGACCCGCGTTTTCAGCGCCGCGACCTGGCCATGGCTGCAGGTTGGGCGGGCGCGTTGGTGATGCCGCTTTTGGCCGGGGCCGCCGCCAAGCCGGTGGGCGCGTTCATTGTGATCAGCCACGAAGCCGATGGCCGGCGCTTTGCCGAGTCGGAATGGGACAAGAAGGTGCTCACCTGCCTGGCCCACCACGCCGCGTTGGCCGTGCAAGAAGCGCATCGCCGTGAGGCGCTACGCGCGGCCGAGGAACAGCGCGCTCTGGCCGAGACCTTCGCCGCCATGGGCGACATCGCCGCCAACCTGCTGCACCGCGTCAACAACAAGGTCGGCGTCATCCCGGTGCGCGTTGAGGGCATCCAGGACAAGTGCGCCGCCGCTGTGCAGGCCGACCCCTATCTGGCCGCCAATCTGGCCGAGATCGAGCGCAGCGCCAGCGAGGCCATGGCTGTAATGCGCGAGAGCTTGTTTCATCTGCGCCCGATCACGATGACGGCGGTGTCGGTAGCTGCCAGCGTGAGCGAGGCGATCGCCAGCAGCGGCCTGCCGCCGGGCGTGCAGGTGCGCACCGAAGGATTGGAGACCTTGCCCTTGGTGAAAGCCGGCGCGCAGCGGCTGACGCTGGTGTTTGCCAACCTGCTGGAAAACGCGACCGCCGCCATGGAAGGGCAAGGCGTCATCACCATCCGCGGCGCCGCGCGCGGCGACTACGTCGAAGTGACCGTCACCGACACCGGCCCCGGTATTCCACCGGCCCTGCACGAGCGCATCTTCGAGTTCGACTTCTCCGGCCGCAAGGCACATGCGGGCAAGCTCGGCTTTGGCCTGTGGTGGGTACGCACCTTGATGGCGCGCTTTGGCGGCTCGGTCGCCGTAGAAAGCGACGGCCAGCGCGGCGCGCACTTTATCCTACGCTTGCCGCGCGCCGCCTAGCTGCACAGTCACAGCCGACCCAGACCCATGCAGGTCTCATCAGTTCCTGGGAGCTCCTCTGAGCTGCCATAAGTTCTTCCGAGTTCGCTCCAACTCCCATGAGTTCCGCCGAGTTCCCTTCAGCTTTTCCGCCTCCCTTGCGCGCCCTGGTCGTCGAGGATGACCGCTCCTGGCAGCAGATCCTCAGCGAGCTGCTGGGGGACGCCGGCCTGGCCGTGGACGTAGCGGACAGCCTACCGACTGCCCTCGCCTGCCTGCGCGCAGCGCCTCACCGTCTGGCCGTGGTTGACCTCTCCTTGGGCGGCAGCGATCATCGCAACCAGGAGGGTCTGGCTGTACTCGACGCAATCCGTCGCCATGACCCCGGCTGCACCCCTTTGCTGCTCACGGGCTACGCCACGGTAGAGCTGGCTGTCGACGCGCTCACCAAACACGGCGCGTTCACCTGCCTGCGCAAGGAGACTTTTCGTCGCGCCGAGTTCCGCCAGATCGTGCGCCAGGTGCTGGCCGCATCGCCCGGGGCATTGAGCGGGCAGGCTATGGCGTCAAGATGGCCTACCGACGCGCAGACTCCGCTGTCGCCCCATGCCGGCCCTGATGCGCCGGGCTCGTCCGGCCCCCCTGTTGCGTCGCCGGTTGTCTCTCCCCCTCCAGAAGGCACGGGCCAACCGGCCGAGCCTGTCCAGGCGCCAGCTCCTAGCGCTGCCGGCTCAAGCCTAGCGCAACCGTCTTCGGCCACCACGCGCACGTCTGCGGCAGCCCTGGTGGTCGAAGACGATGCAGGCTGGCGCAGCATCCTCGTCGAACTGCTGAGCGAGCTCGGCTACACCGTGCAAGCGTGCCGTAGCTTTGGCGAAGCTCTGGGTTTCCTGCGCCGCTACCACTACGCCCTGGCCGTCATAGACCTCTCGCTGGCCAGCTCTTTGCTCCCTGATGACAACACCGACGGCTATCGCTTGCTGGCTCACACCAAGAAGGCCGGCATCCCCTCGATCGTGGTCAGCGGCTCGGCTCTGCCGCCCGCTGTGGAGCGCGCCTACGACGAGCACGGCATCGTCGCCTATGTCGAGAAGCAGGGATTCGACCGGCCAACCTTTCGTCAGGCCGTGGCGCAGGCCGAGGCTGCCGCAAGAGCTGCCAGCAATGTGCTGGATGTCCTGACCGACCGCGAACGCGAGGTGCTAGCGCTGTTGGTGCAAGGGCTGACCAACAAGGAGATTGCCGAAGCGTTGGTCATCACCGACAACACCGTCAAGCGTCACCTGAAGGCCATCTTCGCCAAGCTGCAAGTGACGACCCGCGCGGCGGCTGTGGCCAAGGCCGTGAGCGCAAACCGCTAGGCAGCACAACACAGGTGTCAGCAAACTGCAAACCGAAACGGTTGACGCCGGCCTAGCATCATGTAGAATGGAGACAGAGCTTGCCACTGCAGCAAGCTTGGCTGCTTGCTCAGGCGCCGAGCGCTTGCGCGCGATGGGCCAGGTGGCTTACACCACGGCGTAGGCGCAGATGTCTCGCACGTGCCCAGCGCCTTCGGGTGAGCAATTGTCAATCATGTTTGCCAGGAGGAAACACCATGCTCAAAGAGTTCCGTAACTTCGTGATGCGCGGCAACGTGCTCGACCTGGCCGTTGCTGTCATTATCGGCGCTGCCTTCGGGGCCGTCATCACGTCCCTTGTCAACGACATCATCATGCCCCCGATCGGCTATCTGCTGGGCGGTGTCAGTTTCAGCGACCTGTTCATCGTGCTGGGCGGCGGCCAGTTCGACTCGCTGCAGGCGGCCCAAGACGCCGGCGCCGCCGTGATCGCCTATGGCAAGTTCATCCAGACGCTCATCAACTTCCTGATCATCGCCTTCGTGATCTTCCTGATCATCAAGTCCTTCAACAAGATGGCGACGCTGCGCAAGAAGGAAGAGGCCGCAGCAGCGCCCGCCGAGCCGCCGGCCGAGGTGAAGCTGCTCACCGAGATCCGCGACCTGTTGAAGACCCGGTAATCCCTCCTTCGTTCCCGCCCACGCCAGCAGTTTCCCACCAATTCCCCGGAAACTTTGAAGTTTCCGGGGAATTGCTTTGGGAATTGCTTTTTGCGCGGTTAGCGCCTGGTGCTACAATAGCCCCGCCGATTCAACGCAGACGCTCTGGACGAGTGCCCGCCGTCGGTGCAAACCATGTAAGGAGGCGCCATCGATGATCCCTTTATCTCCCTCTCTGCGCTTGCTTCTTGCCTGCTTGCTCTCGCTGATCAGCATAACGCCGGCGGCCGCTGCGCCGGCGGCGCCAGCGATCCAACACCCCGCCACCGACACCTCCACCTGGTTCCCCCTGACCCTGCCCTGGGACGACGCCACGTCCACCCCGATGGACGCCTCGGACCTGCTGCGCGACGCGCCGGGCGACGACCTCTCGACGGTGATCAACGCCCGCGGCCGGGTCGTGGTGGG
>DAOUBX010000161.1:0-2673 GCA_034432445.1 Anaerolineales bacterium
AACTGTGGTAGCGACTGGGTTGGTGATCCTAAAGCGCCGGGCCAACAAGAGATGGTGTGCGATGTTGGCGGTGATGTGGGGCGGGGAGCGATGGCTGTTAGCCCGGCGCTTCAGTCCGTGACGCAAGATCCCTGAGCAATGGACAACGGACAGAGTCATCATACGCTAGATTTTTCCACGAATCAACCCTGGTAACGTCACGGTTGGGTCACTTAGATCATTGGCCCATGTCCAAACAGGGGTGGTGTCGTCTACGCAAAATTGCGTGGCATACGCAGGAGGCAAGTAGAATCGGTGCGTCCTGTCTTCTCGTGGTACAATAACGCCAATCTTTTCGCCACCATTGGTGGTTCAGGCCAACAGCACTTCTCAGGGATTACTTTGATGGCCACCCATCTTGAACTGCGACTCTTAGGACCTTTCTTGGCTTTGAAGGACGGTGTTCCTTTAGAGGGGTTTCGCTCTGACAAAGTGCGCGCACTTCTGGCCTATTTGGTTCTAGAAGGACGCGCTCGGCCGCTGCGCCGCAGCGAAATCTCCGATCTGCTCTGGCCCGGTTATACGGAGGAAACGGCGCGCCACAGCCTACGCACTGCACTGCACAACTTGCGCAGGCTGCTGGAACCGTTGGATATCGTACGGGCTACGCGCCAGACGCTACAACTGATCGCGTCTGACCAGGAACTGTGGTGCGATGCCTTGGAGCTGGAATTCCTGCTGGCCGACCTGTCCCCCGTGTCTGCGCCCAACCGGCGACTGGCGCCTTACCAGCAGGTGGCGGCGCGCCAGGGCATTGCCTTGTACCACGGTGAGTTTATGCAAGGCTTTGCCCTGCCCGACTGCCCTGGCTTCACAGATTGGCAGCGCGCGCAAAGGGTGCGCTACGGGCAACAAATGGCTCATGTCCGCAGCATTCTGCAGAAGCAGCCGACGCATGCCAGCGGCAACCTGCCGCGATCGCTCACCTCCTTCGTTGGCCGCAGGAAAGAGCTGGCCACCATTGAGAAGAAGGTGCTCGATCCCGCCTATCCCATCATTTCGATTGTTGGGGAAGGCGGCGTCGGCAAGACACGATTGGCGTTGGCGGTGGCTGAGCACGTCAGCAACGCCTTCGCCGACGGTGCCTGGTATGTGTCGTTGAGCGACCTAGTCGCTGCGTCGCCTGCCGATGCTGAGAGCTCTACAGATACCGCTGTCCTCAACGACGTGTTGGCCTCGACCGTTATCCAAGTATTGGCCGTGGCTGATGGCGAGCAGGGCAGCCCGCTGCAAACCTTGCTGCGGTATGTAGCAGACAAGCAGCTTCTCTTGCTGTTGGACAACTTTGAACAGTTTGTCGACGGCGCCGATTTTGTGTTGCAGCTGGCCCGGGCCGGCTCGCACCTCAAGCTCCTCATCACCTCGCGGCGGCGTTGTAACTTGCAGGCCGAGTACGTCTTCCGTCTGCAAGGTCTGTCTGTGCCTCCTGCCGAGGGGTTGGCTGCTGGCCCCGCCTTGGCTGCTTGCACCTCTGTCGAGCTATTCCTGGAGCGTGCCGATCGTGCTGTGGCCGGCTTCCGCCCACAACCGCATGAGTAGCAGGATATCGCACGCATCTGCCAACTGGTTGAAGGGTTGCCCTTGGGCGTGGAACTGGCCGCGTCGCAGGTAGAACATGCAACCGTGACTGAAATTGCCCAGTCGATCCAATCCAGTTTCGACCGACTGGCGACCACTATGCTTGACGTGCCGCCCCGCCATCGCAGTCTACAGGCGGTGTTCGAGTCCTCTTGGGCGCTGCTGAACGAGCAAGAAGCGCGGGCTTTGGCATGTTGTTCTGTGTTCCGCCGCGGTTTCACCGCAGAGGCGGCGTACGTAATTGCGGATGTGACGACGGACGAGCTAGCGACGTTGGTGGATACTTCGCTGTTGTATGTGGGGGATTGCGATAGGTACGAGATGCACAGTTTTATCCGCGAGGCCGCAGCGCGCAAGTTGGCCGAGATGGGCGCGCTTCAGGACCAGGTGCGCTCTCGTTACCGCGCTTACTACGCCGATCTCGTGGCTCAACACCAGCCACGCTTTGCCAGTGATCGTCGCGCAGTTCAGATGTGCACGCGCGAGGCGTCGAACCTGATCACAACCTGGAACATGGCCCTAGAGATGGGAGAAGAAGCGACGCTGGCCAAAATGATCCGTGGCATGTCCCAGTTGATTTCCTTGAATGGGGCTCTTGCGGAGGGGGTGAATGCCTTCAGCCGCGCGGCCTCCGAGCTGCGCAAGGCTGGCATGCGCCGGGGGGAGGAGCCATCGCCGGTGCTGGGCCAGCTCCTGCTGGAGCAATCGTTCTTGTTGGAGCAGATGGGCCGCACAAGCGAAGCAGCTCAGGTGGCGCAAGAAGCTCTGGCCATCGGAGAACGGCGGGGGTGATGCCTACTTGCTGGCGGGCAGCTATCTGCGACAAGCGGCGATCTGCTGGGCGACAGCCGACTACGCGGGCAGTGCAGCGGCGACTCAAGCGGCTTTGGTATACGTACCGCACACCAACGACCAGCGGTTGGAGCTGGTGGCGCTGTATGGATTGGGCAATATCCAGAGCCAGCGTAACTATTCAGCCATAGGTGCCGGGCATTTGGATTCTAACCTGAAAATCGCTCGGGCCGGTCTCCGACCGTGCCCGCCGCGCTTTCATTG
>DAOUBX010000162.1:0-3974 GCA_034432445.1 Anaerolineales bacterium
CTCGGGCCGGTCTCCGACCGTGCCCGCCGCGCTTTCATTGACGGTTGTGCGCCGACGCGCATGGGCATCTGGTTTGCAAACGTGTCTGCGAAGCCAATCTAGATCGCAAATCGCCTACAAATGCCCGGCACCTGAGCAGTTACGATCGAGCGTTCATGCAACCGTCAAGGAGTTCAAGCATGATTGGCTCGTGCATGAAGCGAGACGTGGTGTCGGTGGCAGCCGCCACCACCGTGCATGAGGCCGCGCAGCTTGTCGTGACCAGGCATGTCGGCACGCTGCCCGTGGTGGATCAGGCGGGCATCTTGATCGGCGCGGTAGGAGTCGAAGACTTGTTGAGGGTGTTCATGCCGGACTTCGTGGCGTTGCTGGACAACATCGATTTCGTGCATGACTTCGGCGCTACCGAGACCCTCAGCGCCCAGGACCTGCGCAAAGCAGCCGGCTTGACGATGCGCGACCTCATGCAGCCGCCGGTGGCCGTGGACGACAAGTGCGGCCTGTTGCGCGCCTTTGCCACGCTGGTCAAGCACGATGTCCGCGATCTCCTGGTGGTCGATCAGGACGGCAGGCTGGTTGGCATTGCCTCGCGCGTGGACATTGCCGCGGCGTTTCTCGCCGAATGGAATCGCCAGGCCAGCGCCGCATGAGCACCCAGCAAGTTGTGGCCGGCGCCATTTTTCTGGCGATCTTTGCGCTCATTTTGACGGAGCGCGTGCATCGCACCATCGTGGCCATGATCGGTGCCCTGGGCATGCTGGTCGTCGGCATGCTGATGGGGTTCTACTCACAAGAGCTGGCCCTGGCCGCCATTGATTTCAACACCTTGGGGCTGTTGCTGGGCATGATGATCCTGGTGCGGCTGCTGCAGGAGACCGGCTTCTTCGCCTATGTCGCAATCCTGACCGGCAAACGTTCCGGCGGCAAGCCCTGGCTGTTGCTTATCGTCCTGGGCGCAGCCACGACCGTGTTGTCGATGTTTCTGGACAATGTGACCACTGTTGTCCTCATCGTGCCGGTAACCATCCTGATGGCGCAAATCCTCGGCATCAACCCGGTTCCTCTGCTGATGGCCGAGGCACTGCTGTCGAACATCGGCGGCGTAGCCACCTTGGTGGGGGACCCGCCGAACGTGCTCATCGGCTCGGCGGCCGGGTTGACGTTCGACGCGTTCTTGCTGCGCATGGCGCCGCTGGCTCTTGTGGCCTGGCTGGTCGCCCTCCCCATTCTCTTTTTCGTGTTTCGCCGCGAGTTGCGGGAGCAGCCCAAGGACGTCGCAGCCTTGGCGCAACTGGACGAGAAGCAGGCGTTGCACGATCCGGCCAACCTGCGTCGCCTGCTCATCGTGCTGGGCGTCGTTATCGCACTGTTCTTTCTGCAGGGCGTGTTGGGGCTGGAACCGGCGGTGATTGCCCTGGGTGGAGCCGCAGTGGCCCTGATCTGGGTGCGCCCCGACGTCGACGAGACGTTGCGCCAAGTGGAATGGGGGGTCTTGTTGTTCTTCGCCGCCCTCTTTGTGTCGGTTGGCGGCTTGCAGGCCTCGGGTGTGCTCCATCGGCTCACCGGCGCCATTGCCGGCCTGGCCAGCGCGCATCCACTGGTGGCCAGCCTGGCGCTCTTGTGGATCGCTGCGATCATCTCCGCCATGATCGACAACATTCCCTTCACCATTGCTGTGATTCCGGTGATCCTGGAGTTGGGCGAGCTGGGCCTTCCCGTTGCAGCGCTCTGGTGGGCCCTGGCGCTGGGCGCAGGGCTGGGGGGCAACGGCACGCCGATCGGCGCCACCGCCAACGTCATCACGGTGGCCCAAAGCGAACGGACGCGCACACCGATCACCACGCGCATCTGGATGCGTTCGGGCCTGCCGGTGATGCTGGCAACGTGCGTCGTGGTCAGCGTTCTCTTTGCCTTGTTTTTCGAATGGATGCAAAAGCCCTGAGCGTGTGAAGAACTCTGCAGTTGAGTTGGGGTCATGCGCAGATTGCTTTGCGTCAGTCCCGCATAAGGACCGATCCTAGCCCCCTAATCGTTGCGTCCGACGCTCAATGGCAGCGTTATCACAAACGTGCAGCCGCGGCCCTTGCCGTCGCTGTGCGCTGCGACCTGGCCACTGTGGGCGGCGACGATAGCCTTGACAATCGCCAGACCCAACCCACTGCCGCCGGTTTCCCGGCTGCGCGAGCGGTCGGCGCGGTAGAAGCGATCGAAGACCGCGGCAAGCTGCTCCGGCTCCAGCCCCTCACCGCTGTCCTGCACGGCCAGACGCAGGACGCCAGCATCGTGCGCTGCGGTCACGGTGATCTCCCCCCCGTCCGGCGTGTGGCGCAAGGCATTGAACAATAGGTTGAAAAGTACCTGGCGTATGCGCACTGGGTCGAGCAGGGCTGGCGGCAACGGATCGGTTCGATCCAGCAAGGCAATCCCTTTCTCGGCTGCCAGCGGCTCCAGCGCCTGGAGGGTCTCGGTCACCAGCGCATTCAGATCAGCCTGCTGGCGGTCCAGCGGCAACTGGTTGTTTTCCGCCAGCGTCAGATCGCGCAGGTCGTTGACCAATCGGATCAGGTGGCGGGTCTGGCTGTAGAGATTAGCGATCTCCGCAGCATCCAGCCCATACACATCGTCCAGCGCGGCGCGCAGGTTGCCCTCCAGCACGGTCAACGGCGTGCGCAGCTCGTGCGAGACGTCGGCCATCAGGCTGTTGCGCAGAGTCTCAGCGCGCTGCAGGTCAGCCGCCATCCTGTTGAAAGTATCGGCCAGTTCGACCTGCTCGCGACTGCCCCGCACAGCGACGCGCGTATCCAGGTCACCCTGGCCGATGCGGCGCGCGGCCTTGACCAGGTCGCTGATGGGCGCGCTGACCACGCGGGCGATAACCACACCCCCGATGATCCCCACCACGACGGAAAGGAGAGCAAAGTTGCCCAGGCGTCGAGCTACCTCGGCTGGTGGAGGCTCGTCGCCGCTGCGCTGCTCCAGCGGCGCACCTGCCGGCGTCGGGCCCTCGTCGGTGGCGTCAGGTAGCAAGACGGCCAGAAACTGTACGAAAAAGACGAACAACAGCACCCCGGTGATCATCAGGCTCAGACGAACCCACAGTCGGTTCATAGGCGGTCTCCTGTCAGCCGATAGCCCACGCCGTAGACCGTTTGGATATGGGTTGGGTTGTCCGGGTCAACCTCGATCTTGCGCCGCAGGTTGCGGATGTGCGTGTCCAACGCGCGCCCCATCCCCTCGTAGGCATAGCCCAGCGCCCGTTCCAGCAGATCGTCGCGGGTGAGGGTGTAGCCCGGATTCTCCAGGAACGTGCGTAGCAGGTTGAACTCCGTGCGCGTCAACTCCACCGGCTGGCCGTCCACTGTCAAGCTGTGCTGATCCAGGTCCAGTCGCAGGTCGCCCGTGACCAGCACATGAGGCGCAGCGCTGGGCAGCCGATCGAGCTTGGTGCGGCGCAACAGCGCGCCGACGCGCGCCACCAGCTCGCGAGCGTTGAAGGGCTTGGTGATGTAGTCGTCGGCGCCTAGCTCCAGGCCCACGATCTTGTCGGTGTCCTCCACCCGGGCGGTGAGCAGGATGATTGGAGTAGCAGCCAGGATCTGGTCGGCCCGCACGATGCGCGTGATCTCCCAGCCGTCCCGCTCAGGCAACATCAAATCGAGCACCACCAGGTCGGGCCGCTCACGGCGCAGCATGTGCAGGGCTGTCTCGCCGTCGCTGGCAGTCAGCACCTGATAGCCAGCCTGCTCCAGATAGCCTCGCACTACTTTCACGATCGATTTGTCGTCGTCGACGACCAGGATGCGTTGCGGCATCGACTTTCCCTTTCATGACATCAAGATGGTCACGCCCCCATGATAGCACAGGATTCTCAAAACAATCTCAAGATGTAACTACTCAGCCATAGGTGCCGGGCATTTGGATTCTAACCTGAAAATCGCTCGGGCCGGTCTCCGACCGTGCCCGCCGCGCTTTCA
>DAOUBX010000163.1:0-5606 GCA_034432445.1 Anaerolineales bacterium
GCACGCCAACAGTATACCCGCTGGCGTGTAACAGGCAAGTCGCACCGATCCGTCCGCCAGCGCACTCCTCTCTTCTGTTAACGTGCTGTCTGGCTTGTGTCTAAGGTTTGTGCAACTACTAATTCGCCGGAATGCCGGTCGTCATATCCCGCCACCCCGCTATTCCGCTTTTTGTCCTGCTACAGGGTGTTATCTGGAAATTTCGCCGCATAATACGCCCTCGCCGGATTGTATGCGGAAAAACAGATGTGGTAAAATGCGGATTGCGAAGGACCCGGCAATCACCCATCGATTGCCGTTGCTGCTATTCTATCACTCTCCTGATCGCCCGTCAAGCGTCCAAAATGGCCACGGAAGCGCGCCCCAAGAAGCTGCTCGAGCAAGTCAGCGAGGCCATTCGCCGCAAGCACTACTCCCCGCGCACCGAGGAAACCTACGTCCACTGGATCAAGCGCTTCATCCTCTTTCACGACAAGCGCCACCCCAAGGACATGGGCGCGGCCGAGGTGGCGGCTTTCCTCACGCACCTGGCCGTGCAGGAAAAAGTCGCCGCCTCCACGCAGAACCAGGCGTACAGCGCGCTGCTCTTTCTCTACCGCCATGTCCTGAACCAACCGCTGGACATGCCCCTGGACGCCGTGCGCGCCAAGAAGCCGGAACACCTGCCCACCGTCCTCTCCCGAGACGAAGTCCGCTGCATTCTGGACAAGATGTCCGGCGTCCCCAAGCTGATGACGCAGCTCCTCTACGGCACCGGCATGCGCGTCTCGGAGTGCGTGCAGTTGCGCGTCAAGGACATCGACTTCGACCAGCGCGAGATCATCGTGCGTGATGCCAAGGGCATGCAGGACCGCGTCACTATGTTGCCGGAAAGCCTGATCGCTCCCCTGCGCGAGCACCTGGCCCACGTCAAGCTGGTCCACGAGCGCGACCTGGCGCGCGGCTACGGCGCGGCGCCGCTGCCCTTTGCCCTGACGCGCAAGTATCCCAACGCTGAGCGCGAGTGGGGCTGGCAGTTCGTCTTCCCCTCGAATCGTCTGGCCAAGGACCCTGAGACCGGCGTCGTCCATCGCTGGAACACCAGCGAGAGCACGGTGCAGAAAGCCATCCGCCAGGCCGCCCAGGCCGCCGGCGTCGCCAAACCGGTCGGCCCCCATACCTTCCGCCACTCCTTCGCCACCCACCTGCTGGAGGCCGGCTACGACATCCGCACCGTGCAAGAGCTCCTCGGCCACAAGGACGTCAAGACCACCATGATCTACACCCACGTCCTCAACCGCGGCCCCAAAGCCGTCCGCAGCCCGCTGGACTGATCCAGCCCTGGCCCCTCTATGAGCACCCCTGACCTCTTCGATCACCAGCGCGAGCAGCTGGTGGAGCAAGAAGCGCCGCTGGCGGCGCGCATGCGGCCGCGCACGCTGGACGAGTTCATCGGCCAGGAGCACATTGTCGGCCCAGGCCGGTTGTTGCGCCGCGCGATCCAGGCCGATCAGCTCAGCAGCGTGATCTTCTACGGCCCGCCGGGCACCGGCAAGACCACCCTGGCGCGCGTCATCGCCAACACCACCCGCGCCCATTTCATCGCCATCAACGCCGTGCTGGCCGGGGTCAAGGACATCCGCGACGCCATCGAGGCGGCGCAGCAGCAGCGCGGCCTCTACGGCCGCAAGACGATCCTCTTCGTCGATGAGGTGCACCGCTTCAACAAGGCGCAGCAGGACGCGCTGCTGCCCTGGGTGGAGAACGGCACGGTGATCCTGATCGGCGCCACCACCGAGAACCCCTATTTCAGCGTCAACCGCCCCCTGGTCAGCCGCAGCCGTATCTTCCAGCTCAAGCCCCTGACCGAAGCTGACCTCTACGCCATCGCGCGGCAGGCCCTGGCCGACCCGGAGCGCGGCTATGGCAAGCTGAACGTGCAAATCGACGACGACGCCCTGGCCCACCTGGTCAACGTGGCCAACGGCGACGCCCGCGCCCTGCTCAACGCCCTGGAGCTGGCCGTGGAGACCACAGAGCCGGAGGGTGGACGGTTATCGGTAATCGGTAAACCGTCAGGAGCTACCGCTCACCGTTCACCGCTCACCGATCACCGCCCCATCCACATCACCCTGGCCGTGGCGGAGGAGAGCATCCAACGCCGGGCCGTGCTGTACGACAAGGAGGGGGACTATCACTTCGACACCATCAGCGCCTTCATCAAGTCGCTGCGCGGGTCGGACCCGGACGCGGCGCTGTACTGGCTGGCCAAGATGGTGTATGCCGGCGAGGATCCGCGCTTCATCTTCCGCCGCATGTTGATCTTTGCCGGCGAGGACGTGGGCCTGGCCGACCCGCAGGCGTTGCTGCTGGTGACGGCCGCAGCCGAGGCCTTCGACCGCGTCGGCCTGCCGGAGGGGCGCTTCCATCTGTCGCTGGCTACGCTCTACCTGGCCACGGCGCCCAAGTCCAACTCGACCATGGGCTTCTTCGACGCGCTGGCGGTGGTGGAGCAGGAGCGCGAGGCCGAGGTGCCCACCCACCTGCGCGACGCCAACCGCGACAAGGAGGGCTTCGGCCACGGCGAGGGCTACCTCTACCCGCATGCCTACCGCGACCACTGGGTGGCCCAGCAGTACTTGCCGACGGCGCTTCAGGGCAAGGTCTTCTATCAGCCGGGCGACACCGGCGCCGAAGCCCGGGTCAAGGACGAGGTGGAGCGCCGCCGCGAGGCGCAACTGGCGGCCATGGTGGAGGGCGAGGGTCTTGGCCCGCCCGAGGTGCTGACTTTCACCGGCGATGTGGCCGGCCGGCCGCGCGATCAATGGCTGCAGCGCACGATCAGCGGCGCGGGGCAACGGCTGGCCGCGACGCGCGAGCGCATCATGCAGGCCGCGCAGATCCAACGCCATCACCTGGTGCTGGACCTCAACGCGGGCAGCGGGCTGCTGACCTGGCAAGCGCTGCGCCGCGCGCCGGAGGGCGGCGTAGTGGCCCTGGCCCGCAACGCCCAGGACGCCGACGCCCTGCGCCAGCAAGCCGGCCGCCTGCCCGCCATCGAGCGCCCCACTATCCTGCACGGCGACCTGGACGCCCTCCCCCCCCTGCTCGCTGCCCAGCCACAGCCAGAGACCACGCCCACCGTTGAACCCCAAACGCCTGACGTATCACGCATTACGCATCACGCATCACGCTTCGACGCCATCATCGGCCGCAACGCGCTCACCCGGCATAGCGACAAACCCGGGGCAGCGCGCTTGCTGGCGGCTATGCTATCCGAAAATGGCCGTATTTGCCTGGCGGAGAGCGTGCCGCGACACACCCAGCGCCTCTACCGCCTGGTTGACCTGACCGCGCTGGGGGCGGACTTAGCGCAACGCGTGGTCGAGGCCGAGGAGGCGATCTACACCCAGCCCGACGATCCGATGGTTAACTGGGACGAGGAGGACCTGCGCCGGGCGTTCGCCGCCGCCGGCCTGCTGACCGAGGTCAGCGTGGAGCGCGAGCGCAGCGAGATGCAGGTCACGCCGGCTGTGCTGACGCGCTGGTTCACCCCGGCCGCAGCAGGGGAGCGCGCCAGCTACGTCGACTGGCTGCGGCGACGGCTGGACGAGGCCGAGTGCGCCGCCGTGGAGGCCATCTTCCGCCAGCAGCTCAGTCACCGCGTCGTGCCCTGGGAGACGACAACGGCCTATGTGGCGGCTCGCAAGGCTTGACCGAGCCAGTTCACTGTGATATTATTCATACCATGAATAATATCTATTCATCACCTGTGCCGTATTATGAGCGCTGGTTGACGTCGTCGTTACAGGCGGCTAGCGAGATGTACCCGGTGGTGGTGCTGACCGGCGCCAGGCAGGTGGGGAAGAGCACCCTCCTACGCCAAGCCGAGCCATTTCGTGGTTGGCGCTATCGCACCATGGACGACTTCGACGTCATGTTGCAGGCGCGTGACAATCCGGCCAGTTTGTGGGCAGGGGTGGACGCAGTGGCGCTGGACGAGGTGCAGAAGACGCCCGAACTGCTGCCGGCTGTCAAATTGGCCGTAGACAGCCAGCCAGGGCGGACCAAGTTTATCCTGTCGGGGTCCGCTAACCTGCTGCTCATGCGGCAGGTTAGCGAGAGTCTGGCTGGGCGGGCCGTCTATTTCGTTCTCGACCCCATGACCCAAGGGGAGTTCAACCGACAACCGCCGTCCAGTCTCTTGGCCGATGCTTTGGCGCAACGTTGGCCGGCCGAGAGAGACTTGCCGTCGCCTCCACCTGATCCTGTGGCTTTGCTGCTGCGCGGCAACATGCCGGCGTTGCTCAGCCTGCCCGCCTCAGAGGCTTGGCTGCGTTGGTGGGAGGGCTATATCGCCACTTATTTGGAGCGGGACTTGCGACAGCTTTCCCAGATCGACAGCCTGCTGGACTTTCGGCGGGTCATGGAGTTATTGGCTCTGCGTACCGGCCAACTGCTCAACCAGTCGGAAGTCGCACGCGATGCTCGCGTGGCCCAGCCGACGACCCACCGCTATCTCAACCTGCTGGAGGCAACACACCTGTTCGCGCGTTTGCCCGCCTACACGGCCAGCCCTTCGACGCGGCTGCTCAAGTCGCCCATGGTCTATTGGACTGACCCAGGGTTGGCGGTCTTTCTGTCTGGCTACTACGATGCAGAGAGTTTACGCCACAGTCGGCAGCTTGGCGCCTACTTCGAGACTCTGATCTACTTGCACTTGCGCGTGCTGTCTAGCCTGCTAACGCCCAAGGCGCGGCTGTACTTCTGGCGTACTACCAGCGGCGACGAGGTCGATTTCGTGCTGGAACATGGCCGGCGCGTCCTGGGCATCGAGGTGAAGATGAGCAGCAAGCCCAGCTATCGTGATGCTGCCGGCCTGAGCAAATTTCTGAAGGAGTATCCTTCGGCTGTCGGTGGCATCCTGCTGCACGGCGGGACAAGAGTCGAGCGTCTGGACCAGAACATCGTCGCGGTCCCGTGGACGGAATTGACCGGATAGTGTGAGCGCACCCCTATGTCCTGGTTTCAGGTGCTCAACCGCTTTTCATTTCTGATCTTCCCGCTGCTTTTGTTTGCGGCCCTGGCGCTGCTCTTGCTGCGGCGGCGGGCCCGCTGGCCGCTGTGGGCGGTATGGGGTGGGTTGCTCGCCGTGTACCTGGCCTTCCTGCTGACCTCTGGCCAGGCGACCTCCGCGCGCTACGACACGCCGGAGAACATCCGCCAGGCGTTGGCTGCCGCCGAGGAACCCACTCTGGTCGAGTTCTTCTCCAACTACTGACTGGCCTGCGTGCAAAACCGGCCGCTCGTGCAGCGGCTTGAGAGGGAGTGGGCCGGAGGCCAGGTGGTCACCCTGGATGTGATGGACCCCCAGATTCGTCGCTTTGGCGATGAGGTGGGCTTCGAGGTGACGCCCACCTTCATTCTTTTTGACGCGCAGGGCCAGGAGCTGCAGCGTTGGGTCGGCCGCGCGCCGGCCCTCGAAGAGCTGCAGCGCCTGGCGCCATGACCTGCTGGCAGCAACCGCCGGGGGCTGAAGCCCCCGGCTGGCAAACAGCGCCCCGTCAACGGGGCTTGGCGATCTACGACAAAGCCGGTTTGAACCGGCGCAGCCTTGTAGCCCGGTT
>DAOUBX010000164.1:0-6406 GCA_034432445.1 Anaerolineales bacterium
CAATACACGATTACGATGAATGGGTGACTTTGGTATGCCTGTGATCCCCGCGGCTTTGTTGAGCCGCATGTATGTGAAGAACAGTCTGCGCAATACAAAGGAAGGCTTCGAGTTTGTGCTGGAAAACCGCCTAGCGTCGACCACGATTACGGGCGCCGGGCCATTGACGGTCGATGGCCGTGAGTATGACGACAAAGAGAACTTGGTATTGCAGTTCGAGCGCTCGGCTGCACGGCCAGGTCGCGAGCGCGAGCCGCTGGTTCGGCTTGCCAATAGCATCGACCGCGCCAAAGCTGTGCGCTTCGACCTGCACACGACCCTGCGTGTGGTGATGCGCAATGTCTGGCTTGCGTCCGGAGAACATCGCTGCACGCTGACACTCAAGACCCGAGAGGTCGGCGACCTCGTTTTCCAAGTGACCGATGAGGTCTTTCGCGATGCCTCTGGGTTGGCTTCCAACGGCAAAGTGCGCTAGAATAGGGTAAGTTCAGGTGTGCGGCACTTGCGACCGGTTTGCAGCTTAAGTCGGCTCTATGGACACCCTTGCAGCTGCAGACTCAAGCGCCAGGCACCTATAGCCAAATAGCGTAGGTAGGCGGCGCGCACCGTCGCCATTCTGACAACCAGACAGCGTCCGGCGAAGAGGCTGGCCAGCAGCACGCTGTGAGCTCCAAGTACATGCGGAATCTCAGCAATGCGCCTCCCTTCCCTTGCCCCACGCTTATTGGGGCCGGCGCCTGTCGAGTTCCGCTGTTTTATTTCCGGGAGCAACACATGGTACAACAACTCCATCGCACGGCGTTGTACGATGAGCATCTGCGCCTCAACGGCCGCATCGTGCCCTTCGCCGGCTGGGAACTGCCGGTTCAGTACGACAGCTTAGGGCCGACTGTGGAGCACCAAGCCGTCCGCAGCAAAGCGGGCCTGTTCGACATCGACCACATGGGCCAGGTCGAGGTAGCAGGGGCGGACGCGCTCCGCTTCCTGCAGCTTGTCCAGGTGGGCGATCTGAGCGACATGGCGGTGAAGGACGCTCGCTACAGCTTGATGTGCTACGCCGACGGCACGGTCGTCGACGACATCTTCGTCTATCGGCTGGAGAAGGAACGCTGGTGGGTGATCGTCAACGCGGCCAATCGCCAGAAGGATGTGGCTTGGCTCGAGGCGCACGCCGCCGGCCTGGCCGTGCAGATCACTGACCTCTCCGACGACACCTACATGCTGGCGCTGCAAGGGCCTCTGGCGCAAACGATCTTGCAACGGCTGACCCCGCTCGATCTCAATACCGTCCCCTTCCACACCTGCGCCCAAGCCGAGGTAGCGGGCATCCCCACCCTGATCGGCGCCACTGGCTATACGGGTGAATACGGCTACGAGCTGTTCTTCCCAGCCACACAGGCTGTCACCATGTGGCGGACGCTGCTGGCGGCTGGCGAGGCCGATGGGCTACTACCTTGCGGGTTGGCGGCGCGCGACTCGCTGCGCTTCGAGCCGTGTTTGCCGCTCTACGGCCACGAGATCCATGCAGGCATCGATCCCATCAGCGCGCGATTGGGCTGGGCTGTCAGCTTCAGCAAGGGGGACTTCGTCGGCCGCGAGGCGCTCTTGAAAATCAAACTGGAAGGGCCGCAGCAGTTGCTGGTCGGCTTCGAAATGGTGGATAAGGGCGTACCGCGCGGGGACTATCTAGTCGCCATCAACGGCCAGGTGGTCGGTAAGGTGACCACCGGCATGAAATCCCCCACCACCGGCCGCTTCGTGGGCTTGGCCTACGTGCCGGCCAGTCATGCCGCGCTCGGCAGTGAGATCGACATTCTGATCCGCGACCAGCCCAAGAAAGCGGTCGTGGTCAAGCGGCCGTTTTACGTGGCGGCTTACCGCAGGAAGTAAACGGTGATTGGTAAACGGTAACGCAGTAATACGGACAGCGTTCTGGTTACCGATCACCGAACACCGATCACCGATCACCGATCTACCAAACCAGGAGGCAACAATGGCTTACAAATACGACCCCAACGCTCGCTACGCCAAGACCCATGACTGGGCACGGCTGGAGGGCGATCTAGTAGTTTGCGGCATCAGCGACTATGCTCAGCATGCGCTGTCTGACGTGGTGTACATCGAGCTGCCGGAGGTGGGCGCCACCTTCAGCCAAGGAGAGGTCTACACTACGGTCGAATCGGTCAAGGCCGCCGAGGAGGTCTTCGCGCCGGTCAGCGGCGAGATCGTTGAAGTCAACGAGGCGCTGGAAGATGCGCCGGAGCTGCTGAACAACGATCCCTACGGCGCGTGGATTGTCAAGATCAAGCCGGCCGACCTAGGGGAGCTGGACAGTTTGATGGACGCTGCAGCGTATGAGGCCTTCGTGGCGGCCGAGGAGGCAGGAGGTCACTAATGCCCTTTATAGCCAACACTGACGCGGAACGGGCGGCCATGCTGGCTGCGGTGGGCGTCGAGCGCATCGAGGATTTGTTCCACGATGTGCCCGAGGCGTACCGCTATCCGACGCTGGACCTGCCCGAGGCGCTGAGCGAGCTAGAGGCGGTGCGCGAGGTGAGCGCGCTGGCGGCCGAGAACGAGACCCTCGAGGAGCTGACCAGCTTCCTGGGCGCGGGCGCCTACCGCCACTTCATCCCCAGCGTGGTCGACTTCCTCTCCGGCCGCTCCGAGTTCTATACCGCCTACACCCCCTATCAGCCTGAGGTCAGCCAGGGCACCTTGCAGGCCATCTTCGAGTACCAGAGCATGATCGCCGCGCTGACCGGCATGGACGCGGCCAACGCCAGCCACTATGACGGCGCCACCGCCACGGCCGAGGCGGTGATTATGGCGCTGCACACGGTAAAGGGCAGGCGCACGCGGGTCATCCTCTCGCCCGCGCTCAACCCGCAGTACCGCGAGGTGGTGCGCACCTACACGCAGGGCATGGGCTTAGAGATCGTCGGCGACCACGAGAACGACGCCGATTTCCACGCCCTGCTCAAGCTGTGCGACGCGAACACGGCTTGCGTAGTGGTGCAGAACCCCGACTTCCTGGGCAACATACACAGCCCCAAGGAGATGCAAGACCTGGCCGATGCGGTGCACGCCCACGGCGCGCTGCTGGCCGTGGCCACCGACCCCATCAGCCTGGGCCTGTTCACCCCGCCCGGCCAGTACGGCGCAGACATCGTCATGGGCGAGGGGCAGAGCCTGGGTATCCCGCTGAGCTTCGGCGGGCCCTACCTGGGCTTCTTCGCCATGCGCGAGCGAGACGTGCGCAAGTCGGCCGGCCGCATCGCCGGCGAGACGGTGGACCTGGACGGCCAGCGCGGCTACGTGCTGACCCTCAGCACACGCGAGCAGCACATCAAGCGCGCCCGCGCCACCAGCAACATCTGCTCCAACCAGGCGCTGATGGCGCTGCGCGCGGCCATCTACCTGGCAGCGATGGGCAAGCAGGGGCTGCGCAGCGTGGCCGAGCAGTGCTACCACAAGGCGCAGTACGCGGCCACAAGGATAAGCATGATCCCCGGCTACGAGATCGTCAACAAAGGGCCGTTCTTCAAGGAGTTCGTGGTGCGCTGCCCCGTGCCGGTGGAAGATGTCAAGGCCCACCTGCTGCTGGAGTGGGGCATCATCCCCGGCTACGACCTGACGCAGGACTACCCGGAGCTGGGCGAGTGCCTGCTGGTCTGCGTCACTGAGATGAACACGGCCGAGGAGATCGACGCGCTGGTCGAGGCGCTGGCCGAGGTCGCAGAGTTGGCCGCAGATGAGATCGAGCTGGAGCTGGAGGTGGCCCGATGATCGAACCTACTGTTTACGAGCTGTCGTCGCCCGGCCGGCACGGCCCGCGGCTGCCGGCGCTGGACGTGCCGGCCGCGCCGCTGCCGGACGCGGCTTACCTTCGGCCGGTCGCCGAGCTGCCGCTGCCGGAGCTGAGCGAGCTGGACGTGGTGCGCCACTTCGTGCGCCTCAGCCAGAAGAACATGGCCATCGACACCCACTTCTACCCCTTGGGGTCGTGCACCATGAAGTACAACCCCAAGGTCAACGAGAAGACGGCTAGCCTGCCCGGCTTCACCAACCTGCACCCCCTGCAAGACCCGGAGATGGCCCAGGGCGCGATGCAGCTCATGTTCGAGCTACAAGTCTACCTGGCCGAGATCAGCGGCTTCGCGGCCGTGACCCTGCAGCCGGCCGCCGGCGCGCAGGGCGAGTTCACCGGCGTGCTGATCATACGCAAGTACCACCTGGATCGCGGCGACACAAAACGCACTAAAATCCTGGTGCCCGACTCGGCGCACGGCACCAATCCGGCCACCACCACCATGGCCGGCCTGCAGGTGGTCGAGTTGCCCTCGGACAGCCGCGGCAACGTCGATCTGACCGCGCTCAAGGCCAACCTGGACGACACCGTGGCCGGCCTGATGCTGACCAACCCCAACACGCTGGGCCTGTTCGAGGAGCACGTGCTGGAGGTGACCCAGTTGGTCCACGAGGCCGGCGGGCTGGTCTACGGCGACGGCGCCAACCTGAACGCCATCGTCGGCGTGGCCCGGCCGGGCGACCTGGGCTTCGACGTGATGCACTTCAACCTGCACAAGACCTTCAGCACCCCCCACGGCGGCGGCGGCCCCGGCGCCGGCCCGGTGGCCGTGGTGGAGAAGCTGGCCCCCTTCCTGCCCGGCCCGCTGGTGGCCGTGGAAAAGGTGGACGGCCACGACGGCCACGGCCACGACGACGACGACGAGCACGAAGGCTACCGCCTGGTGTGGCACACGCCCTCCAAGTCGATCGGCCGGGTGCGCGGGTATTACGGCAACTTCGGCGTGCTAGTGCGGGCCTACACCTACATCCGCATGCACGGCGCCGAGGGGCTGCGCAGGATCGCCGAGAACGCGGTGCTCAACGCCAACTACCTCAAGGCGCGCTTGCAGGCCGAGGGCTCGTACCCGGTGGCCTACGGCGAGCGCACGTGCATGCACGAGTTCGTGGCCCAGGGCATCCTCGAAGGCGCGCCCGACGTGCATACCATGGACATCGCCAAGCGGCTGATGGACTACAACTTCCATCCGCCAACCGTCTACTTCCCGCTGATCGTCAAGGAAGCGTTGATGATCGAGCCGACCGAGACCGAGAGCAAGGACACGCTGGACGCCTTCGCCGACGCGCTGATAAAGATCGCGCAGGAGGCGAGGGAGCAGCCGGAGCTGCTCAAGGAAGCTCCCCACAGCGCGCCGATGCGGCGGCTGGATGAGGTGAGGGCGGCGCGGGAGTTGGTTTTGTGTAGGTGTTGAGGGTGAAGCACAACCTCGGCCTCTCTAGTGCTAGAGAGGCCGAGGCCTTCAGTGGAGACTTGGTTTGATGGATATCAGGGAAGAAGTCTTTGACACGCTGCGATCCTACGTATACATCTATCTTGATCCGCGCACGGGTGAGCCGTTCTATGTCGGGAAGGGCAGAGGGCGCCGTTTCTTGGCGCATCTCGAAGATCAGTCCGAGAGCGAAAAGGCTCGTCAAATTGCTGAGATACGATTGCACGGGCAAGAACCGCAGATCGAGTTTTTGCGATACGGGCTCTCGGATGAAGACGCTGCTTTGGTGGAGGCAGCTGCAATCGACTTACTTGGTAAGACGAAGTTGACCAACGTGTGTCAGGATATCATGCAGGCAGTTTTGGCCGCATTGACTCAAAAGAGCTGCTTGCGATGTTGTCGGCTACGTCTGTCAACGTGCGCCACAAGGCCATGCTGATCACGATCAACCAGCTATATCGGAGCTCGATGACACGCCTTGAGATCTATGAGGCAACACGGGGCATTTGGAAAGTAGGTTTGCGCAGGAATTCCGTTGAATATGCGATGGCCGTGTATCAGGGAGTTGTACGCGAGGTTTTCCGTATTTTTGCATGGTATCCGGCAGGAACACTTGAGTACAAGACGCGCGATGCGTCAGACTTCGCTGCAAGCGGCAGGTGGGAGTTCGCTGGTGAAATCGCCGATGACATTCGAGATGAATATGTTGGCTTTTCAGTGGGTCGCAGTGGCCAGAATCCAATTCGGTACGTGAATGTGTAAACCGAGGACGGGCCTGGCGGTCGCTGCGCAGCGCAGGGCTCCCTCGGCTAGGTCTACGGTGTCGGCCATGGCCGGGCTTCGTGGAGGGGCTGTTCGCCGCTGGGAGGGAGGGGATGCGTGCCGCGTGCTGAATGCGAAGCCGCCGGGGGATGAAATCCCACCGGCTCACCAACGGCGCCCGTTGAAACGGGCTGGCGCGTGGCGAGCGCGTCTGTCAGCCCGGTTGACCGGGCGTTGTTTTGTAGCCGGATCGATTTATGATGCTGTTGGCAAACTCGAGAGAGTCAGCTCGTAATGGTAAAATAGGACGAGACGTCTCTTGGCAATCACAGTAGCGCTTTTGA
>DAOUBX010000165.1:0-14322 GCA_034432445.1 Anaerolineales bacterium
GCCGGGCATTTGGATTCTGGTTTGCAACCGTGTCTGCGAAGCCAACCTAGGTCGCAAATCGCCTACAAATGCCCGGCACCTGAGCAGTTACGCCTTGCCGCAATTGTACCGCTTCGGGGCCAGCGTGCGGTTGAAAACTACTCCAAAGGTTACAACCCGGCGACTGTATGCGTCACTCCCTCACGCTCTGTGAACCGTAAGCAGCGTCACGCCCTTCTCCTTGCGCCTCCTGGTATACTGTCGTAGAACAACGGTTCCTCCCAAGCATTTCCCGGTTCGCACCACCTGTGTTACAATCTTTTCAACACGCGCTGGCCCCCGGCGGCGCGCGGTAGTTGGGGGGCCGTGCAAACACAACCATGCGATCATTACGTTACTTGCTTTATGTCAGCTTGATAGCACTCACCGTCGCCGTTGTTTTTGCGGCTGGCTACGCATTTCACTGGTTGACCAGCCACGGCACAACCCTCAGACCTCCGCTCGCTGTGGCAAACGCCAAGCCGGACGAAGCTCCGCCGAGTCGAGTTTCCCTCGACTTGCTACAAGAGACGGCAAGAATTCTGCAAGACGAGTTCTACGGTGAACAGCCGTCAGCACAGCAGCAAACCTACGGAGCCATCAAGGGGATGGTCGAGACCTACGGCGATCCCTACACGGTCTTCATTGAGCCCCAGCCGCGCCAGCGCGAGCGCGAGGATTTGAAAGGCGAGTTCGGTGGCATCGGCGCCTGGGTGTCGCAAGACCCTGATGGTGCCTTCCGCTTGAAGCCGATGGTCGATCGCGCAGCGGAAAAAGCTGGCGTCCGTGACGGCGATGTGCTCAAGGCGGTGGATGGACAGCCGGTCACCCCAGAGATGACCACCGACGAAGTGGTGACGCTGATCCGCGGCCCGGTCGGCGAGCCGGTCAAACTCACGATCTACCGCGTCGACAGCGATGAGACACTGGACATCGAAATCGTGCGCGAAAGGATCGAGACGCCATCGGTAGAATGGCGCATTCTGGAGCAAGACGCCCAAGTTGGCTATGTGGCCATCCATCTCTTCTCCGAACGCACGGCCAAGGAGCTAGATCGCGCGTTGAGCGACTTGCAAGAGCAAGGGGCGAAACAACTGATCCTCGACTTGCGCCACAACCCCGGCGGATTGCTGCAAGGCGCTATCGACGTGTCCAGTCGTTTCCTAAGCGATGGCGTGGTGCTCTTTGAGCGCAAAAACAACAACAGCGAGACCGTTTATCGCGTGACCAACGCCAAGCGGTTCACCGATTGGCCGATGGCAGTCCTGGTCGACGGCGCCACGGCCAGCGCGGCAGAGATCGTGGCCGGCGCGCTGCAAGATCGTGGCCGTGCCCAACTGGTAGGCGAGAAAACCTTCGGCAAAGGCTCGGTGCAATACGTACACGATCTCAGCGATGGTTCGTCTATTCATGTGACGGTCGCCCACTGGCTCACTCCCAATGGGCACGAAATCAACGGTGTCGGATTAACGCCTGACATCGAGGCATCCCACTCACCTGACCGGGATGCGCCGCTTGAAGCAGCGCTTCGCCTGCTCACCACTTCTCAGTAGCCTTTGATTGCATTGGGTACTCTGCATAGATCTTTGAGAGAAACGATGAACAACAGCTTCTCAACTCTTCGATGGCTTCTAGTCGTTACTGCAATCGTCATTCTGGGCGCGATGACGTTTATGGCCGGCTTTGGCGCTGGTTTTGGCACCGGGCGCCTCACCAGCCCACAACTAGCTGCGTCGAGCGCGGTAATAGCTGAGCAGCCTGACACAGGCTCGGTGGCTACCCCTCGCCCTACCGCCACTCCCGGCAGCGCCGGTGCATCTGTCTCCAGCATCGCCCGGCCGGAGGAATTCGATCTCCTGTGGGAGGCCTGGCAAGCGTTAGAGGACGACTTCTACGGTGAATTGCCTGCTACGCCGGAAATGGTTGGCGGGCTGGTAACCGGCATGCTGCGTGAGGCCGAGCGCATCACAGAACAACCGCTGGACCGCACCAAGATCGCTGACGCTATGATGCTGGCTGCTGCACAAGCGCTGGTCGACCAGTACGGCACACTGCCGGCACCTGATCGGTTGACCTATGGCGCCATCAACGGCGTCACTGACTTGCTTGGCGATGACTACACCGAGCTGATGGACCCTGAGACAGCTAACTTCTTCAACGAAGGGCTGCAGGGCAGCTTCGAAGGCATCGGTGCCCGCGTCGATCTGGCCAAGGACGGTGGTGTGCTCATCGTCGAACCCTTCGAGGGGCAGCCGGCCTGGAACGCCGGCTTGCGTCGTAACGACGTCATCATCGCTGTGGACGGCAAGGACATCACCCGTCTCAGCCTCACTGAGGCGATCAACCTGATTCGCGGCCCGAAGGGCACAAAAGTGCTCCTGACCGTGAAATCGCCTGGCCAGGAAGCGCGCGACGTCGAAGTAACACGCGACCGTATTTCGATCCCTGCGGTCGAATACCGTATGCTGGAGAACAATATCGCCTACTTGCGTCTTGGCGAGTTCAGCGGCCCATCAACAGAGCAGCTGCGCCTGGCGCTGGACAAGCTGCTGGCGAACAAACCTTCCGGTCTGGTCTTGGATCTGCGCGGCAATCCCGGCGGCTACTTGCGAACTGCAGTCGATATTGCCAGCGAGTTCATCCCCAAAGGCACGGTGCTCATCGAACGCTTCAAAAGCGGCGAAGAGGAGCGGTACACCGCCAGTGGCAAGGGCCGGGCGCTGGACATTCCTTTAGTGGTTCTGGTCAACGAGGCCAGCGCCAGCGCCTCTGAGATCCTGGCCGGCGCCATCCAAGATCGCGGCCGAGGCATTCTGATCGGCGCAACCACCTTTGGCAAGGGCTCTGTGCAGATCCCGCGCGAGCTGAGCGATGGCTCGCTCTTGCGGGTGACTACGGCTCGCTGGTTCACCCCCAACGATCGCCAGATCAACGGCGAAGGGCTCGCTCCTGACATAGAAGTCCTGATCAGCCCCGAAGACGAGGCAGCTGGCCGCGATCCGCAGCTCGACCGCGCGATAGAGTATTTGCTGAACCAGCTGAAGCAACAGTAACACGATGAAACCCACAGGTGAAGGCGTAAGAGTGCTCGTCTCGAATCGCAAGGCGCGGCACGACTATCAAATCGAAGACACCATCGAGGCCGGCATCGTGCTGACCGGAACAGAGATCAAGTCGATCCGCTCAGGCCGCATGAACCTGCAGGACAGCTTCGCGCAAGTGCGCAACGGAGAGGTGTGGCTGGTTGGCGCACATATCTCCCCCTACACGCACGGCAACCGCGAGAACCACGACCCGTTGCGCGACCGCAAGCTCCTGCTGCACCGCCGTGAGATCAACAAGCTCGCCGGCAAGGTGCAAGAGCGCGGCTATACGCTGGTGCCGTTGCGCGTTTACCTGAAGGACGGCCGCGCCAAAGTTGAGCTGGGCTTGGCGCGCGGCAAGAAACTCTACGACAAACGGGAAAGCATCGCCAAGCGCGACTACGATCGCGAGATGCGTCGCGCCGTCAAGGACATGCTGCAATAGAGCCAACGCATGCGTCCGTGTGCTCACAGGCGTTTGACGGCTGCGGCAGGTGTGGTATAATTACCTTGCCAAGGGGATGATCGGCTTCGACGGGGCAGGCTGACCGAGGATTGCAAGCCGAGGTGCGTCACCCTCGTTAAGCAGGCGCACAACAATAACTGCCAACACTGGCAAGGCTTTCACCTTCGCTCCCCGCAGTACTGCGGCCTCTATGGCCCTCGCTGCGTAAACGAAGTAGAGCCACCCCCCGGGTCTAGATGATCCGGGCGGCCCTCACAGTGCTCCTCGCAGGCTGTGAGCAAGCCGTCATAACTGCTTGAGGTGCAGCCAGGCTGACTTCGATAGGCCTGGAACAAGGCCAGGGCCAAGCCCGGCATATCGAATAGCCGTTCGTAGGGAGACCGTCGCTGGTCGCCCGAACGGTGAAAACCAAAACAGCGACTAAGCTTGTAGGATATCCTCGCTCGAGTGTCTCGGACGCGGGTTCGATTCCCGCCATCTCCACCTTGACCCATGGGGCTGACCGCTTTGGTCAGCCCCGCTTTTTGTGCTAGAAGCCTCACAGGCATCATGTCCTCTCTAACTCACGAACTTGAGATCGCCGAGCGACTTGTGCGCGAGGCAGGCAAGCTGGTAAGCCAGTACTACAAAAGCAATGTCAGTGTCGCCTGGAAAGGCGCCAACGACCCTGTGACGGCCGCTGACCACGCTGCCAATGCCCTCCTGGTGAGCGGTCTATGCACCGCCTTTCCGGCAGATGGCATTCTCTCGGAAGAGTCGGCCGATGATCAAAGTCGCTTGGCCAAACAACGTGTGTGGATCATTGATCCTTTGGACGGCACGCGCGAGTTCATCGATCACATCGGCGAATTCTCGATCATGGTTGGCTTAGCCATCGGCGGCCGCCCCGCGCTTGGCGTCGTTTACCAGCCCGTTCTGGATCTGCTCTACCGCGGCATTGTTGGTGAGTTGGCTGAGGTGGTCTTAGAGGGTCAGATCCGGCCCCTGGCGGTATCTTCCGTCGTCGAGCCGTCCGCCATGCGTCTGGTGGCCAGCCGTTCGCATCGCAATCCCCTCGTTGACGCCGTATGCCAGCGACTGGGCATCCACAACGAGCGCCCAAGCGGCAGTGTGGGCCTCAAAGTCGGCCTGCTGGCCACCGGCGTCTGTGACCTCTATATCCATCCATCCCCCGGCCTGAAAGAGTGGGACACCTGTGCGCCCGAGGCAATTCTGACCGCCGCAGGCGGCGTGGTCACTGACAGCTGGGGAGGCCCATTGCACTACAACAAGGTCAACGTGCGCCAGCGACAGGGTTTGCTGGCCAGCAATGGCCTGGCCCATGATACAATCGTTGCGGCAGCCGCGGACGCAGCCCAGGCAGCCGGCTATGGACGCGAAGCAGGTTTTTGGTAGACACCTCACTCGACCACCTATGAAGGAGCTACAGACAATGGAACCAGTGCGCATCGGCATCATCGGCGGCAGCGGTGTTTATGAGATGGAAGGGCTGTCCAACGTCACAGAGGTCTGGCTCGACACCCCCTTTGGTGCGCCATCGGATGCCTATGTCGTAGGTGAGCTAGAAGGGCAGCGCGTGGCGTTCCTCAGCCGGCACGGCCGGGGTCACCGCATCAGCCCCACACGGCTCAACGCGCGCGCCAACATCTGGGGTTTCAAGATGCTGGGGGTGGAGTACCTGATCAGCATCAGCGCCTGCGGCAGCTTGCAGGAGCACTTGCATCCTGGCGAGATCGTCATTCCCGATCAAATCTTTGATCGCACGCGGTTGCGCGCCTTATCCTTCTTCGATGACCCCGCTGTTGGAACCGACGGCATCGTTGCCCACATCTCGGTGGCCAATCCCTTCTGCGAATTCTTGTCGGAGGTATGCTACCGAGCGGTTCAAGCCACGCAAGCTACTGCGCACATGGGCGGCACATTTGTCACCATCGAGGGCCCCCGCTTCAGCACCAAGGCTGAAAGTCGCGCTTTTCGCCAGCTCGGCTTCTCGATTATCGGGATGACGGCCACGCCAGAGGCCTTCCTGGCGCGCGAGGCCGAGATGAGCTACGCCACCATGGCCCACATCACCGATTACGACGTTTGGCACGAGAGTGAGGAGGCCGTGACGGTCGACGCAGTGATTCGCGTGCTGCTGCGCAATGCGCAGATCGCTAAGGACTCCGTGCGCAACGCGGTGCGTCTGCTGGCCAACGCCGGTCCCAGCCCCTATCGCAACGCCCTGCAAGACGCTCTCATCACGCGCAAAGACGCCTGGCCGCCGCGTGCCAAGCAGCAGTTGGCCTTGCTCATCGACAAGTACGCCTGATCACAGCCGACAGCACGGACTGTGCTTATCGGCCCCCGGTCAGGCGCACATACTCCCCACGCACCACGTCTTCGGGTGCCACGCCGAGCACGCGCAGCATCCGGCTGGCGAGATCAGCCTTCTGCAAGGCGTCGGTTGCCGACCACGTGCGGCTCTTGATCTCCAAGAACAAGTCAGCTTCCGCAGGCTTGGTCAAGCGATCTAGGTTGATGGCAAACTCCTCGCCTTTGTAGATCACGCGGTAGCGGGTGCGCCATTTGACGATCTCCGCCACACGGTCGGGCTGGAAGTACTCCTGATAAAAACGCAGGGAGTGACCGGCTTTGCTGGCGAAGCGCGAGCGGTTCAGAATCACGGAGTCCGCATACTCTCTCTCTGCGGTGGGGCCAATCAGCGTCAGCGTGTAGTGGGGTTGCACATCGAGGCTGGGACCGATGGCGCGGTCGCCTTCCTCGCGCGGCACCAGCTCGTTGTCCTCACGATAGCGTAATACGCCTTGGCGGGGATCATCGTACATCAAATACGTGTCGAACTGCTGTCGCACTGAGCGCTTCTGAATGTCGAACTCAGGGCTGTTCAGGCGCGCTTCGAGATCCTGGACGTTGCGCACGCGCGCTTTGACCTGGATTTCGAAGGTCTCAGCGCGCTCCAAACCACCCAGCGCCAACAATTTGTTTAGCAAGCTGCCCTCTCGCTCGTGCAAGAAGGCACCTGTGGCGGCGGCCACAGCTACGGCCTCGGCGTGCACGCGCGCCAGGTCGATCGTTTGCAACTGCCGATCGCGCAAGAGCCAACGCCCATCGACCATGACATCGTGAACGTCGCTGCTCTTAGCTGCATAGACCAGATGCGAGTAGACGTTTTGCCGGCTCAGGCGATACTGGGGCGTGGCATGCGGCGCATCGATGCTTACGGTCACGAGGTCGGCGCGTTTGCCAATTTCGAGTGAACCGGTCAGATGGTCAAGATGCAAGGCGCGCGCGCCGTCGATCGTGGCCATGGCAAGCGCTTCCACTGCGGGCAGCGCCGTAGGATCGCCCGAAACCCCCTTGGGCAGCAGCGCAGCCAGCCGCATCTCCTCGAACATATCCAGATCGTTGTTGCTAGCACAGCCATCCGTGCCAATACCTACGGCAATACCCTCGCGTCGCATGTCGAGCACCGGTGCGATGCCGCTGGCCAGCTTCAGATTGCTGGTGGGACAATGCGCCACGCCGGCTCCCGCCCTGCCGATGATCAGCATCTCGGACGGCTGAATGTGCACGCAGTGCGCAGCAATCACCGGCACCTGAAACAGTCCCAGCCGGTCCATGTAAGCGATCGGCGGAACACCGTGCTGCTGCCGGCTTTCGCGCACTTCCAGCGCTGTTTCCGACAAATGGATGTGCAACGGCACACCGAGTTCCGCAGCCAGCGCCGTGGCCTGATGGATCAGTTCAGGTGTGCTCGTGTAGGGAGCGTGCGGTGCAACTGCCGGCACAATGAGCTCGTGCCCACGCCAGCGCTCGATGAACCGCCGACAATACGCCAGTCCTTCGTCGTAGCTCGATGCATCGGGCGTGGGAAACTTGAGCAAAGTTTGCCCCAAAACGGCCCGCATGCCGGCTTCCGCCGTCGCCTCGGCCACATCGTCCTCGAAGTAGTACATGTCGGCAAAGGTGGTCACTCCAGACAAGATCATCTCAGCACAGCCCAGTAGAGTGCCCCAGCGCACGAATGCAGGGTCAACGAACTCGCGCTCCACAGGCATCATGTAGCCGGTCAACCACACGTCGAGGCGCAGGTCATCGACCAGCCCCCGCAGCAACGTCATCGCCACATGTGTGTGGGCATTGACCAAACCAGGAATCAACAGCCGCCCGCCGCAGTCCACAAGCTCTGTGGCGACAAAACGCGCCATAACCATCTCTTGTGGCCCAACACCGACGATCTGATTGCCATCAATCGCCACTGCCCCGCGCTCGAACACATCACGTCGCGGGTTCATGGTGACAACGGTAGCGTTGTGCAAGATCAGGTCTGCCTTTGCCATGGCTTCTCCAGTTCAGTTGGGTTGAGAGTTAGGCAGTTGCAGTCTTGAAACGGAGCGGTGGGTGGAGTAGCCGGTCAAGCGAGACTCCTCGCTTGGCAAGTCTGGCGTAGCAAAACCCGCCGGCCTTATTCGACTAACCAACTGCGTCACTCCTGAAGGTTACAAAAACGGCGCACTGCTGCTTAACACGCAGTACGCCGTTCACAGACTCCGTCAATCGCTGGCATCGTCGACAGCGTAAGGCGTCTCGTTATTTCATCGTGCGCGACGGGGTTGGCGGCGGTTCAGCGTCGGCCGCTGCCCCCCGTATCACCTCGAACAAGCTCAGGAGAAAGATACCGAGCATCACAATCGCCGAGGCAACACACCAAGGACAGATAGCGCGGATCACCCAGATCTCCAGATAGGTGAGATAAGCCGAAAAGAGCACACCCACCAGGCTCACAAAGAAGAAGCCCAGTTGGGCCGGGTAACCCAGACCGCGCCAGTCGGCCCGCTTGACCCACCAAAGCGCAAGCAGTGCAAGGTATGTGAGCAAGCCGAGCACAGCTACCGGGATGCCGAAAAGCTCAGCGTATGCGCTGTTCTGGACGGCGTCACAATTGCCGATGTCGGCGCAGTAAGGTTTTAGGCCAAATAGCTTGACGTAGGTGAGATAAGCAGCAATCCCGATGCCTATGACAACCAGGATTGCCTGTAACCGGTCAGGCCAGGTCGATTTGCGTTCGCTCATGAGCTAGTTCTGTCCAGCTTTGGCCAGCGCCGCTTCGATTGCCGCTATAACGCCTTGATATCCTTGCGCCGCGATGTTCACCTTCTGGCCATCGACGAAGATCGTCGGTGTTGCGTCCACCCGCAGCTGCCGGGCCTCGGCTATGTCAGCGTTGACGATATTGCCAAACTGCTCACGGCTTAAGCAATCGTCGAAACGGGCCGTATCCAGTCCCAGTGCAGCGGCCATCGACCGCAGACGCCCTTGGGTTAGATTGTTGGGTAAGGCCGTGCCGCCCTCTTGAAAGAGATAGGCGTGCATATCCCAAAATCGTCCCTGGTCCGCGGCGCATTCAGAGGCATTGGCAGCATACTTGGCGCCGGGGTTGTGTTGCGGCAACGGATAGTGCTTATAGTCGTAAAAAACCTTGCCGGTCTTGATGTATTGCTCGTCTAGCTGCTTCTCGATCCCCTCGGCAAAGTTCTTGCAGGCGGGACACTCAAAGTCAGAAAAGATAGCCACCTTCACCGGTGCATCAGGCTTGCCTTTGGCCGATCCGTTGATCAGCTCAGCCGGCAAGTCCGAGGCAGCCGGTGGGTTGCCGCTAGCCTTGCTGCTAGAGTTATTGACCAAAATCAACACCACCACCAACGCCACAGCCGCAATCCCGGCCAAACCCAACAAGATCCAGCTCTGCTGTCGCTTGCGATCTCTCTGGGATTTGCGTGTGGATGCGGTCTTGCCGGATTGCTGCTTGGTTGCAGTGCTCGACTTACCCGTCGCAGCCGGCGCCTCCGGGCCGGTGCTGCGCGGCACGTTGGGAACACGATCACGCTTCTTCTTCGCCATGCTTTCCTCACAACAAATAGACTGTTTGTTTTACGAACGCGCAATGAGACACTGCGGCCGTCATCGCCCGCTCCTCGCAATCAAGCCGAGAGTATACCACAAGAACCGACAAGCGCGAAATCGAGAGAACCTTTGTTTCCCTTGCTCTTGCCAGCGACCTCGTTGGCTACCCCGCTTGCAGGACGTTGCTTGCCAAGGCAAAAGTTCCCACGGCTTGACAAAGGTCTGCATTCGCCGTATGATAGCGGCCTGATGACACCCACTTCTGACGCACAGCCGGCCCCATCACAGCGGTGGGATCAACCTTATTACCAATGGGTTGGGTTGGCGCTGCTGGCCGGGCTGATTGCCCTTGCGCCGCTGAAACTTGCGGTTGCCACCCTAGTAGCCGCCGGTGTCGTGTTAAGCGTACTAATCCGACCGTGGATCGGCGTTGCGCTGTTGGGCCTCGTCCTTCCCTTTGCCGGTGCTTTGCCGCTCGGCCTCGGCGGACTGCGCTTGGATGCAGCCGACTTGCTGTTGGCTCTTGTCTTGGCAGCCTGGCTGGGTCAAAGCACGGTCAGGCGCACCCTGCGCTTGCCGCATGCACCCTTGACGTTGTCCTTGGCGCTGTTCGTCGGCGTGATTTCGTTGTCAGTAGTTGCGGCTACCTCTTGGCGCGAGGCGTTGCCAGAACTGCTGAAGTGGCTACAACTGCTGCTGCTGTACTGGGCTACAGTGGCATTGTTGCCACCTGGTCGTGTGGGCTGGCTCTTGGCCGCTCTGCTTGCTGCCGGCGTGGGCCAGGCTATGCTGGGCATTCATCAGTTTCTGACCCAAAGCGGCCCAGAGGAGTTCATAATACTGGGACGCTTCATGCGCGCCTACGGCACCTATCGTCAACCGAACCCATATGCCGGCTACCTGGGCCTGGCCGCGCCTTTGGCCATCGCCCTGAGTCTGTGGAGTTGGACGACGCCGATGGGACGAGGCATGTGGTCGCGACTGCTACGCCTGTCTCTGCCGATGACTGCCGCACTGATCTCGCTCGGTCTACTTGTAAGCTGGAGCAGGGGTGCCTGGTTGGCTTTCATGGCCTCCAGCGCCGCTGTCGCGTTGATCTACATCGGGCGCGCTGGGCTTCTGGCGACCGCAGCTGCCGTACTGCTCGGCATCTTCCTGCTCTGGGTGTTAACCGGGCCTGCTGCTGGGCTGGCGCCCGTTTCCGTAACTGATCGTCTAGCTGGCCTGCAGGACTACGTAGGACTAGTGGACATCCAGCGCGTGGAGGTCAATGACACCAACTTCGCCGTGATCGAACGCGTGGCGCACTGGTTATCTGCGACGCGCATGTGGGCTGACCACTTGTGGCTTGGGGTTGGTCTGGGCAACTACGCGGTGGCCTATCCGACCTATGCGCTGCCCCGCTGGCAAGACGCGCTGGGCCACGCCCACAACGTCTATCTGAACTTCGGAGCCGAGACTGGGCTGTTGGGCTTGCTGGCTTACCTGCTGCTTTGGCTAGCAGCGTTGTGGCAAAGCCTGACGGCCACGCGCAGCCGCCAGACCCTGACCGTGGCCGTGGGCGCAGGTGCGTTGGGCGCGCTGGTCCATGCGACGATTCATAATTTCTTCGACAACCTGTGGGTTCAACATATTGTGCTGCAGATTGGGCTATTGCTGGGCGCTGTGGCTGTGCTGACCGCCCAGGAACGCAGGACGTTTCGCAGCAACCCAGATACCCAAAGTCAACCGCATCCATCTTGGCCGCAGAAAACCCAGACAGGACTAAGCTGATGTCCGAACTGACCCAAAGCAAACTGTTTCCCTCCTTGCTCAACCGAATGATTGAACGGCTCGCCGAGATCACCGGGCTAAGACCCAGGGAAGTCACGCGCTTCCTGAAGTTTGCCACCGTAGGCGCCATCGGCATGGTGGTCGACCTCACCCTGTTGAACGTGCTGCACAAGATCTTTGGACTTGACCTCCTGGTGGCCAACGCCATTTCCTTCACGGCTGCGGTCATTAGCAACTTCACCTGGAACCGCCTGTGGACTTTTCCCGAAAGCCGTCAGCGTCCTCTGCACACGCAGCTAGCGCAATTTACCATTGTCAACGTGATCGGCCTCGGCATCAATGAGCTAGTACTTTATCTGGCGCACCAGGTGACACAACACTTCTTGCCTGATCCACTCGACTACAACGCTGCCAAGATCCTCGCCATCGGAGTAGTCCTCTTTTGGAACTACGGCATCAACCGCGTCTGGACCTACAAAGGGATCGAGTGAGCCGGCGTCGTGCGCATTGTTGTTGACTACACCCCCGCCGTGCACCAAAGCGCCGGCATCGGCCGCCACACCCGCGGCCTGGTGCAGGCACTGGCTCCGCTAGCAGCGCAACATGGCCACGAGCTGATCCTGTTGGTGTTTGGGCGGTCTTCAGTCCAGCCGGACCTTGTTCCACCCGGCTGCCACGTGCGCGCCGTTCCTGCCTCCAATCGGCTGTTGACCATTGCCTGGCATCGTGTTTGGCTGCCAGTGCCTGTGACCTGGTTTAGCGGGTCGTGCGATGTCTACCATGCGCCAGATTTCGTGCTGCCGCCCGTCAGACAAGCGGCAAGCTTGCTCACTGTGCATGACCTAAGCTTCCTAACCACGCCGCAATGCGCTGACCCCGGTTTGCGCGCGTTTCTAAGCCGGGTCGTACCAAGCTCTGTAGTGCGCGCCAACCATGTGCTGGCCGATAGCGCCAACACAAAGAGCGACCTGACGCGGCTGTTGGACACTCCGGCCAGCAAGATCACTGTCGTTTATCCCGGCGTCGAACCGCGCTTCTGCCCACCAACCGACGCCGCGTCGATCACCCACGTGCGCGCACGCTACCGACTGGGCGACCAACCGTTCATCTTGGGCGTAGGCACACTGGAGCCGCGCAAGAACTGGCCGGCTCTCATCAGGGCATGGGCACGCTTACGCCACGCAACCGCGCTGCCTCATCGGCTGGTGATTGCTGGGGGCAAGGGCTGGATGGTGGAACAGATCTTCGCGGCTGCGGAGGACGTCGGCGATTTGCGTCGCGACATTATGTTTACCGGTTTCGTCGATGACGTCGACTTGCCGGCTCTCTATGCTGCAGCCGATGTCTTTGCTTTCCCAACGCTGTATGAGGGGTTCGGCATACCCGTGGTCGAAGCCATGGCCTGTGGCACGCCTGTGGTATGCAGCAACAACTCCTCGTTGCCTGAGGCAGCCGGCGACGCTGCCTTGCAGATCGACGCGACTGACGAGGAGGAGCTTGCTGACGCCTTAGGGCGTCTCATCGAGGATCGTGGGCTGCGCGCTACCCTGCGCGCGCGCGGCCTTGAACACGCCCGCCGCTTCACATGGGAGGCTGCAGCACAAGTACTCCTATCCGCCTATGAACAGACCTACCGACAGGTACACCATGGCGTCTGAGGCGTCCGCGACCCAGCGATCTCTCCTGCCCACCTTGCTCGTGCTCATCGGCTGCTCAGCCATCGCGGCCGGCTATTGGGGGCCCTGGGTGTGGTCAGAAGCCGCCGGACTGCGTATCCTGGGCCTGGATTTGGCTGAATATGTCAAGTTTCTGGCCGAGGTGCGCAACGGACAGATCTCCTTGCAGCGAGAGGTGTTCTACCTGCCTCTTGTTACCTTAAGCCTGAGTCTAAGCCTGTTGGCACATCGGCCTGAACTACGGCTGTCTAAAGGGGTTCGTTGGCTGTTGAACCTGCTCGCAATCCCGGTAGCGCTGTCCATGCTGCCGCCAGCCTGGACACCACCCCTCTTGCGCACGCCCGAATTCAGCAATCAGACCCTGGCGATCGGGTTCTGTCTTATCATGGCTGCGGCATCCTATCCCCTGTTGCGTCGGCTACCTTGTACGGTGTCGGCAGCGCTGGTCACGGTCTTGGCGGTAGGCGCTATCGTTCCCCCCGTAGCCACGTTTTATCGTCTGCAAACAGCCCTGGCAAGCGTCTATGGGTCATCAGCACAAGTCGGCCACGGCCCTGCACTGATGGCGCTCGGCTGCGCTTTGCTCAGTGTTGGAGTTTGGACTACACGCTCTGGGCGCCGCGCGTAGTAAAGATGCTATACGAACCATCGCCCTCTTCGCCGCGCCGACCATCCTCGCAGCGGAGTGAGGGGCAACCTGCAGCGCAGCAATGAACCTTTGGCAATCGAGCCTACTGGCCCGCCACATGCTTCACGGGCTGAAGCGTGAAGTCGTGCAGCAGCGTATCGTACAGACCAAAGCTAGGCGCGCCGAAGCGCCCCATCACTTCCCCTGGATTGGCCAAGATCGTTTGACCAATCCGCTCCACCCTGGCTAGATGGTTATGGCCATAGCACACCAGGTCAAACTGAGCCGTCTCGGCTATGCGACGAGCAATTTCGGGGTAGTGATTGACTGCGATGCGACGACCGCCGAGTATTAGCTCGGCATACTGCCCGTGCAAGGTCACGTTGCCGGCGGCCAACGCGTTTTGCACAAGCAAGCGCGGGTCGCCATCGTTGTTCCCGAACACGCAGTGCACCGGCCCGCCGAACTCCTGGGCCAGTTGCGTCAGCGTAAACGGCGCACAAAAGTCGCCGCAGAAGATGAGCGCCTCTGCGCCGGCTGCCCGTGCTTGCGTCAGCGCATCCTCTAGATTCCAAATGTTATCGTGTATGTCCGACATGACGGCAATAATCATCGTGACCTCCTGAGCGCTTGGCTCCGATCGCTGTCTTGATCTCTCATTGCGCTGCGACTATAATGATGGCAACTATTCAGCCCTAGGTGCCGGGCACTTAAGGCTGCGCTGGCCAGGGCGTCTGCAGAGCCGGCTCAAGCTGGGAACCGGTCGCAAGT
>DAOUBX010000166.1:0-3680 GCA_034432445.1 Anaerolineales bacterium
CGGGGCTGAAAGACGCGCCATGCACGCGCGAGCCCGTTTCAACGGGCGCTGTTATGTAGCCGGGGAACTTCATTCCCCGGCAAGCTCGCACCTGGACGCGCTTCGCTCTGTTACCGGAGTACTATCTTAAGGTTCATCATAACCGGGGCGGCTGTCGCTGACACAGCGTCCTCATCTCAACGGAAATGTCGGACTGATTTGTCGATCTTCAAAAGTGCGCATTAGACACAGAGAATCGTGAACTACTGAAATTGGGACGTCACAGCACACGGCACACCAGCCCTTTCAAGTACTCGCCCTCAGGAAAGCTCAGCAACACGGGGTGGTCGGCCCCCTGGCTCAGCCGCTCGATGACCTGCACGTCTCGGCCGGCGTCTACCGATGCGCCGAAGACGATCTTCTGGAACAGATCGGCGCTGACCAGGCCGGAGCAGGAGAAGGTCGCCAGTACACCGCCGGGCCGCAGCAACTGCATGGCCAGCAAGTTGATGTCTTTGTAGGCTCGCGCAGCCCGATCGATCTGTTGTTGGCTGTGGGCGAACTTGGGCGGGTCGAGGATGATCACGTCGAAGCGCTCGCCGGCCGCGCGCCAATCGCGCAGCACCTGGAACACGTCGCCGACCACGCCCTCGGCCTGCGCGTCAGGGTCGAAGCCGTTGAGCGCCAGGTTACGCTCGGCCAGCTCCAGCGCCTCCATGGACGAGTCCAGGTTGATCACCTGCTGCGCGCCGGCGGCCAGCGCGTAGACGGCAAAACCGCCGCTGTAGCTGAAGGCGTTGAGCACGCGCGCGCCTTGGCAGTAGGACGCCACCCGTCGCCGATTTTCGCGCTGGTCCAGGTAGAAGCCGGTCTTCTGGCCGCCTAGGAGATCGACCAAGAAACGATGCCCGTGCTCCACGATCTCGACCGGCTCGGTTGGCGCTTGGCCCTGCAGCATCCCCACAGCCGGTTGCAGCCCTTCTTTCTGGCGCACGTCTACGTCGGAGCGCTCGACAACGCCGGCCGGCCGGCAAAGCTCGGCTAACAGCCGGACGAGCAGCGGCTTAGCCCGCTCCATTCCCAGCGTCAGGCACTGCACCACCAGCCAGTCGCCGTAGCGATCGACCACAAGGCCGGGAAGGGCGTCGCTTTCGGCATGGACCAGGCGATAGGCGTTCGTCTGCGGGTCGGCCGCCAGCGCGGCGCGGCCCGCAATGGCCTGCGCCAAACGGCCGCGCCAGAAGCTCTCGTCGATGACTTCGTCGGCGTTCCAGGTCAGCAAGCGCACATGGATCTGCGATCGGCGGTTCAGGTAACCGCGCGCCAGCCATTGGCCGTCGTTGGCATGAACGTCTACCACGTCGCCATCTTGCGCCGTGCGGTCGCTGTGGGCAATTGCGCCGGAGAAGAGCCAGGGATGGCGGTTGCGCACGGACTTCTCGCGGCCGGGTTTAAGGGTTAGGGTGGGCATGGCGTTTGTGGGGTGAACGGTGAACGGTGATCGGTGAACGGTAGACGGTAATCGGTGAGCGGTGCGATGGCGGGTTACCGGTCACCGTCTGAGATGTCTTGCTCGAAGCCGTAGGCGTCCAACTGCAGAACGCGTTGGCTGTCGCCTTCGCCGAGGGTGAGGCGCATGGTTTGTTGGTCGTAACGAAAGGGACGCACGGCGCCGTCGGGGCCGGCCAGCGCGCCCCAGATCTCGGCCCCGGCGCGGCCGGCGATGCGGATTTTTTGCTGGTGGTGGATAGCCCAGTGAGTGAATGGTTTCATGGTCGCGGGAGGGTAACGTAATGAATGCAGAACAACGTATGGAAACCGCAGAACACAACGCGTGAAGAGCAGCAGACGTGACACGGCGGTGAGGAGATGAAGAAGTGCGACGGCTGGTAGGGTGCAGCGCAAGGCGAGTGTCCGATCAAGCTGCGCGTTCTTCCCTCGCCTCCTCACTTTCCCGCGTTTCTTCCCTCTTCCTCAAGTCCAATCTGACGTAGCGTGACGTGCACAATCCGTTGCGTGGCAGGCGTGACCTGGGCCCGCTCGTCGACGCGCAGGCCGCAGGCCCAGGCGATGTCGCCTGTGGTGGTGACGAGCAGTGGCCAGCGCGGCCGGGCAGCCGCAGGGATCTTGGCGTTGGTGAAATACTCGGCCAGTGGCTTGTGTCGCCCCCCCATGCCCAACGGCTGGAAGCTTTCGCCCGCCTGACGGATGCGCAGGGCAGGCTCTGGGCCCAAAACGTCGGCATCTAGCCACGCCTGCCAGGGATCGGTGTTGTTGCGCCATGCCGGCGGCAGGTCAGCCGGCCCGAGCAATGTCGTCTCCACCTGCCAGCCACCTAGGTTGACGCAGCCTGTTAGCGGCAGCGACAGCCGGTCTGCCAGGAGCTGAGGCAAGTCATCCAACGGCAGATCGACGCCCGTGTTGCCGATGGCGAAGCGATCATAGCCCAAGACCAACTCCAGGCCCGCAGGCAGGGTCATGCGATCGCCAGCCGTTCCCTCGTGGAGGAGCCAAAAAGCGTTGTCGACATGGATGTAGTTGATGTTGCGCAAGGTAGCGCGCAAGCGATGTATGGCCTCGCGCAACACACTGCGCTGCAAAGCGGTCGGCAGGCGTCGCCAGACGTTAAGGCGTAAGACCAGGCGGTCGCCTTCTTCACGCCAGACGACCTTTGGCCAGGCGTCAGCCAGGTCTTGGCGCAACAGGTCGTAGTCGTCCGCCAACACCGCGGCCGTGCTGCCGAGGATGCGCCGAATCTGCGGATTGTAGCGTTCGAGGTAAGGCAGAAGCTCGTGGCGCAAGCGGTTGCGAAAGAAGGTCGTGTCTTCGTTGCTGCGGTCGCAGCGCGGGGTTAGGCCGTGCGCTGCGCAGTAGGTCAAAATATCCTGGCGAGAAGTGAACAACAAGGGACGGATCAGACGGCAACCGGCAAGTGACAGCGGCTGCTTGAGCGGTGACAACGTGGGGAGCGGAAAGGCGCTGCGCACCTGCATGCCGCGCAGCCCGGCCAGGCCGCTGCCGCGCAGCAGGTGCATCAACACGGTCTCGGCTTGATCGTCGGCGTTGTGGCCGACCGCCACAGCCGCAGCACCGATCTGCTCTGCCAGCCGGCCGAGGAAGGCGTAGCGAGCCTCGCGCGCCGCTTCTTCTAACGAAGCGCCGGTCTGGCTGGCCAGTGCTGTCACGTCGACGCGCTCACCGGTGAAGGGCAGGCTATAGTCCGCAGCGAGGTTGGCCACGAAGGCGGCATCGGCATCGGCCTCGGCCCCGCGCAACCCATGGTGGAGGTGGGCAACGTGTAGGCGCGCGCCGAACTCCAGCGCCAACGCGCGCAGAACGTGCAGCAAACACAGCGAATCGGGTCCGCCGGAGACGCCGATGACAACCGTGTCGCCCGCGTTTAGAAGGCGATAGCGTTGTACGGTTCGTCGCACTGCGCGCAGCATGTCCATAGTTGAATTGTAACACGACTCGCCAAAAACGCGGCTTTCGCCTGGCCCGGAACACATCCTTCGCGCACATGGACTATTCAACTTGTCTGAAGGTAACTGCTCAGGTGCCGGGCATTTGTAGGCGATTTGCGACCTAGGTTGGCTTCGCAGACTTGTTTGCAAACCAGATGCCCATGCGCGTCGGCGCACAACCGTCAATGAAAGCGCGGCGGGCACGGTCGGAGACCGGCCCGAGCGATTTTTAGGTTA
>DAOUBX010000167.1:0-7836 GCA_034432445.1 Anaerolineales bacterium
AGCTGGCCAGAGTGTCGAAGTTCTGCGTGTAGGCGCCGCCGGTGAGGGAAATAGCCGCCAGCGGCGCGGCCGGCGCGGCCAGGCCCGCGGGCGCGAGCGCCAGGAGCAGCGCCAGGATAACCAGAAGCAGCAAGACACGTCTTTGTGCGAGGGAGTTCATGGGGTCACCTTCCTTCGAGTGGTTGGGAGTTGCTTGTCGATGTTGCTGAAGTTGACGGTTGAACGGCGTCCAGCCGGGCAGCGCGCTAGACAGAGGACTGCGGAGCCGAGATCCGGCGCCTGAGGAGGTGGCGCCTTCCAGGGAGAGAGGCGGCGAGGTGCTGCTGCCTCTCTCCCACCTCAATGATACCAACAAAACGGGCGAATCGACAAAAGCGCAACCAGAGCATCTGTGCGTCCGACGCGCCTTGCAGCGCGATTTTGCTTCCTGCAGGCATATGTGTTATAACCCACAGGCGTAATCCCTGTGTTCTGATCCCGGTGCGTGTGCAATGGGGCGCCAGCGCACCAGACGGGCTAGGCCCGGTGGAGATCAACCATGCAACTGCGAGGCCAAGTGAACAGCGACGGGCCGGCTTGGTACGTGCTACACGCCAGGCCACAGCGTGAACTGCTGGTTGCCAGCCTGGTGGAGGATCGCCTGCATCTGACAGCCTATCTGCCTGAAATCGTCCGGCCGGCCGGCGCGCGGCCGGCGAAGGCCCCGCTGTTCCCCGGTTACCTGTTCGTATACGTCGACCTGGCCGCTGTCGGGCTGACGACGCTCAACAACCTGCCGGGCGTGATCCGCCTGGTGAGCTTCGGCGACCGGCCCCAGCCCGTGCCGGCGCAGGAGGTGGCCCGCCTGCGCCAGCGGGTGGCCGAGTGGAACGCCCAGGGCGGGCTGCCGCAACACTCCTTCCGACCCGGACAGGAGGTCGCTATCACCGGTGGGCCGTTGCAGGGGCTGACCGCGGTGTTTGCGGGGCCGCTGCAGCCGGCGCAGCGCGTGCGGGTGCTGTTGCACTTCCTGGGCGCGCTGAGCGAGGTCGAGCTGCCCCTGAGCGCCATCGCCGCCTGCCCGCCGCCCAACCGCCGCCCGCGCCGCACCCGTGGGCGGGGGCGTCCGATCCGCTCCCATTGAGCTACGCCGAGCCGCGGCCTGCGAAGCATCGCTGCGAGATACCATGAACCTGGAACAAGTTGCCGCGCCGCCGACTGTCGTAATCCAACCGACCAAGGGCCTCTCGGCCCTGCATCTGCGCGCCGTGTGGGAGTACCGCGAGCTGCTCTACTTCATGATCTGGCGCGATGTCAAGGTGCGCTACAAGCAGACCGCGCTGGGGGTGATCTGGGTGGTCTTGCAGCCGCTGCTGAGCACGCTGGTCTTCACCGTGATCTTCGGCATCCTGCTCAGCGTGCCCTCCAACGGCCTGCCCTACCCGATCTTCGCCTACGCCGGCCTGCTGCCCTGGCAGTATTTCGCCGGGTCGCTGACCCGCACCTCCAACAACCTGGTGGACAGCGCCAATCTGATCACTAAGGTCTACTTCCCGCGGCTGACCCTGCCCTTGAGCGGCGTGCTGTCGGGGCTGGTGGACTTCGCCGTGGGGTTCGGCCTGCTGGCCGTGCTGATGGCGATCTACCGCGTGCCGTTGACGCCGGCCGTCCTGCTCTTGCCCTTCTTCCTGCTGCTGGCCATGATCACGGCGCTGGGCTTTGGGCTGTGGCTCTCGGCGCTCAACGTGCGCTACCGCGACGTCAAGCAGTTGGTGCCCTTCCTGATCCAGGTTTGGATGTATCTGACGCCGGTGATCTGGCCGGTGACCATCATCCCGGAGCAGTTCCGGCCGCTGTTGGCGCTCAACCCCATGGTCGGAGTGGTGAGCGGCTTTCGCTGGGCGTTGCTGGGCGACGCCAGCGCGGTGACCGGCTTGCAGGCGCCGGTGGCGCTGTTCGTTTTGTCGGTGCTGATCGCGGTGGCGGTGCTGATCAGCGGGCTGTTCTTCTTCCGCAGCACCGAGCGCACCTTTGCCGATATCATCTGATCTGCCGCGGATCGGCGCGGATCACAGCGGATTGTCGTGGGTAGCGCTCTGGCCGGCATGTGCAGAGCCCTCTCGACCCTCTGCGACACACACAAAGCGCGTCGGCTCGTCGTAGCCCCTGCTCCGGCCGGCGTTCACAGCGCAGTCTCGCCGACGTCGTTGCGCCGGCCGGCGGCGCTTGCCTGGCGCCGGCAGCCTCGCAGCGTCATGACCGACATCGCCATCCGCGCCGACAACCCCTGTCCTGAGCAAAGTCGATCAGCAAGCTCTACCCTGAGCTGTCAGCCAGGGCGTGCCACCTGGGCGCCGTCCACCAGCGTCCCGACACCCTGCGCGACGCGCTGACGGGGTTCCTGCCGCGAATTTCACGGATTACACGGATTGGGGATCGGAAAAATCCGTCTAATCCGGGCAATCTGTGGCAGGCTCCGGCCTCCCCCGACGACCTCTGGGCGCTCAAGGACGTCTCCTTCGAGGTCCAGCGCGGCGAGGTCGTGGGCACACCTGCACTTGCGTTCGGTGCAAGTGTCATCGGCCGCAACGGCGCGGGAGTATAACACTGATGTCCACGAGAGGATTGATTCTCATATTCATTGCCGCGTTGATGACTGCAAGTGGCAACCTGATGATGCGAGAAGGCGTCGCACGCGCGGGTGGCCTGTCACTCACGCTTTCCACGCTTGCACACGATATGCGCAACTTACTGTTTCAGCCGCTGTTCGATGCAGGGGTGATTCTGTATGGCCTGGCATCCATCGTCTGGTTTGCGATTGTCTCGACCGAGAACCTGAATAGCAGTTATCCCCTGCTGGTAAGCATGACTTTCATTCTCGTTACATTGGGCGCAACTACGCTGTTCAGAGAACCATTATCCTTGCAGAAGATTCTTGGCATAGCGATTATCCTGGGCGGTATCATCACGGTGTCCCGCGCAAAGTAGACCTGAAAATTCCATTCCTGAAACGGTCCATGATTTCAAAGCAGGCTTTCATTCATCAACTGGCAATCGTTGAAGACGGCGCATCCGTGGGCGAAAACACCCGCGTCTGGGCGTTCGCGCATGTACTGCCCGGCGCGCGGATCGGTCGGGACTGCAACATCTGCGATGGTGTCTTCATCGAGAACGACGTGGTCATTGGGGATCGGGTGACCATCAAGTGCGGTGTGCAAATCTGGGACGGAATCGAGATCGAGGACGACGTATTCATTGGGCCCAATGCTACTTTCACCAATGATCCTGCGCCGCGCAGCAAGCAGTACCTGGCCCGGTATCCTCGCACGCGCATTCGGCAAGGAGCCTCCATCGGCGCGAACGCGACTATTTTGCCTGGTCTGACCATCGGCCGCGGGGCAATGGTAGGCGCAGGCGCTGTGGTAACTCACAACGTGCCGCCCAACGCGATTGTGGTGGGCAATCCGGCCCGCATCCAGGGGTATGTGACGACCGGTGTGATGGACGAGCCGGTTACGGGGCCGGCTCGCCGGGCAGACAGCAAACCGTGCTCGGTCAGAGGAGTCTCGATCATCTCGCTCCCTACTTTTCAAGACATGCGTGGCACCCTGTCAGTCGGCGAAGTCGGGCCGCAACTCCCGTTTCAACCCCAGCGTTGGTTTGTGGTGTATGATGTGCCCTCCAAGGATGTGCGCGGGGAGCATGCGCATAGGAGCTTGCATCAGTTTCTGGTCTGCGTCCACGGCTCGTGCACGTTGATGGTGGATGACGGCCAGAATCGAGCGGAGATCGCCCTGGACCGACCCGACGTGGGTGTGCACATCCCGCCGATGGTGTGGGCAGCCCAGTATAAATACTCTACAGACGCGGTGCTGCTTGTGCTGGCTTCTGCTCCCTACGACGCGGCGGATTACATTCGAGACTACGACGAGTTTCTGGCCCTGGTCAACCCGAAGAGGCAAGGCGATGGAAGTTAGGTTCGGCGACCTGCGGCGAGAATACGCCGAAATCCAGGCGGAGCTGGACACAGCGGTACAGCGCGTGTTACGGAGCGGGTGGTTCATCCTGGGCCGTGAGCTGGAGCGCTTCGAACAGGCCTTTGCTGCGTACCTTGGGGTGGGACACTGCGTCGGCTGCGCTTCCGGCACCGAGGCCATCGCGCTGGCGCTCATGGCGGCCGGCGTCGAGCCGGGCGACGAGGTGATCACGGTGGCCCACACCGCGGTGCCAACCATCTCGGCCATTTCCATGACCGGCGGCCGGCCCATGTTCGTGGATATCCGGACCGACACCTGTCTGATGGATGTGACGCAGGTCGAGGCGGCCATCACCCCGCGCACGGCCGCGATCCTGCCGGTGCACTTGTACGGCCAGTGCGTTGACATGGATCCCCTGCTCGAGCTGGCCGGCCGGCGCGGTATCCCCGTGATCGAAGATTGCGCGCAGGCGCATGGCGCGACGTATCGGGAACGCAAGGCCGGCAGCATGGGGCAGATGGCGGCTTTCAGCTTCTATCCCAGCAAGAACCTGGGCTGCTACGGCGACGGCGGTGCGGTGACGACAACCGACCCCGCGCTGGCCGAAAAGCTCAGGATGCTGCGTAACTACGGCCAGCGCCAGCGCTACTACCATGAGATCGTCGGCATCAACAGCCGGCTGGATGAGCTGCAAGCTGCGCTCCTGGCCACCAAGCTGCCGTATCTGGACTCATGGAACCTTCGCCGCCGGGAGGTCGCCGCGCGATATACCGAGGGGCTGGCCGGACTGCCGGTGAGTGGGCCGGTCGAAGCGGCGGGCAACGAGCACGTCTATCACCTGTACGTGATCCAGGTTGCAGAGCGCGATCGCCTGCAGGCATTCCTGGCCGAGCGCGGGGTCCAGACCTTGATCCACTATCCCATCCCTGCGCACCTGCAGCCGGCCTACGCAAGCTTGGGTTACGCACGGGGTAGCCTGCCGGCGACCGAGCGCGTGGCGGACACAATCCTCTCGTTGCCCATATATCCACAGTTGACCGAGGTCGAGGTCAACCGGGTCATCACTGCAATCCGGGAGTTTTACATCTGATGGCCCTGATCTCCATCGTTATCCCCGTGTATTACAATGCTGAAAGCCTGCCCGCCCTGGCCGACCGTCTGGCTGCGCTGGCAGCAAGCCAGCCCGAACACCGTTTCGAATTCATCTACGTGGATGACGGATCGGGCGACAACTCCTACGAGGTGTTGCGCGGCTTGGCCGGGCAGGATGAGCGGGTCCGGGTCGTAAAGCTGGCACGTAACTTCGGTTCCAACACTGCGATCCTGGCCGGTATGACCTACGCGCAGGGGGACTGCGTGGCCTTCATCGCTGCGGACCTGCAAGACCCACCCGAGACCCTGGTCGAGATGATTGACCTGTGGGAAAGCGGCACAAAGGTAGTACTGGCCGCGCGGCGGGATCGCCGTGGCGATCCCTGGGCCACTCGCCTGTTCGCCAGTCTGTTCAACTGGCTGTTCAAGAAGCTGGTCTTCGAGGGCTTCTCGCCCCAGGGTATCGGCTTTTTCCTGGTGGACCGCCAGGTGGTGGACGTGCTGATTCGCTGCAACGAGAAGAACGCCCACCTGATCGGCCTGATCCTGTGGTCGGGCTATCACTATGAGATCGTCGAGTACGACCGCGCGGAGCGCGCGCACGGCAGATCGCGCTGGACCTTCCGCAAGAAGTTCAAGTACTTTATTGATGCGTTCGCAGCGTTCTCCTACCTGCCGCTGCGGCTGGCCTCGGCCCTGGGGCTGCTGCTGGCCGGTGCCGGCGGCCTGTATGCCATCGTCGTGATCGCCGTCCGCCTCCTCAACCAGGTGCCCGTGCCCGGCTGGACCGCGCTGATGGTGGTGGTGCTGTTGACCTCCGGCGCGCAGCTCTTGATCTTGGGAATTTTGGGTGAGTACCTGTGGCGCAGCTTCGATGCGGCCCGGGCGAGGCCGCTGTTTGTCGTGGAAACGCTCGTCGAACCACATGGATCAGGACTGTCTGAAGTGACCCCAACCCGAAAGACGGTACATCATGCAACCAACTGAGATGCACATTCAGGAAGAGCGACCGCAGACGATGCGGGCCGTGATCTTGGCGTTGGGAGCCTGTCTCGTGCTAGCGCTTGCAGCGCGCATCTGGGGGATTTCATTTGGGCTACCCCAGCGCTATCACATCGATGAACCTGCCTATGTGCTGGCCGCGCTGCAGTTGGGGCAAGGCAACTTCAACATTGCCTATCCACCCTTGAGTCCCAACCTGCACCAAATCATCCTGCTTGGGCTGTTCGTGGCATTGTTCCTAGCCCAGTTATTGACAGGCAAGATCAATTCTCTATTGGCTTTCGCCCAGCAGTACCAAGTCGATCCCTCCGCCTTCTATCTGTTGGCGCGCGGGCTATCAGTGGCAGCGAGCCTGGCGAGCATCCTATTGCTCTTTTGGCTGGTGCGCCGGTTGCGTGGGTCGAGAACAGGCCTGGTCGCGGCCCTGTTCATGGCTCTCTGTGTCCTTGACGTGCGTCACGCTCACTTCGTCGAGCCTTATGCGCTCATCACGTTATTCAGTCTTGCCACCTGCTATGCGGCGGTCAGATACGCCTCTGGTGGCAGGAAGCAGTGGCTTGCTGGCGCAGCACTGGCGTGCGGCATTGCGGTTGGTTTGCGCTTTTCAGTGATATCTCTGGGGCTGGTCCCCTTTCTTGCGATGTTGCTGCCGGCTCTCCGGGCGAGATCAAGCACGCGCCTGAACGTCCTCGTCCTGGCCCGCCATATGGTATTACTGGGCGTGGCTTTGGCAGCCGGACTGTTCATCGGAACCCCGTCTCTGCTTTTGAATACCCGCAATGCCCTGTCCGGCAGCAGCGCGCAGGCTTTATTGGCGCTCACCACCCAGGGCTTCTGGGGATTCGAGTTCACCGATTGGTCGACCTGGCGCTTCTACGGGACGATGTTGGAACTGGCCTGGGGCTGGCCACTTCTGCCGGCTGCAGCCATCGGGCTCGCCAAAGCAGTCCGGCGCCATCAGGCCGAGGATATCCTGATGTTAGCCTTCCCGGCCACGTTAGCAGCCATCCTGCTCTCGGCGTCGGCCGCCGCCTCGGCCTTTGCTCGCTACCTGGTGCCGCTCTTGCCCTTCCTGGCATTCTATGCGGCTGATGGCGTTGTATGGGTGTTGACGTGGCTCACACGCCACGTGTCTGCGACCGCACAACAGGTATCGCTGGCTTTGGTGGCGGGCCTGCTCGTTATCATACCCGCGACCCGCATCGTTCAACTGGACCGCCTCTGGACACAGACCGACACGCGCACCCTGGCCAAGCGGTGGATCGAGGCGAACATTCCCACCGGCAGCAAGATAGCGCTCCAGTGGTACTCCCCACCTCTGGCGACGGCAGACGACCCGGAACCAGATTCGAGACACGTCTACGATGCCCACGTAATCAATCCCTTTGATGGCGATCCGAAGTTGTACTCGCTGGACGCCTATCGCGCGGACGGCTTTGAGTACGTTGTTCTAAGCAGCTTTATCTACCGTCTGGCGCGCGTCGATCCGGTGGAGAACCGACAACGGGAGGACTTCTATCGTTCGTTGGACGCCGATGCCCGTTTGCTGGCCGAATTCAGGCCAACGGACAGTCACGAAGAAATTCCTTTTCTGTTCGAGGAGATGTGGTCTCCCGTCGTCAGCCTGTGGCAGCGCGAGCGGCCGGGACCGACGATCAAAATCTACAAGATTAGCCCATGAGCGATATCGCTATTAAAGTCGAAAACCTGAGCAAACTCTACCGCATCGGCCGCGCGCAGTCCCACGGGGACTTCCTTCGGTCGCAGCGTCACGACACCCTGCGCG
>DAOUBX010000168.1:0-14729 GCA_034432445.1 Anaerolineales bacterium
CCGCGCGGGGAGAGCGCCACCGAGCCGACCTTGGGGCCGTCGGGCATGGCCGAGCGCTTGAACTGCTGACTGAAGAAGCGGCGGTAGAACACCGTCAGCCAGTGCAGGATCGTCTCGTCGTCGTAGGCGCCGGCGAAGGCCTGGCGGGCCAAGACGAACACCTTGGCCGGGGGAAACTGGTAGCGCACCGCGTAATAGAGGAAGAAGTCGTGCAGCTCGTAGGGGCCGATGGCGTCCTCGGTCTTTTGCGCCAGCTCGCCGCCCTCTCCCAGCGGCAGCAGCTCCGGTGTGATGGGCGTGGCGATGATGTCGCGCAGCACAGCCGCGGCCGGTCCGCTAAACTCGGCTTCGGCCACCCACTCGATCAAGTAGCGCACCAGGGTCTTGGGCACACCCGCGTTGACGTGATACATGGACATGTGATCGCCGCTATAGGTCAGCCAGCCCAGCGCCAGCTCCGACAGGTCTCCCGTGCCGACGACGAAACCGCCGATTTGATTGGCCACGTCCATCAGGATCTGTGTGCGCTCGCGCGCCTGGGCGTTCTCGTAGGTCACGTCGTGCATGCTCTCATCGTGGCCGATGTCACGGAAATGCTGGCGCACGGCGTCGGCAATCGGGATCGTGCGCAGGGTGACGCCCAGGGCCTCGGCCAGAGCGACGGCGTTGCTCTTGGTGCGCGCCGTGGTGCCGAAGCCGGGCATGGTGATGGCAAGGATGCCTTCGCGCGGCAGTCCCAACGTGTCGAAAGCTTTCACCGCCACCAACAGCGCCAGCGTGGAGTCCAGCCCGCCGGAAACGCCGATCGTCACGCGCTGCACGCCGGTGTGGCGCAGGCGCTTGGCGAGACCGGTGGCCTGAATGGCGAAAATCTCCTGGCACGAGGCGGCGCGGCGCGCTGGGTCGGCCGGAACGAAGGGTGTGCGGCTGAGCTGCGGCCGGATCAAGGGCGCGCTTGCCAACCCCTGCGGGTTTTCGGAAACCCACAGGGGCTGCTGGGCTGCCTCGCCCGGCAGCTCGAAGCGCACCGTGCGCAAAGTGCGGCTGGCCCGCGCGGCCGAAAACGTGCTGTTGCGCAGCCGCTCGTGCACCAGCCGCTGCACATCCACGTCGGCGATGGCCATCTGGGTATCGAAGCGGAAACGTTGTGTTTCGGCCAAGATGACGCCGTTTTCGGCAATCAACGAGTGGCCCGCCCACACGGTGTCGGTCGTGGACTCGCCCGAGCCGGCCCCGGCATACAGGTAGGCGGCCAAACAGCGCGCCGACTGTTGCCGCACCAGATCGCGGCGATAGTCCACCTTACCCAGCAGCTCGTTGCTGGCCGACAGGTTCAGCAACATCGTGGCGCCGGCCAGCGCCATCTCTCCGCTGGGCGGCTGTACGGCCCACAGGTCCTCGCAGATCTCGATGCCGATGGTCAAGCCGGGGAGGTTATCGACGGCAAACAGCAGGTCGGCGCCGAATGGCGCCGGCTCTTCGTAGGGCCCAACCTTGACCTCGGTCGCGGTCGCCAGCGGACCGGATGTGAACCAGCGTTCCTCGTAGAATTCATTGGTCGTGGGCAGGTAGGTCTTAGGGACGATGCCCAGCACCTGCCACTTGGCTACCAGCGCAGCGCAGTTGTAAAGCTTGCCACCGACCTCCAGCGGCAGGCCAACCACCGCGGCGCAGTCGGCCTGCCAGGCCGCCACAGCGATTTGTATCAGCGCTTCCCTGGCCTTGTCCAGCAGGGCCGACTGGTAGAACAGGTCGGCGCAGGAGTAGCCGGTGATGCACAGCTCGGGAAACACCGCCAGCCGGCAGCCTTGCTTGGCGGCCTCTTGCAGCGCAGCAATGATAGCCTGGGTGTTGAAATCCACATCAGCGACGCGCAGCTCAGGGGAGATGACGGCCACGCGCACAAAGCCCAAGGCCGCCGGCGAAAGCGGTGCAGATAAAGTCATAGTCGTGCGATCCTTTCCGGTCGGTAGACGGATGAATTCAGGCGCTTGGCTGGAGCACATTATACCACCCGCATGGGCAGGCACAACAACAACGGGTCGGCTGAAGCAGCGGTCTGACAGCATGAGTGCAGTGCACCTTGGGGGAGGACCTTGCGGGTTTCGCGCTGCCTTATTGGCTGCTGTCCCTGGTTGTGGTAGAATTGAAGTACGCAGTCTATGAGGCTCTATCATCGAGGCACGCAATGAACCCAGAAGAACCCCTGCCCACTTCAACACAAGCGGACGCTGAGATTGCCTTGGATGTCCCGCCGGAACCTATGGCGGCGCGGGTCGACTTTGCCGCCGGCCAGGCGATCATGACCCTGGACGAGGTGCCGCTGCAGAAAAACCCCGGCCGCAACAACGGCGCGCCCTATGGCGTCATCTCCCTGGTCCCGCCCAGCTGGGAGGTGGTGGTGATCGAGGGGCCACGCACGGCCAGCGGAACGGCTTGGTGGCAGATACGCGCCGAATACAGCGACGGTCGCCAGGTGCAGGGCTGGGCCGCGCAGACTGCGCCCGACGGCGGGGCGGTGCTCAGGGAGATACGCCCTGACCTGATGCTGGACATCTTTCCGCTCCCCGGCGCGCCTGTCACGCCCGGGAAGTTCCAGATCGGGCAAGCAGTCTACACGACAACCTACCTCAACGTGCGCACCTCGCCCGGCTACGTCGGCAAGGATGAAAGCGACATCGTCGACGAGACGCCCCACGGCGTTGCGGTCACCATCATCGACGGCCCGCGCTCAGCCGATAGCCTGACCTGGTGGCGGGTGCGCTATCTGAACAGCGGGGTCACGCGCGAGGGCTGGGTGGCTGAAGCCAGCCCCAGCGGCAGAGCCTATCTGTCCACAACCCCTCCCCCACCGCCGGTCACGCCCACGCCGGCGCCGAGCAAGACCTTCAAGATCGGCGATCTGGTTTACAACGCCTTCAACGACACCGTCAATTTGCGCCGCACCCCTGGCTACAGCGGCAAGGATGACGCCGACATCGTGTTCAAGTTGCCGGCAGGCGCAGGGCTGACGATCATCGCCGGCCCCCAGGTCGCCGACCTACTGACGTGGTGGCAGGTACGTGGGGCCGTCGATGGCCAGGCCGTACAGGGCTGGATGGCCGAGGTGGGCGTCAAAGGGGAGCGCTTCATTGTCCCCTGGCAGCTCAAAGACCAGATCCGCTTGGGCAAGCCCTTTGCCGGCAAGCACAAGGTGACGCAGCTCTTCGCCGACCGTCCAGAGTTCTACAAGGTTTTCAGCTACGACGGCGTGCCGCTGCGCGGCCACAACGGCGTCGATTTCGGCACTCCCACGGGCACGGACATCCTGGCCACGGACGACGGCGAAGTCGTGCAGGTGGGCTACGAGGCCAGAGGCTTTGGCAACTTCGTCAAGCTCAAGCACGTCTGGGGCGAGTCGTTGTATGCCCACATGAAAAGCGTCAGCGTCAAAGAGGAGGCCAAAGTCACGCGCGGCGATGTGCTCGGCCTGGCCGACAACACGGGCAACAGCAACGGGCCGCACCTGCACTTCGGCATCCGCATCCTGCCCTACAAGCGCGGCGATGGGTGGGGCGGCTGCTGCGACCCCATCCCCTTCATGAACCCGGCAGACGTGATCATCCCCAAGGAGATACGCGGCGGCTCCAAAGGCCCGCCGCCGGGCATGACGCCGGACGAGCCGGGACGCGAGCGGCCTTGACGGCAGATCTGCTGCTGGCACAGAAAGCGAGCCGCCATCGGTTAGAACTTCCGATGGCGGCTTTTTTAGCGGGTGTGTTTGCAGTCGGTGGAGACCCTTCAGGCTTCTCTGACGACCTCACATGTTCTTGATCAGCGCCTGACCGAACTCGCTGCACTTGACCTCGGTGGCGCCTTCCATCAGGCGGGCGAAGTCATAGGTGACGATCTTCTGGGCGAGGGTCTTCTCCATGGCGTTGATGATCAGGTCGGCCGCCTCGTGCCAGCCCAGATGGCGCAGCATCATCTCGCCGCTGAGGATCACCGAGGAGGGGTTGACCTTGTCCAAACCGGCGTACTTGGGGGCGGTGCCGTGGGTGGCCTCGAAGACAGCGCGGCCGGTGACGTAGTTGATATTGGCGCCAGGCGCAATGCCGATGCCGCCCACCTGCGCGGCCAGCGCGTCGCTGATGTAGTCGCCGTTCAGGTTCAGCGTGGCCAGCACGTCGTACTCGGCCGGCCGGGTAAGGATCTGCTGCAGCATCGCGTCGGCGATCATGTCCTTGACCACGATGCCGTTGGGCAGCACGTGCCACGGTCCGCCGTCGAGCGGCGTTGCGCCGAACTCCTGGGCTGCCACTTTGTAGCCCCACTGCATGAACGCGCCCTCGGTGAACTTCATGATGTTGCCCTTATGCACCAGGGTCACGCTCTTGCGGTGGTTGTCGATGGCATACTGGATCGCAGCGCGCACCAGGCGGCTGGTGCCCTCCTCGCTCACGGGCTTGACGCCGATGCCGCTGCTCTGCGGGAAGCGGATCTTGGTGACGCCCATCTCCTCCTGCAGGAAAGCAATGAGCTTTTTCGCGCCCTCGCTATAGGCCTCCCACTCAATGCCGGCGTAAATGTCCTCCGTGTTCTCGCGAAAGATCACCATGTTCACCAAGTCAGGCCGTTTGACCGGGCTGGGCACGCCGGTGAAGTACTGCACCGGCCGCACGCAGGCGTACAGATCCAGCCGCTGGCGCAACGCCACGTTGATGCTGCGGATGCCGCCGCCCACCGGGGTGGTCAACGGGCCCTTGATGGCCACGATGTACTCGTCGATGGCATCAAGAGTCTCCTGCGGCAGCCAAATGGTCTCGTTGTAGACGGCGTTGGCCTTCTCGCCGGCATAGACCTCCATCCAGGCGATCTGGCGCTGGCCGCCGTAGGCCTTGGCCACGGCGGCGTCGAGTACCGGCTGGCTGGCGGTCCAGATATCGACGCCCGTGCCGTCGCCTTCAATGAAACAGATGATAGGATTGTCAGGGACGTGTAGCTTGCCATCCTGCAAAGTGATCTTCTCGCCTGCAGGGGGTACAACGATCTTGTCGAAAGGCATTATGTAAAACTTACTCCTTCCAAAATGGGTTTGTGAAGTGTAGGTGGCGTCAATTCTACATCAGCTTCTTGCAGATCACAAAGCATGGCAGCAGGTTGCCTAGCGCAGCAGCGGCAGATACGTCCAGCAGATACTTCCAATGGTAGCGCCCGTGCTGCACCGCCACGACGTTGGACGGGGTCATCGCGTGGCCGGCGTGGCAGTTGCGCTCATCGTCGTTATCTGCGTTCTATTCTGTCAAGGCTGAGCAGTTACGATTAGCCCAAGAAACGGCGCAGCAGGGCAGCGCGCAGCACCAGGTCGCTCAGATGAGCCGTCTCGTTGTTGTCCAGCGCGCTGCGTATCCTGCGCACGATCTCCAGGTGCTCCGTGTGGGGGACGTAGTCGAAGCCGGCGCGCAGCAGCGCCTGGCGCAACGAATCGGTCATCAACGGCCCGTCGGGGTCGGTGAAACGCAAGGCGTCGGCGATCTTGGCCTGAAACGAAGGGTAATTGCCGTAAACGAAAGCCAGGTCGCTGTCGGTCAAGGCGTCGAAGGCGATCAGCTCCGGCGGCAGACCCAACGAGTAGAGCGCGCATGTAAAGGAGATGGCTCGCGGCAGCGAGACCCCCTCCAGCCCGCGGGCATAGCCAAACAGTCCGATGTGCAGCTTGCGGGCGCGGCGAGGCGGCACGTAGCGCGCCACGCGGTTGATGTGCGGGGCCAGCGCCACCACGTGGCGACGATACTCGGCGCTGGTGCGCTCTATGATCTCCAGGGCGCGGCCTTCGTCGATGGGGGCCGGCATGCCAATGCGCCGCGCCTTGAGATGCTCGCAGGCCGCCCGCACTTGCTCCGGCGGGTAGTCGTACTTGAAGGCCGACTGGATGCTGAAGGTGACGACGCTGGGATACTCCATGCCCACCCGCTCGGCGGTCAGGGGCGACAGGCCGCCGCGGAAGGGAGCCGAGCCGGTGCCCAGGATCGGGTGCAGGCGCACGCCGCGACGCCGGGCCAGATCTGCCAGCCGCGCCAGCGCGATCTTGTTAGCCAGTGCGGCTGCGACCAGTCCGTAGTTCATGGCTGTGTCGGAGCGGGCCAGGAACACCCGCTGATCGGTCACCTCCTTGTCCGCCAAGTACTCCTCCAGCACCGCGTCGGCGCGCAGCATGCTGGGCACGTCCTCGAACAAGGGAATCACCTGAATGCGGGCGGGGGCGAACTCACCGATCCACTCGGCGATGGTGATATCGTCGGGGCGAAAACGCAGGTGCTGGCGGCCGATGATCTGGTCGGCGTAGTAGCGGTAAACGCGGTCGATGGAGCGGGCCGAGGAGGCCATGGGTAAGATGACCTCGAAGATGGGCGCCACGTCGCGGCCGTAGAACAGCTTGGCGGCGTCGTAGGAGCGCGGGATGCTCTCCAGGGTCTCCAGCAGCACCTTGGCCTCGGAGCCTTCGACCGCCGGGTTGGGCACGCGCAGCGTCAAGCGCAGGTCTTCTCCCAGCGCCCGCTCGCGAAAGAAGGCTTCGTAAAAAGAGAGCAGCTTGCGCACCACATAGGTGTCGATCTCCTTGCCCTCCACGTCCCACATTTGTTCGTCGCAACCCAGGTGGGAGTAGGCGTAGAAAGCCTCGCGAATCTCGTCTTCGCCGGCCAACACCGCAGAGGCGGCGAAAAACGGCACGGTGGCGTTGTCAGGGTGCTGCGTGCTCATGCAGCGCGGAATGTTCGTCATGATTGACAGGCTCTTTCTTGCCGAAAATCGGCCGCGGATCATGCGGATTGCGCGGATCAGAAGGAGTTCTGTCTTATTCGCGTGATCCGCGTGATCCGCGGCCAATCAGGATACGCGGCGGATCTGGTAATGGGTTTGCAGGCTGCGGTAGCGAAAGTCCTGCTCGCGCAGCGCGCGGATGGCGGCGACCGCAGCCGCGGCGGCCGACAAGGTGGTCAACAGCGGCACGTCCATGGCCGTGGCGGCCTGGCGGATCAACAGACCGTCGGTCTGGGCGCGCGGGCCCAGCGGCGTGTTGAGGATCAGATCAACTTGACCCGCGCGCACAGCATCTACCACGTGCGGTGAGCCCTGCGACACCTTGTTGACCGTCTGCACCTGGATGCCGGCGCGGCGCAAGGCGTCAGCCGTGCCGGGCGTTGCCATGAGGTGGAAGCCCAGCCGCTTCAGGTCGCGCGCGATCTTCAGCGCCGCGCCCTTGTCGAAGTCGTTGACGCTGATCAGCACTGTGCCCTCCAGCGGCAGGGGCGTGCCGGCCGCCAACTGCGCCTTGGCGAAGGCGTGGCCGAAGCGGCTGGCATGGCCCATCACCTCGCCTGTGCTGCGCATCTCCGGCCCCAGCACCGCGTCGCTGCCCGGCAGTTTTTTGAAGGGCAGCACGGCCTCCTTGACGAAGAAGCCGTCGACGCGCGGTTCCTCCAGCACGCCCAGCTCGGCCAGCGTCTTGCCGGCCATGATCTGCGCGGCGATGCGGGCCAGCGGCAGCCCGGTAGCCTTGCTGGCAAAAGGCACGGTGCGGCTGGCGCGCGGGTTGACCTCCAGCACGTAGACCACGTCCTCCTTGATGGCGAACTGCACGTTCATCAGCCCGCGCACCTGCAAAGCCAGCCCCAGCCGCTCGGTGCAGTCGCGGATGAAGTCCAGGTGATAGGCGCTGACCTTGTAGGGCGGCAGCACGCAGGCCGAGTCGCCCGAGTGCACGCCGGCCTCCTCGATGTGCTGCATGATGGCGCCGATCACCACCCGCTCGCCGTCGCACAGCGCGTCCACGTCGATCTCGTAGGCGTCCTCCATGAACTGGTCGACCAGCAGCGGCTGGCCGGGCGCGGCAGCGAAAGCTTGCTCGACAAAGCCGGCCAATTGGCTCTCATCGCTGACCACGGCCATCGCGCGGCCACCCAGCACGAACGATGGCCGCACCAGCACCGGATAGCCGATCTGCGCTGCGGCCGCGCGCGCCTCGTCCAGGCTGCGGGCGATGGCGTTCTGCGGCTGGGGGATGTCCAGCTCGGCCAGCAAGGCGGCAAAGCGCTCGCGGTCCTCGGCCAGCCAGATGGACTGCGGCGACGTGCCCAGGATCGGCACGCCGGCCGCCTGCAAGCCGGCCGCCAGGTTGAGCGGCGTCTGCCCGCCGAACTGTACGATGACGCCCTCCGGCTGCTCGACCTCGACCACGTTCAGCACGTGCTCCAGGGTCAGCGGCTCGAAGTAGAGCCGGTCGGCCGTGTCGTAATCGGTGCTGACCGTCTCTGGGTTGCAGTTGAGCATGATGGTCTCGAAGCCCAGGTCGTCCAGCGCGTAGGCCGCCTGGCAGCAGCAGTAGTCGAACTCCACGCCCTGGCCGATGCGGTTGGGCCCGCTGCCCAGGATCAGGATCTTGCGGCGCTGGCTGGGCCGGGCCTCGTCCTCGGTGGCATAGGTGCTGTACAGGTACGGCGTCTGCGCCTCGAACTCGGCCGCGCAGGTGTCGACGCGTTGGAAGGCAGGGAGAATGCCGAGGGCGCGACGCAGGGCGCGCAGCTCTTGGTCGTTCATACCCAACAACCGCGCCAGCCACGAATCCGCAAACCCCATCTCCTTTGCCCGCCGCAACGCCGCCGGCAGTTCGGGACTGTCCAATTGACAATGGCCAATTGACAATTGACAATTGACAATTTCCTGAAGCTGCCGCAAAAACCACGGGTCCATCCCCGTCCGCGCCGCCACCTCCTCCACCGCCGCGCCGGCCAGCAGCGCCCGATACACCGCAAACAGCCGCCGATCGCCCGGCCGCGCCAGCTCCTCCAGTTCCTCCACATTTCCCCCTTTTCCCTCCTTTCCTTCCTCGCCTTCCTTTTCTTCCTTTCCCTCCTTTCCTTCCCGCTCCCTCCCCGTCCCATCCAACGCGTCCACCCCCGCCGCGCCCGCGTCCAACGACTGCACCGCCTTCTGCAGCGCCTCCGGGAACGTGCTGCCCAGCGCCATGACCTCGCCGACGGACTTCATCTGCGGGCCGAGCGTGCGGTCGACGCCGGGGAACTTCTCGAAGGCCCAGCGCGGGATCTTGACCACCACGTAGTCCAGCGACGGCTCGAACGCGGCCTTGGTCTGGCCGGTGATGTCGTTGGCGATCTCGTCCAGGGTGTAGCCCACGGCCACCAGCGCGGCGATCTTGGCGATGGGGAAGCCGGTGGCCTTGCTGGCCAGGGCCGACGAGCGGCTGACGCGCGGGTTCATCTCGATGATCACCGTCTGGCCCGTGCGCGGGTCCACGGCGAACTGCACGTTGGCGCCGCCGGTCTGCACGCCCACGGCCAGCATCACCTGCCGCGCCAGGTCACGCAGCACCTGGTATTCGCGGTCGGTCAGGGTCTGGGCGGGGGCCACGGTGATGCTGTCGCCGGTGTGCACGCCCATGGGGTCCAGGTTCTCGATGCTGCACACCACCACGAAGTTGCCGGCGCGGTCGGCCATCACCTCCAGCTCGTACTCCTTCCAGCCCATGATCGACTGCTCGATCCAGGCCTGGCCGATGGGCGACTCGGCGATAGCCTTGCGCACGGCCTCGGCCAGCTCAGCCGGCTGATAGACCCAGCTCGCGCCGCTGCCGCCCAGGGCAAACGACGCCCGCACCAACAACGGATAGCCGGCCTGCTCAGCCAGCGCCTCGGCCTCGGCCAGCGAGTGAGCCGGCCCGCCGGCGGGCACGGGCAGCCCCGCTGCCAGCATGATGTCGCGGAAGCGGCGGCGATCCTCGGCGGCCCGGATGGCCTCCAGCGACGCGCCCAGCAGCGTGACGCCGTAGCGGGCCAGCGCGCCGTTCTCGCTCAGGGCCAGGGCCAGGTTGAGCCCGGTCTGGCCGCCCACGGTGGGCAGCAGCGCGTCGGGCCGCTCCTGAGCGATGATGGCCTCCAGCACCTCGGGCGTGGTCGGCTCGATGTAGGTCGCGTCGGCCAGGTCGGGGTCGGTCATGATGGTGGCCGGATTGGAGTTGACCAGGATGACGCGGTAGCCCTCGCGACGCAGCGCCTTGATGGCCTGCGTGCCGGAGTAGTCGAACTCGGCGGCCTGGCCGATGACGATGGGGCCAGAGCCGGGGATGAGGATGGAGCGGATGTCGGTGCGTTTGGGCATGGGGGGGGGGTAGGTAGATTGGAAAATTGGTCGATTGGTGGGTAGACAAGTAGACAAGGAAGATGATGGCAACAAAAAACGCGAAGGGCGTTGGTCCGGAGGGACGCCGCTTCGCGTCGAATAGCTGCTGCTCAACTGCTTGGGTCAGTCATCGCGCGGGCCGGTCTCCTGACCGAGGCCGACTTCGTTCTCCATGACGGATCAACTGCAGGAACCTCGCAAATAACTCATGGGCGTCGTGCGGGCCGGGCGCGGCCTCTGGGTGGTACTGCACGCAGAAGACCGGCTTTTGGCGCAGCCGCATACCCTCCAACGAGCCGTCGTTGAGGCTGAGGTGCGTGATCTCGACCTCGGCCGGGTCGAGGCTGGCGATGTCCACCTGGTAGTTGTGGTTCTGCGCGGTGATGGCGATCTTGCCCGTGCGCAGGTCTTGCACCGGGTGGTTGCCGCCGTGATGGCCAAACTTAAGCCGGCTCGTCGTACCGCCCAGCGCGCGGCCGATGAGCTGATGGCCCAGGCAGATGCCGAAGATGGGCACGTCGGCATCGATGAGCTGGCGGGTCGCCTCCACGGCATAGGGCAAGCCGGCCGGGTCGCCGGGGCCGTTGGAGAGCATCACGCCGGCCGGCCGCATGGCCAGCACGTCCGCGGCCGGCGTGTCGGCCGGGACCACCGTCACCCGCAGCCCGGCGGCCGCCAGGTGGCGCATGATGTTGCGCTTGGCGCCGAAGTCGTAGAGGACGACGTGGTGCGGCAAAGTTGCCAACTCTTCTGAGAGTTGGCAACTTTGCCGCACCCACTTGTCTCCCGCATCGCCCGTCCAGTGATATGGCTCAGGGCAGGTTACGGCTTTGACCATGTCCACGCCGTCCAGCCCCGGCCAGGCGCGTGCCATGGCCAGCAATTGCTCTGGAGGCGTTCCCTGCGTGGACAGCGCAGCCTTCATCGTGCCGCCGTCGCGCAGCTTACGCGTCAGGTAGCGCGTGTCCACGCCGCTGATGCCCGGCACGCCGTGCTCGGCCAGCCAGCCGGACAGGTCGCGACTGGCCCGCCAGTTGGACACAGAGGGGCTCAGGCTGCGCACGACCACAGCCGACACCTGCGGCGCGGCCGACTCGTCGTCCTCCAGGTTGATGCCCACGTTGCCGATGTGGGAGACGGTGAACAGCACGCCCTGGCCGCGGTAGGACGGGTCGGTGATGATCTCCTGGTAGCCGGTCATGCTGGTGTTGAAGACCAGCTCGAAGACCGCGTCGGCGGCTGCGCCGAAGGGCTGGCCGAGGAGGACATCGCCATCTTCAAGTACCAACGTAGCCAATGGGCCGCTCCCATTGTTGTCATTACTGTGGTTCATATCGCCAGCCTGGGCCACCTCCCCACCTATGGCAGTAACTCAAAGGCGACGCAGTGCTTTGGACGAAACATACGAAAGTGCCTCTGATCCAAAGTAAGGATCAGCTCAATGTTCAAACGTTCCGCAGTAGCAACGATGAGCGCGTCTACGAGGTCAATGTGGGCATCGTTGTACTGGCGCAAGACGGCTGCTGCGCGCTCATAATCGGTGACCTGGGGATCAACCAATAGCATGTCTGTCGTGGCAAGTCCGCCCACGAAATCTGCTACCGCCAAAGGTCCAACGTCACGGAGCAGCAGGAAAGCCACTTCTACGATGACTGGCGTTGGCAGCAGCATCGACTCACGAACTTCACGCGCGATCTTTGTCGCTGCTTCGTGTTGCCGCTCCGTTCGATTGATGACCGCATAGACAAAGCCGGTGTCGAGAAGTACAGCCATCAGTCAACGCTCAAGCCACTGACTGCATTGGCGCCTGCTTCGAGAATCTCCTCGGCGCGCTCAGCGCTGTCCCCTGGACCGCCGGCATAGCGACCCGCCATGGCCAGCAACCCAGAGTGCCCGTTAGGCTGGAGTCGCTGCCATTTGGGTTCAATGGCCGAGGGTTCAGCGATGGCGCTATCGATCAACATACGAGCCAATGTAAGCCGATCAGCGATCGGCAATGTCGTCAGCTCAGCCATCAACTCCTGTAAATTCGCCGACATACGATACCTCTCTCGCAGCCAGGTACTCGGTGGAATTCACCGAGTACCTGCATTCTACCATCATCAGAGGATGCGGACAAGCATCCAGGTGTAATGTGCGCTAATGCCCCAAGTGCTGCGCGAAGAAGTCCACGATCCGATTGTAGCAGTCCACCTTGTTGACATACTTCAGCACGTCGTGCCCCTCGTCGGCGTAGACCACGTAGTCCACGGTCTTGCCCTGGGCTTGCATTTGCTCGACCACGTCGCGCGACTCGCGCTCGATGACGCGCGGGTCGTGTGCACCTTGCATGACCAGCAGCGGGCAGGCCAGGTTGGACAGATAGGTGCTGGGCGAGCGCTCGGCCAGGAACTCGGCGTCCTTCTCGGGGTGGCCAACGGCCTGGTAGAAGTAGGTCTTCCAGGTCTCCGGCAGGCGGTCGATAAAGGTGGTCAGGTTGTACGGCCCGAACATGTCCACCCCGGCCTGCCACAGCTCCGGATGCCGGCCCAGCAGGGTCAATGTCATGTAGCCGCCGTAGGAGCGGCCTATCACGCCGACGCGACTCATGTCCAGCCGCGGGTCGCTGCGCAGCAGCTCGTAGGCCGCCACGTGGTCCAGCCGGTCCAGCCCGCCCCAGTCGTGGTCGACCCGCTTCATGTAGCTGATGCCGTAGCCGCTGCTGCCGCGCACGTTGGGAACCCAAACGGCGAAGCCGTTGAGCGTGAAGAATTGGATCAACGGCATGGAGAACCAGGTGAAATCGGGCCGCTCCTGGCTCTGCGGGCCACCGTGGATGTAGAAGATCACCGGCCGCGGCCCTGCGAAGCCCAGCTCGGCTGCGGGCAGGTAGAGCCGCGCTGAGATGCGCAGGCCGTCGTGGCTGGTGTAGGGATAGTCCTCGCCGGGCGAAAGGGCCGTGGGTGGGATGCCCAGCAGGCGCTCGTTGGTCAGCCGGCGCAGCGCGCCGTCCGGCTCCAGCACGTAGAGCTGGGCCGGCGACGTGGCGGTGGAAAAGGAGAGGGCATAGCGGCCGCTGGCCTCGTCAAAGTCCAGCGACTCCAGCACGCCGCCGCTCAGCTCACCCTGACCGACCAGCACCCGACGTACGGCGAAGCTGCGGTTGGCCTCGTCGAACTCGCCTTCGTAGACCCACGAGCTGCCGTCGATGTTGTACTCGACCGTAAAGCGATTGCCGGTGCGGTGGGTTAGGCCAACCAGCTCGCCCGCGCCGCTGTGCACCAGGCCACTGATGGCTACCGGGTGCACGGCCGTCGGGTCATCCCAGGAGAAATAGCTGAGACCGTAGGCGTCATCGAATAACGCTGACGTGAAAAGCACGCCGTGCTCGGTGGGGTGAGCAACGCCCAAGCCGTTGGGCGGTATCTGCTCGCCTGGCGCGCGCTGGTCGATGGGTTTGCCGAAAAGCAAACGCCTCTCGCCCTCGCTCTCCTGCCACCGGTACAACACACTGTCGCCAAAGGTGTAGCCATCTGACAACAGCACGGTGGTCATGCCGCCGTTGTGGCCCACGGGCGCGTTGCTGTACATGCTCGAACCGAGGTCGACCGTCTCCAGCGTGCCCAGATGCGCACGGAATGTGCTGTAGACGGGGCTGTTGCGCGGGTCCACGGTGAACAGCGCCAGCAGCCGATCGGGATCGCAGAAAGAGCAGAAAACCTGCTGGCCGGCGAAGCGCTCGCCGAACACCGGCTGCGGCATACCGCCCTCGATGGGCACGAACATGGGTTGGTAGTTCTCGTCGCCGTCGTGGTCCAGCATCAGCAGGATCTGACCCAGCTTGGGCAGCACCTGGAAGGCCACCGCGCCGCCCAGGTGGTGCGGGTTGGGCAGGGCGATGTCGGGCGGCAGCAGCGGCTCGGGCACGCTCCCGCGCACGTCCATGGCGTACAGGCTGAGGCGACCCGACAGGTCGCTGATGAAATAGAGCCGGTCGCCCACGACTTGGGGATGGACGAATTGGCGTGCGGAGAGCAGGGACTCGATGCGATAGGTGGTCATGACGCTCCTCTTTGACCCGGCGGGGTCGCGTTGTACTTCTGAGCTGTTATTGGTTGCGGACGACATTTGAGCTGCGACGATGATCTGGAGGCCTGCTGGCTGCGCACAGGCCGACCCGAACGTAGCCAGGTCGTTGCGGAAGAAGAGCTGGTACAGCCCAGGCGCGGCGGTCGACAGCGCTAGCAGCGGCTAGGAGATGCCCGCGATGTGGCCGATCAGGCTGATTGCGCGCGTCTTCATGTCCTGCGCTTCGTCGGCGCTTGTCGCAATCGTCTGCGGCTCCTGCACAAAGTTCGACCTAACGAAGGTACTCCGTCGCACAGACCCTTGGGTTTCTGTTGTTGATGTTGAGATGTGGTAACTGCTCAAGTCCGGGCATTTGTAGGCGATTTGCGACCTAGGTTGGCTTCGCAGACACGTTTGCAAATCAGATGCCCATGCGCTGGGCGCACAACCGTCAATGAAAATATGCTATACTAGCACCACATGGTTGGTGCGAAGGTCGCAACATA
>DAOUBX010000169.1:0-37249 GCA_034432445.1 Anaerolineales bacterium
GATAATACTCCGGTAACAGAGCGAAGCGCGTCCAGGTGCGAGCTCGCCGGGGAATGAAGTTCCCCGCCTACATAACAGCGCCCGTTGAAACGGGCTTGCGCGCGCATGGCGCGTCTTTCAGCCCCGTTGACGGGGCGCCGCTTGATAGCCCGGTCGCTTCACACTTCCACCTGCGCTGCAAGTGCAGGTGTCGCCGGGCGGGCTCACATCAGAGACGACCCGCCGCAAGCGGTTATTGCCGGAACGTAACTATTCAGGTGCCGGGCACTTGCGACCGGTTTACAGCTTGAGCCGGCTCTACAGACGCCCTGGCCAGCGCAACCTTAAATGCCCGGCACCTGAGCAGTTACTTCTTAACTTGCATAAGCCGTCACTACGCAGGGCTTTGTCCGCTTGGGGGAGGACGCTCACCGCAAGCGCTCCATTTGCCTCAAGGCAAATTTTGGGGTACAATCGAATAGAACATTTGTTCTTATCACTTTTCAGGAGCTTCTTCTTGAGCGGCAACACAAAAAAGAAGAGGCGCCTGGAGGCAGCCGTCCAAGCCATCCAACTTAAGTGGGGCAGCCAGGCGTTGCGCAAAGGCGCATCCTCCGCCGCCGTCTCATCCCTCTCCGTCCTGCCCACCGGCCTCACCGCCCTGGATCGCGCCCTGGCCATTGGCGGTCTACCTCTGGGCCACATCACTGAGCTCCTCGGCCAACCGACCTCCGGCAAGCGCACCCTCGCGTTGCACTGCGTGGCGCAGGCGCAGAAGCGCTTTCCCTGCATCTACCTGGACCTGGCGCAGACCTTCGATCCTGCCTATGCCGCGGCCTGCCATGTTGACCTGGCGCGCTTGCCCATCGCCACCCCGGCCGACCCCGCGCAGGCGCTCGACCTGGCGTGCGACCTGGCCAACGGCGGACGCTTCGGCTTGATCGTTTTCGACTCGACGACCGAGCTGATGGGCGGCTCTTTCATGCCGGGCGCCGCGGCGGCCGCTTTGCGTCGCCTGCGCCACGCCTTGCAGGGGCAGTCCAGCGCGCTGCTCTTTCTGACCACGCCTTTGTTCGGCCCGCCCGGATCGCCCGTCAATTACCCGCCCGGCTTCGCCTTGCACCAGGTCGCGGCGTTGCGGCTGGCGCTCAGCCGCCAACGTTGGCTGCGCCAGGAGGGCCACCTGCGCGGCTATCGGGCGCAAGTCAGCGTGCTGCACAGCCGCTGGAGCGCACCCGGCCGGCAGGCAACCGTGCGCATTGTGCTCAACGGCGTGCGTGTGGCATGACCCGCGTTGCCTACCTTGCTATCCTCCACTTCTCTATCGCCGTGGAGCGTCGCGAGCGGCCGCGGCTGGCCGGCCAGCCGCTGGGGATCGCCGGCGCGCGCCGGGCTACGACACAGGTGCTCGATTGCTCGCCTGAGGCGCTGGCAGAGGGTGTGCGGCCAGGGATGCCGGTTGGCCAGGCCGAGCGGCTCTGTCCAGAGGCAATCTTCTTGCCGCCGCGCCCCCAACTCTATCGTCAAACAACGGCCGCGCTGTTCGAGCTATTGAGCGGCGCGCTGCCAGCGGTGGAGGAGGCACAGGCCGGCGGCTTCTACCTGGGGCTGGCCGGCTTGGAAAAGAGCGATGACGAGGCGCTCCTGCTGTGCCGCCGCCAAAGCGAGGCTATCAGCCGTGAGCTACGGTTGCCGACGACGGCCGGCATTGCGGTCAACAAGTTCACCGCCGAGGCCGCAGCCTTGAGCATCGGCCCACAGCGGGCGCTGGCGCTGGCAGCCGGTGTCGAGCGCCCTTTTTTGAGCCGGTTTCCGATCGATCTACTGCCGGTAAGCGCCGAGATGCAGCGCAAGCTCCACCTCTTTGGGCTGCGACGCATGGGCCAATTTGCCCGCCTGCCGCCCGCAGCCGTGCTGGCGCAGTTCGGCTGGGAGGGCCAGCGCGCTCAACGCCTGGCGCGCGGCCAGGACGACCGGCCGATCACGCCCGGCCGCAACACGCGCTGCGAGGTCGTGACGCAACAGTTCGACCCGCCTCTGGACAACGTGGAGACGCTGGCGGCCGTGGCGGCTCGCCTCACCCAACAGGCGAGCAGCAGCCTGATGCGCGCCTTTCTGCGCGCCGGCCAGCTTGATCTGGCGCTCACCTGCGCCGATGGCGTGCTGCTGGCTGCACAGCGCATCCTCGCCGAGCCGACCGCCGATGCCGACCGCTTGAGCCGTCTGGCCGCCACCTTGCTGCGCAGCCTCTCCTATCCCGACCGCGTGAGCGAGCTGACCGTGACCCTGGGCGACCTCAGCACGCCCTCGCTGCACCAGTTGAGCCTGTGGCGTGACCCGCGCGCGAGCGCGGCCGAGGCCTACCTAGCTCGGCTGGCTGCTCGCTACGGCCCGCATTGCTTCCGCCACGCCCAACTGGTCGATCCCGCGCAGCGGCTGGCCGCGCGACGCTTTGTGCTGGACACATGACTCAACTCTGGCCCGAGGGCCTGCCCATCGTTGTCGAGGCCGTCGATGGGCAGCCGGTCGCCTTACATTGGCGAGAACGTCGGCATGCCGTGCGGGCTATCGTCGATCAATGGATCATCCACGACGAATGGTGGCGCGCAACGGACTCGGAGCACCCCGGCGAGATCTGGCGCCACTATTTCCAAGTGCAGACCGCCAATGGGCTGCTGTGCGTAGTTTATCGCGACCTGCTGCGCAACGCCTGGCGCCTGGAGCGGGCGTATGACTAAGGCGATCTATCACAAGCCATGTACGTCGAGCTTCACTGCCACTCCTACTTTTCGCTCCTAGACGGCGCCTCGTCGCCCGCGGCCTTGGTAGCGCGCGCGGCTGAGCTGGACATGCCTGCGCTGGCGCTCACCGATCACGACGCGCTCTACGGGGTTGTGCCCTTGTGGCGCGCGGCGCGGGCTGCGGGGATCAAGCCGATCTTTGGGGCAGAGGTGACGGGGAGGGGGGAGGGGGGAGAGGGAAAGGAAGGAAAGGAGGGAAAGGAGGGAAAGGAAGAGAAGAGGAGGAGAGGGGGCGGAGAGCGGGGAGGGGCTGCGCCGGTGGCCCATCTGACGTTGCTGGCCGAGACGCAAGAGGGCTATGCCAATCTAAGCCGGCTGATCACGGCGGCGCGACAGCGCTGCGCCAAGGGGCAGGCGCTGGCCACCTGGGATGATTTGGCGACCTATAGCGCCGGGCTGATTGCGCTCTCCGGCTGCCGACAAGGTGCGATCAGCCAACACCTGCTGGCCGGGCACCACGAGGAGGCCGCGCGCGCCGCCTATCGCCTGCAGGAGCTGTTCGGCCCCCGCCACTTTTTCATCGAGCTGCAACAGCAGCGCCGACCCGGGGACGTGCGCCTGACACGACAGCTCATTGCGCTGGCCACCAAGCACCGCTTCCCCCTCGTTGCTACCAACAACGTCCACTACGCCACGCGCGCCGGCCATCGCCTGCACGACGTGCTGGTGGCCATCCGCTGCCTGTCGACCTTGGACGCCTGTCACCATCAGCGCCGCGGCAACAGCGAGGCCTATCTCAAGAGCGCGGCCGAGATGAGGTCACTCTTCGCCGACCGGCCGGACGCCCTCATGCGCACGCTGGAAATCGCCGGCCGCTGCCAGGTCGACCTGCGCTTGGGCGTGCAAACCCTGCCGCGCTTCCCCACGCCTTTTGACGGGTACGGCGCTGCTGTCCTCGGCGTCGAGGCTTCAGCCGGCCCTAGCTCTGACACCTCACCCAACGCTCTCACAGCGGAGGCGCGGCAACAGGCTTTTCTGCGCCACTTGTGTCAGGCGGCGCTGATCCGACGCTACGGCGCTGCGGATGCCGTCCCCGGCGCCTGGCAAATGCTCGACCACGAGCTGGCCGTCATCAACCGGCTGGGCCTGGCCAACTACTTCTTGATCGTGTGGGACATCGTGCGCTTTGCCCGCAGCCAAGGCATCCGCTGCCAAGGCCGCGGCTCGGCGGCCAACTCGCTGGTGGCCTATCTGCTGGACATCACGCCCATCGACCCGCTGGCCCACGATCTGGTCTTCGAGCGCTTTCTCTCCTCCGAACGGCCACACCTGCCCGACATCGACATCGACTTCGACGCCCTGCGCCGCGAGGAGGTCATCCAGTACGTCTACGCGCGCTATGGCCGGGAGCACGCTGCCATGGCCTGTACCTTCGTCACCTTCCGCCAGCGCAGTGCGGTTCGCGACGTAGGCCGGGCGCTGGGCTACCCGCCGGAGCTGCTCGACGCCCTGGCCGCCGCCGCCGACCGCGTCGACCTGGCCGAGGCCTGGCGCGACCTCACCGCCCACCACTCACCGCTCACCGCCCACCGTTCACCGTTCACCGTTCACCGCTCACCGCCCACCGCCCACCGCTCCCCGACCCTCCTCCTCGACCTCTGCGCCGCCATCCGTGGCCTGCCTCGCCATCTAGGCATCCACAACGGCGGCATGGTGCTCAGCGGGCCGCCTGTGGCCGCGATCATGCCTTTGGAGCCGGCGACGATGGCCGAGCGCACCGTCTGTCAATGGGACAAAGAGGCGCTGGAGGACGCCGGCCTGGTCAAGGTCGACCTGCTGGGGCTGCGCATGCTGTCGGCGCTGGAGGAGGCGTGCACGATCGTCGAGGAGACCACCGGCCAGCGCCCTGACCTCGACCGCCTGACCTACGACGACCCGGCGGTATACGACATGCTCTGCCGCGGGGACACGATCGGCTGTTTTCAGGTGGAAAGCCGCGCCCAGGCGCAGCTTGTGCCGCAGTTTCGGCCGCGCTGCTTCGCCGACTTGATCGTCGAGATCAGCCTGATCCGCCCCGGCCCCATCCAGGGCAACATGGTCCAGCCCTATCTGCGGCGACGCCAGGGACAGGAGCCGGTCACCTATCTGCACCCCCTGCTAGAGCCCGCTCTGCGCGAGACCCTCGGCGTGATCGTCTTTCAGGAGCAGGTGCTCAAGGTGGCGCGCGATCTGGCCGGCTTCAGCGGCGGCCAGGGCGAACTGCTGCGGCGTGCGCTGGGACGCAAGGAGGCTGAAGCCGAGATGGAGCAGCTGCGGGCGGCGTTTCTGGCCGGCGCAGGCGCTAAGGGCGTCCCGGTCGAAACGGCCGCAGCCGTCTTTGCGCAGCTCAAGGCGTTCGGCGGCTACGCCTTTGCCAAAAGCCACGCCGCCAGCTTCGCCGTCATCGTCTACCAAAGCGCCTGGCTGAAACGCTATCACCCGCTGGCGTTCTACATCGGCCTGCTGCGCTGCCAGCCCATGGGCTTCTACACACCGGCCGTGCTGATCAACGACGCCAAACGCCACGGCATTCGGGTGTTGCCGGTGGATGTCAATCGCAGCGGCGTCCGCTATGAAGCCGAAAACGGCGCCATCCGCATCGGCCTGAGCGCGGTCAAAGGGCTGGGGCCAACGGGAGCCGAGCGCATCGTGCTGGCGCGGTGGGACGATCTGTCAGGCCGTAGCCGGTCCCATCGGGATGGTTTCCCATCTCCTAACCGAGCCACCCCGGAACGGCCGCCTGCAGCAGATGGGGGATCATCCCACAGGGGCCAGCCCCAGCCAGGCTTGCCCTCCTCGCCCCCCTTTCCCCTCTTTCCCACCGCCCCAGAGCAGTTGCAACCAGGAAGCCATGCCGAGGGCGGAGGGGAGTTCACGTCGCTGGCCGACTTCTGCCGTTGCACGCGCTTGCCACGGCTGCTGGTTGAGAACCTGATCCAGGCCGGCGCGCTGGATAGCCTGCCAACGGCCAATGGCCAAGCGATCGCAGGGCGACGTGAGTTGCTGTGGCAGTTGGGTTTACTGGACTATGAGCAGGACACACTGTTAGCAGGGGAGGAGCCGGAGGAGGCGCCAGAGGAGCTGCCTGTGCTGCGGCCGCTGGAGGCGTTGGCGGCAGAGCTGCGGATGACGGGCGTGTCGGCCGGTATGCACGTCATGGCGCATCACCGCAACCGGCTGGCCGAGCAGGGTGTGTTGAGCAGCCGAGATCTGGCGCGCTGCCGCGGTGGGGAGTTAGGGTGGGTGGCCGGCCAGGTCACGGTGATCCAGTCGCCGCCCACGGCCAAAGGCTTTTGGTTCCTGACGCTGGAGGACGAGTTCGGCCTGATCAACGTCATCATCCGGCCCGACATCGCAACGCGCTACCGACGGGTGTGGCGCGGGTCGCCGCTGTTGGCCGTGTGGGGGCGGGTGCAGCGGCAAGGGGCTGTGGTGAACGTGTTAGCGCAACGACCCTGGCCGTTGACCACAGGAAAAGAGGCGACAACGGTGGCTGCTTGGCCATAGGCGCAAAGACGGGGGTAAGGCCAAAAAGCAGCCGCGTCGTCTCAGGCTTGGGCAAGCGGACTACAGACCGCAGCGCAGCCGTGTGGTATGCTCGCATCAGCTTCCCGGAAAACTTCTGAGCCTTCGGGAAACCGCAAAACCACAGTGGAGAACAAACAGTCCATGAGTTCCAATCCATCCGATTCTCAGTCGTTGCCAAGCTACGAGGTGGCCACCCTGGGCGGCGGCTGCTTTTGGTGTTTAGAGGCAGTGTTCGACCAGTTGCAAGGCGTGGAGCACGTCGAGTCGGGGTATTCCGGCGGCTGGGTGGCCAATCCCACCTATCGCCATGTGTGTTCCGGCAACACCGGCCACGCCGAGGTGGTGCAGATCACCTTCGACCCCCGGCAAATCAGCTTTCGCGACATCCTGGAGGTGTTCTTCAGCATCCACGATCCCACAACGCTCAACCGCCAGGGCGCCGACGTGGGGACGCAATACCGCTCAGTCATCTTCTACCACAGCCCCGAGCAAAAGGCCGTCGCCGAGCAGATGATCCAGGAGCTCACTGCGGCTAAGGTATGGCGCGACCCGATCGTTACCGAGGTCAAACCTTTCAAGACGTTCTACATGGCTGAGGACTACCACCAAGAGTACTTCGCCAACAACCCGGGGCAGCCCTATTGCCAGATGGTGGTTGCGCCCAAGGTCGCCAAGTTCCGCAAGAAGTTCTCGAGCCGCGTGAAGGCCTAGACGCTCCTTTCTGGCTGGTAGCCGGACCTGCGCAGGCTGGACTGCGCAGATTGATCAAAGCCGCCAGGCATGGTATCATGAACCGGCCCGGCGGCTTCTCTTTGCCCTTAGAAAGACCCACACCATCATGGACTTCACCACCTTTCTGTCTGAACTCGAGGAACGCTTTCTGCGCTATGTCCAGATCGACACGCAGAGCGACGAGGCTTCCACCACCACCCCCAGCACGGCCAAGCAGTACGACCTGCTCAACCTGCTGGCCGACGAGCTGTGCGGCCTGGGGGCCGCCGACGTGCAGATCACTGCGTACGGCGCTGTGCTGGCCACGATCCCGGCCAACAACGCCGACAACGCGCCCGTCGTAGCCTTCCTGGCCCACGTGGACACGGCGCCCGACTTCCCTGGCGCCGGCGTCAAGCCCATTGTGCATCGCCGATACACCGGCGCCCCCATTGTCCTGCCCGACGACCCCACGCAGGTGCTGGCGCCGGAGACCCGACCGCTCCTGCGCAGCAAGATCGGCGAGGACCTCATCACTGCCAGCGGCGCAACCCTGCTGGGCGCTGACGACAAGGCCGGCGTTGCCATTGTCATGGCCATGGCCGCCGAGCTCCTGCGCAATCCAACCATCGCCCACGGCCCGATCCGCATCTGTTTCACCCCGGATGAGGAGATCGGTCGCGGGGTTGATCCGCGGCTGCCCGCCGACCTGGCCGCAGATTTCGCCTATACCTTGGACGGCGACGAGGCCGGATCGCTCACCTACGAGTCCTTCTCGGCCGACAAGGCGCTGGTGACCATCACCGGCGTCTCGATCCATCCGGGCACGGCCAAGGGCAAGATGGTCAACGCGCTGCACCTGGCCGCCAAGCTCCTGGCCGCGCTGCCAAGCCACACGCGCACGCCGCAGACCACCGACGGCCGACAGGGCTTCCTCCACTGCTACAAGCTGCACGGCACAACCGCGCGCGCCGAGCTGCACTTTCTGCTGCGCGACTTCGAGTTGGATGGCTTGCAGAGCCACGCCGACCTCTTGCAGCAAGCCTGCCAGCTCATCGCCGCCGACGAGCCGCGCGCCCAAGTCACGTGCACAGTCACCAAGCAGTACCGCAACATGCGCTATTGGCTGGAAAACGACATGCGACCGGTCGAGCTGGCCCGAGAGGCTTACCGGTTGGCGGGCATCGAGCCCTTCGACAAGCCCATTCGCGGCGGCACGGATGGGTCCCGCCTGACCGAGCTGGGCGTGCCGACCCCTAACCTGTTCACCGGCATGCAGGACGTCCACGGCCCGCTGGAGTGGGTGAGCCTGCACGACATGGCGCGCGCCACGGCGGTTTGCCTGCATCTGGCGCAGCTATGGAGCACACAGCCCCGTTAAGCACGCCGATGCCTGCCGTCGAGCTCACTTTCTTCGACCCCACCAGCGAGACTTGGTTCGCAGATATCGACCAACTCCGCCGGTGGCTGGGCGCGCCGCACAACCCCACACTCTTCCCGCCCCATTACCTGAAGGTGACACTACCTAAGATCGGCGGGCATGTGGTGGCCGCGCGGCGCGGCGATGTTCTGCTCGGCATCGGCTTTCTCTTTCCCTGCCAACGGATGTCGTCAACCGGCCGCAGCGTGTACACCCTGCGCTTTCATCGCCTCGCCGGCCGGTCGGAGGTGAACCCGGTCGAGATCACCCACCAGGTGGCACATCTGCTGGGCGGCGACCGCGCCATCTTCTATGACCCAACAGCGCCGCAAGCGTACCGGCCCACCGGCTGGCGCCACCCCGACGAAGAACTGGCCATCGGACGCCCCAGCGCGCAAGAGGCGCAGGCTGTGCGCAACCTACAGCAGGCCATTTGGCAGACCGAGGCCGACTTTCTCTACCCTGCCGACATCCATTCCGTGTCCTTCGGTGCAGCGCAGTCGTTGGTGGCCCGCCTCCCCGGGCGTCAGGAGCCGGCCGGCTTCCTGTTCGGCTTCCACGCCTTCACCGGGCCGGCGCTGCCGGCCGCTTGGCCCTATCGCCGCGATTGGCGGCTAGAGTCGCAGCTGTTGGGCGTGGCCCCGGATTGTCGCACGCGCGGCGTCGCCACGGCGCTCAAGCTGGCGCAGGCCGCCGCCTGTCGCCGGGCAGGCATCGAGGTAGTGCACTGGACCTTCGACCCACTGCAGTTCGGCAACGCCGTGCTGAACCTGGGCCGGCTGCGCGCCGTGGCCACTGTCTTCTACCCCGGCTACTACGAGTTCCGCAACGCGCTCAACCAGGTGCCGGCGTCCCGCCTTGGCGTCACCTGGCTGATCGACAGCCGCCGCGTGCGGCAGGTCCTGCGACCGGAGACAACTGCCGTTGTGCTCGACTTGGAGCAGCATCCCGCCATCCAGCGCGTCAACGCTGGCTGGGCTGTGCTCGATCTCGGCGCCGCTGCGGCGCAGATCGCCATCGAGATTCCGCCGCGCTGGACGGCCCTGCAAGCGGCGGCGCCGCAGGAGGCCCTGCGCTGGCGGCAGACGACCGATCGCCTCCTGGCGCACTACATCGGCCTGGAGACCGGTCGCTACCTCATCACCGATGTCGGCGCGGTGCAGGGCACGCGCACCTATCTAGTGGCCAGCCGCGTCGACGACGCTCTGCTGGCGCAGCTAGCGGAGCCAGACTCGCCATGAACTCTTGGATCGACCGTGGGCCCGACCTCCTGGGCCTGATCGGGGTAGCCATCATCCTGATCACCTACTTTCTCACGCAGACCGGCCGGCTGGCGCCGGAACAGTTCGCTTACTCCTTCGCCAACCTGTCAGGATCCTCCCTGATCTTGTTTTCACTCTTCTTCGACTGGAACTTGTCGGCGGCGATCGTCGAGGGCTCGTGGGCGCTGATCAGCCTGTACGGCGTGGCGCGATACTTCCTGCGGCGCTCCCAACGAGCGACCTGACCGGCCGGCGGCCTGGCCACTTCTCACAGAGCACGATCACATGACTATCGATCACGTTCCCCCGGCGTCCCTGGCGGCAGTCGATCTACCTCGCTCGGCCGATGCCGTGATCATCGGCGGCGGCATCAACGGCGCAGCCACAGCCTTCTTCCTGGCCCGCGCCGGGCTGTCCCCCGTGATTGTAGAACGGCTGCCGGCTCTGGCCCGCCTCACAACCTCTCGCTCCATGGAAGCGATGCGCGCCCAGTTCGTGGAGCCGGAGAACATCGCCATGATGCGCGAGAGCATCGCATTCTACGAGCAGTTTGCCGCGCACACCGGCCTGCCCGGCTACGACATCGGCGTGCATCAGCAGGGCTACCTCTTCCTCACAGGCACGGAGCCAGGCGCTGAGGCTTTGCGCCAGCGCGTAGCGACGCAGCACCGCCTGGGGCTTACCGACGTTGAGTATCTCAGCGGCGACGAGGTGCGTCGCCGTTTTCCCTTCATCGGCGAGGAAGCTGTGGCCGCCACCTTCCGGCAGCGCGATGGCTGGCTCTCGGCGCACGAGGCAACCTTCGGCCTGGTGCGCGCCTCGGCGGCGCGCGTCCTGCTCAACACGGCCGTCACCGGCTTTCGGCTGGCCGGCGGCCGCGTGACGGGCGTGGAAACCACGCGCGGCACCCTCGCAACCCCCATGGCGATCGTCGCAGCTGGCCCCTATTCCGGCCGCGTAGCCGGCCTGTTGGGCGTCGACCTGCGCCTGCGCATCATCCGTCGCCACCGGGTCACCATCGGCCAACACCCGCTGATCCCGCAGACCGCGCCCATGGTCATCGATCAGGACACAGGCGCGCATTGGCGGCCGGAGCATCCGGGCGCGGCCCTGGCCTGGGCGCAAGCCAGCGAGCCGCCCGGTGAACCGGTGGACGATGTCCGCCCCAACCCCATGTTCGTGCACGAGGTGCTCGAAGCCGTCTGCCGTTTCAGCCCCTTCTGGCTCGACGTCGCCGAGTCGCTCAAGGCCGGTCAGGTGTACCTCACCGCCGGGCAATACACGGTCTCGTTGGACGACAAGCCCATCATCGGTCCGCACCCCGAGATTGCCGGGCTTTTCTTCAACACCGGCTACAGCGGCCATGGCATCATGGGCGCGCCGGGTGGCGGTCGCTTGCTGGCCGATCTGATCACCGGCGCGCTCTCCGACCACGATAACCCCTTCAGCTTTCGCCGGCTGGCTACGCTGTCTGCCGAAGCAGCCCCGCGCCACAGGCTTCTGTGAGCGGTCAGTAGATCGTGATCACGCGTTGCGGCTGTTCCGGGTTCTGCGTCCAGCCCAGCCGGCGCAGTCCAGCTTCGACCGCCTGAGGAACGGTGGCGAAGCGCTCCACGCGGCCCACGAGCGGTTGCGCAAAATCGATGTGTCCCACGGCATCGACCGGCGGACGCGCCAGCACCACGGTGCAGTTGGCGTTGCTGCTGGCCGCAGCCGCTTGTTCGACGGCCTGCAGGTCGTGGCGGCGCAGCTCGCCGGCCGGGCCCAAGTCGACCACGATCCATTGCGGCGCCTGCTGACGCCGCAGCTCCTGCAGCTCTTGCTGCAGCGCATCCTGGCTGACGCCTTGCACGGCCAACTGCAACGGCGCTACCATCACGTGGCGCACGACCGTCAACGGCTCACCCAGCAGCGCCTGGCGGCGGTCGTCTGCCGCCGACACGTGGCTACCTAACCAGCCAGCGCACCAGACGGCGACGACGACAGCCAGCGCCAGCGCAACAGAGCCGGGCCAACCTAAGCTGGTGACCGCCGACGACGTGGTGACCTGTCCCCGGACCAACAGGAGGATCGCCGCGACGATGGCCGTCACGATGCCCGCCATTTGCCACATCTGACGACGCCGGCCAAGCACATAGACGGCGCTCAACGGCGCCAGCGGCAACAAGACCCACGCCGCCAGGCCGACACCACCGAGCACATAGGGCACCAAGGCCAGCAGCGCAGCGGTCACCGTCAGCTTGACCAGGGTGAATGTGGCGGGCGCGCGTGCCAAGAGGCGCAGATAGGGCCATAACAACAGCACATCGACACCAACGGCGGCCAAGAGCGGCCAGGGCGCGTCACGCAGAAAGAAGGCAATCGCCAACAGCAAGTCGACGACCAATTGGGCCCGGGCGACAAGTCTGGCCCGCTGAGCAACTGCAGTGTGGGAGAGCGTCATGTTGAATAGTGCCTGTAAACTTGCAAGTGTTTGACAAATGGTTGCGTGGAGTGTACCATAAGCGCCGACGCAGCCGAAAAAACGTGGGTAACTGCTCAGCCTTAGGCTTCGCATGTCACCGCCTCCCGTGTATCAACCTGGCCTTTGCTGCGAAACAGCGTTTAGGCGAACGCTGTGCGACTTTCACAGTCTTTCTGCCGTATCAGCCCGGGCAGTTGCCAACGTGGTTGCTGAACCATTGGATTTTGGCCCGTAACCGGGCCAGGGTGCTGACGATGACGTCATCTTCCTCCCTCTCACCCGCGGACGATCCGCGCTACGTTCCTCCGACCTACAACCCTACGGCCTACGAACGTCCCTCGGTAACGGTAGACATTGCCCTGTTCGCTACGCTGGAGGGCAAGCCTCATGTGCTGCTCGTGCGGCGCAAGGGCCGGCCCTATGCCGGCTATTGGGCGCTGCCCGGCGGCTTCATCGCCATGGACGAGACCCTGGAGCAATCGGCGCAGCGTGAGCTGTGGGAGGAAACCGGTATCGCCGACGTTGCCCTGGAACAGCTGTACACCTTTGGCGATCCTGGCCGCGACCCGCGCACGCGCGTGATCAGCGTTGCGTATTGGGGCGTCGTGGAGACGCCGGCCGCGCATCCGCTGATTGCGGCAGATGACGCCGCCGACGCGCGCTGGTGGCCGCTGGACGCCCTGCCGCCGCTGGCCTTCGACCACGATCACATCCTGGCCGTCGCGCGCCGCCGGCTGGAGGCGCGTTCGGCCGCCGGCAACCACTGATCTGAACAGGAGAGACCACTGCGATGTCCGGTCAACCATCCGCAGCGCCGGACGCCCTGGCAGCGCTGGCAGCCGATCTGCGCCGCGCCGGCGTGACAGACGTGCGCTTCGACCCTGTGCAGCGCATCCTTTACAGCACCGACGCCAGCATCTACCAGATCGAGCCGATCGGTGTCGTGATCCCGCGCAGCGTGGAGGAGGTGATTGCGACGGTGACGGTGTGCGCTGCCCACGCTGCGCCGGTGCTACCGCGTGGCGCGGGCACCAGCCTGGCCGGCCAAGCTGTCGGCCACGCCGTGGTGATCGACTGCAGCCGGCACCTGCACCGCGTGGTCGAGATCAACGCCGAGGAGCGATGGGCGCGCTGCCAGCCGGGGCTGGTGCTGGACCACCTGACGGCTGCCGTGCGCCCTTACGGGCTGATGCTTGGCCCGGACCCTGCCAGCGGCAACCGCGCCACCGTCGGCGGCACGGTGGGCAACAACGGCACCGGCGCGCACTCCATCCTCTACGGCATGATCGCCGACAACGTGCTGGCGGTGCAAGCTGTTCTCGCCGACGGCAGCCAGGCAACCTTCGACGAACGCTTCCTCAGCACCGCCGCCCAACAAGGCGCACACGCCGGCCAGGTCGCGGACGCTTTGCGACGCATCGTGGACGACTACGGCGACGCCATCCGCGCCGATTTTCCCCGCCACTGGCGCCGCGCCAGCGGCTACAACCTGGACAAGCTGCTGGTCGGCCCCGCTGAGCAGGGGCCCTTTGCCGCGCAGGCGCGCACGCCCAACCCGGCGCAGCTCATCGCCGGCTCCGAGGGCACCCTGGCCATCATGACCGAGGTCACTTTGCGCTTGACGCCCCGGCCCACACGCACGGTGTTGGCCATCGTCCACTTCGACGACCTCGTCGCTGCGGCCGAAACTACCCCCGCGATCCTGGCTCTGCAGCCCTCGGCCGTGGAAATGATGGACAAACGGCTGCTGGATCAGTGCCGCCGCCACGCGGAGTACAGCCGCCGGCTGACCTTTGTCGAAGGCGACCCGGCCTGCGTGCTGGCGGTGGAGTTCTACGTGGAGGACGAGGCAGAAGGCCAGGCGCGGCTAGACGAACTGCGCCGCCAGATGACCGCGCACGGCCAAAGGGGCGCAATCGCACCTCTGGTGGAACCCGCTGCCCAGGCCAACGCCTGGTCGGTGCGCAAAGCCGGCCTCAGCCTGCTGCTCAGCCAGCGCGGAGACGTCAAACCTGTCGGCTTCATGGAGGACGTCGCCGTGCCTGTGGAGCACCTGGCCGACTACGTGCGCGGGGTGCAGCGCATGTTTGCCGAGTTTGGCAAGGAGGCGGCCTTCTATGCCCACGCCAGCGCCGGCTGTCTGCACATCCGGCCCTTCCTGAACCTGAAGGACGCCCGCGACGTGGCCGTGATGGATGCCATGCAAGCGCAGTTGCTGGCGCTGATCCGGCCTTTCGGCGGCGTGCTGAGCGGCGAGCACGGCGACGGACTCAAGCTGACCCACCTCAATCGCCTGTTGTTCGGCGAGCGCGTCACCGAGGCCTTTGCCGAGGTCAAGCTGGCGTTCGACCCGCACAATCTCCTCAACCCAGGCAAGAAGGTGCCGGAGGAGGTGTTGGCGCAGAGGAGGGAGAGGAGGGAAAGGGAGGGGAGAGTGGAGGGGAGAGGCAAAGAAGAAAGGGGCGAAGAGGAAAAGGCGGAGTTGCATGTCACAGATCCGGCACTGTTGCGCTATGGGCCGGACTACCGGACGATCGAGCTACGACCGTTCTTCGATTGGTCGGCCGACGAGGGCTTTGCCCGTGCGGTGGAGATGTGCAACGGCTCCGGCGACTGCCGCAAGCTGACCGGAGTCATGTGCCCCTCGTTCCATGCCCTGCGCGAGGAGGAGCACAGCACGCGCGGCCGGGCCAACCTCCTGCGCGCCGCGCTGTCCGGCCGGCTCAGCGCCGGGGATGGCGACTGGACCGGCGACGCGGTCTACCAGGCGCTTGACCTGTGTCTCGGCTGCAAGGCGTGCAAAGCCGAGTGTCCGTCGGCTGTGGACATGGCCAAGATCAAGACCGAGTTCCTGGCCCAGCGCTACGCTGCGCACGGAACGCCGCTGCGCGCCCGTCTCTTCGGCCACATCCACACCCTGAACCGGCTGGCTGCGCCCGTGGCGCCCGTGGCCAACGCCGTGTTAGCCAGCGCACCGGCGCGCAAGGCCTTGCAAGCGGTCGTGGGCTTGCACCCAGAGCGCTCCTTGCCTCGCTTTGCCAGCCCAACCTTTACGGCCTGGTTCAAACACCGTGCGCCTAGTTCCACGACCGGCGAGCGCGTTGTCCTGTTCCCGGACACCTTCATGACCTACAACTATCCGCAAATCGGCATAGCCGCCGTGCGGTTGCTGGAGGCGGCCGGGTTTGTGGTGCAACTGGCGCCCCGAGTGTGCTGTGGCCGGCCCATGCTCAGCCAGGGATTGATCGCAGACGCCCAACGCCATGCAGCCCAAAACGTGGCGCTCCTGCACCCGCTGGCCAGCCAGGGATTGCCCATTTTGGTGTGCGAGCCAAGTTGCGCTGCGGCCTTTCACGAGGAGTACTTCGACCTGCTGCCGCAGGAGCCGCGCGTGGCCGCGGTGGCGCGCCAGGTACGTTTGATCGACGACTGGCTGGCCGAACAACTGGCGCAGGGCCTGAGCTTGCCGCTGCGCGCGTTGTCGCGCCAGGTGCTCTTCCATGGCCACTGCCACCAAAAGGCCAGCAGCGGCGTTGCCGGCTCACTGGCAGCCTTGCGCGCCGTGCCCGGCCAGGACGTGACGCCCATCGAAGCCGGCTGTTGCGGCATGGCCGGAGCGTTCGGCTACACCGCCGATCACTACGCCGTGTCGGCAGCCATCGCGCGCGACCGGCTGGTGCCGGCCATCGAGGCCGCGCCGGAAGCCGTGGTCTGCGCCGATGGCGCCAGCTGCCGCCAGCAGATCGAGCACTTCACCGGCCGGCCGGCGCGCCACCTGGTGGAGGTGTTGGCAGACGCCTTATGAATCCCATTTCCGCCTTTTTCGTGCGCAACATCATCGCCGTCTTCTTCTTCTATGGCCTCGCCTTCTTTGCCATGGGGCTGGCGTTGCTGCTGGCCAGCCGGCGCGCCTCAGAGTTCCGTTTCGCCCAAGCTATCGTGCCGTTGGCTCTGTTTGGCATCCTCCACGGCATCCACGAATGGGTGGAGATGTTCCAAAAGATCGCCGTATTGAACAGCGGCTATACCCCTTCTGTTTTGCACGAAGTGCTGCGTCTGACGCTGTTGGTCGTATCCTTTCTACTCCTCCTGGCGTTCGGGTTGATCTTGCTCAACCCAGGCAAGATCAACAGCCGTCAGGTGTGGGCGCCGATTGTGGCCGTCACTGTTGTCTGGCTGATGGCCGTGTTGCTGCTTGCCTGGCGCACAAAGCCGCTGCCGGCTGAGCTGTTGGCCAACGCCGACGCCCTAGCGCGCTTCGGGATAGGCATTCCCGCCGCCCTGGTGGGCGCCTGGGCTTTGATGACCCAGCAGCGCACCTTTCGTGAACACGCCATGCCCCAGTTCGGCCGTGATCTGGTGTGGGCGGCCACGGCGCTGTTGCTCTACGGCGTGATCGGCCAGCTCTTTGTGCGCTCGACCAATCTGTTTCCGACGACTTTCCTCAACAGCACGCTCTTCCTGCAGTGGTTTGGCATCCCTGTGCAGTTGTTTCGCGGCCTGGCCGCAACCATGCTGGCCGTGTTTATGATCCGCGCGCTAAACGCCTTTGAGCTGGAAAGCCAGCGCCGGCTAGAGGCCGCCAACCAGGCCAAGCTCAACGCACAGGCCGAGGCGCTGGAGGTTGAGCGCCGCATCAGCCGCGAGCGGGAGCAGCTCAACGAAGAGCTGCGCCAGACTGCGCGCGAGTTGGGCCTGTTGCTCGAACTTTCGAACTTGCTGGCCAGCCCCATGACCTTGCAGCAGCGTCTGGTGGCTGTGCTGCAGCGCCTGGTCGACAGCTTGACCTTTCCCAAGGCAGGCATGATCCTGTTGGCCGGCCCGGCGACAGCAGCGCAGGTGCATGCAGAGGCCGGATTTGCCGCCGCCCAGGACGACAACCCTGATCCCGCCTATGCTGTGGCGCAGCAGATCGGTCTGCGGTGTGTGAGCAGCGGCCTGGTGATCTGCCGGCACAGCGACGGCGTCACCCTGGAGATGACGTTGGCCGAGGTGTTGCAGCAACCGCGTTGCCCCGCGGTCTCCAGCCCTGTGCTGGTAATCGGCCTGCCCCTGGTGGCCCAACAACAGGTGATCGGCAGCCTCGTCCTGGCTCAGCCCCAGCCAGACCCGCTCGCGCCGCTGACGGTCGAGGAGATCGAGTTGTTAGCAGGCGTGGCGCGCCAGCTTGGCCTGTCCATCGAGAATGCTCGGCTGTATCAAGAAGCGCAAGAGCGCAAGGAAATGCTGGGCCGGCTGCTGGAGCAGGTCGTGGCGGCCCAGGAGGCCGAACGACAGCGCATCGCTCGTGAACTGCATGACGCTACCGGCCAGTCCCTCACCGCCATTGGGCTCGGGCTGCGCGGCGTCGAAGCGCTCCTTGACCAGAATGGCCAGGGGAACACCTACGATCCACGCCTTCTCCACCAAATACGCGAGCTCAAGTCGTTCAGCTCGCAGGCCTTGGGAGAGCTGCGGCAGATCATCGCCGACCTGCGCCCCTCCCTTTTGGACGATATGGGGCTAGCCGCAGCGCTCAAATGGTACATTCAGGCATTCGAGCAAAGACACGCCATCTCCTGCACGTTTGTGCAGGAGGGCGACGCGGTGCGCCTGCCCAGCCAATACGAGACGGTGCTGTTCCGCATCACGCAGGAGGCCTTGACCAACATCGCCAAGCACGCCCGCGCCTCCCAAGCCAGCGTGACGTTGAGGACGTCGTCTACGCATGTCCAGTTGGTGATCGAAGACAACGGCCGCGGTTTCGATCCTCACAAAGCCGGTTACACGGGCAAACGCGCCGGCGGTTGGGGACTGTTGGGCATGAAAGAACGCGCAGCGTTGCTGGGAGGCCAGGTGGAGATCGACGCCGCGCCTGGCCGCGGCGTCCGCGTGCGCGTGACGGTGCCTCTTGCCCTGGAGTTGCAACATGTCGAAGATCAAAGTCTTGCTGGTTGACGATCACGAGATCGTGCGGGCCGGATTGCGCATGCTCTTTGTGGCCGAACCCACGATCGAGATCGTAGGTGAAGCGAGCAATGGTGCCGAAGCTTTGCAGCAAGTAAGCGCTCTGCAGCCTGACGTAGTGCTCATGGACGTAGCCATGCCCGGCATGAATGGAATCGAAGCCACCCGCGCGATTAAGGCCGCCCATCCTGAGGTGGCTGTGTTGGCGCTGACCATGCACGAAGACGAGGAGTACTTCTTCGAGATGCTCAACGCCGGCGCTTCAGGCTACGTGCCTAAGCGCGCTGCGCCGGATGACCTGGTGTCCGCCATCCATGTGGTGCATCAGGGCGACGTGTTCATCTATCCGACGCTGGCCAAGCTGCTGGTGCGCGATTTTCTGCAGCGGGCAGAGACCAACACCATGCCCGTGGCCGAGGAGCTGACGGCGCGCGAGCGCGAGATACTCACTTACATTGCCGAAGGCTACACCAACCGCGAGATCGCCGACAAGCTCGTCATCAGCGTCAAGACGGTGGATCGCCACCGGGAGAACATCATGCACAAGCTCAACCTGCACAGCCGCGTTGAGTTGGTCAAATATGCCATCGAGAAAGGCTTAATCACGGTCGGCTAAACCGTTGGGGTAGTCACCCATGGCCAAAATGGGGGAATCACCCGATTGATTCCCGCCAACAAGCATGATACTCTACAAGTAGATGCTTGACGCGCGGCCGTTGGAGTTGGCCAGCGTAGGTCTGGCCACAGAGAGGTGACTACCATGGACAGCCTGCCGAACAGCGTACTGATCGTTCTACTCTTTATTCTACGTCTGGGCGTGCCTCTGTTGATCACGCTGGCCATTGGCTATGTGCTCGGTCGGCTGGACGCCAAGTGGCAGGCTGAAGCCGAAGCTGAGCGCCAGGCTGAAATGCAAGCGCAAGCAGCCAAGGCGCAGACCCCGCTGAAGCCGTCAGCGCCTGCAGCGCCTTATCAGCTCCCAGCTCGCCAGCCGTTGGCTGGATGGGCAATGGCCGGAACGCCTTGCTGGAGCCTTAAAGGCTGCACCGAAGCTACCAAAGCTGCTTGCCCGGCGACGCGCCAGCCATCCGTGCCCTGCTGGGCAGCGCGCCTGAACGCTGAAGGTCAACTGCCGCAGGCGTGCCAAAGCTGTCAGCTTTACGATCCGCGCGTGTTCGACCCGAAGACAATGCAATGGATTGGACAGCAATTGGTGCACTAACCCTGTGACAAAACGTTCTGCTGCCAGTTTGCAACGGTCGAGTCCTTGGCTGGCGTTTGCGCTCTCTTCGGCAATCCTGGCCTGCATGGTTTCCCTGACGCTCTTGTGGCCGTCGGGGAATTCGGCTTTAGAAAAGGGCGTGCCCAAGGGAGGTATTGCCGCGTTTTTGGGCAACTACGGTGGACCGCAACAGTGCGCCGAATGCCACGCCGCCGAATTCTATGCCTGGTCAGGCACTACCCACGCCCGCGCTACGTTCGACCCCGTCTTCCAAGTGTACTTGCAGCAGGCCGAGCAACCGGGCGAGTGCTTTGCCTGCCACACGACAGGATACAACGCCACCACCGGGCAGTTCGTCACGGCGGGGGTAACTTGTGAGGCCTGCCACGGTCCCTACCGCTCTGACCATCCCGGCCAAAGCATGCGCATGGCAACCACCGCTGAGCTATGCGGCGCCTGTCATCGCAGCACCCTGGCCGAGTGGCAGACAAGTCGACACGGTCAGGCCGGCATTGCTTGCGTGGCCTGCCACGAAGTGCACACCCAGCAAACGCGTGCCGCTGTGACCACCGGCGCCTTGTGCGCCGGCTGCCATCAGGAAAGCACCGGGAACGCTCTCCACGAACAGCACAAAGCTGCCGCTATCACTTGTGCAACCTGTCATGTGGCTCGACCCACGGATGGCGCCGCAAGCGCCGTTAGTGGCCGTGCGATCACTGGCCATGACTTCATCGTAGTTGCGCGCACCTGCGACGGGTGCCATGGCCAATAGAAGCGTAAGCTTGGGGTACGAAAGGTCGACTTGGGCAGCGGCTTCCCGATGCGGGAAGCCGCTGCTTGTTTGCCGGTGCGTGTTGCCGTCTTTGCCAGTCCTATGGTAGAATAGTGTCCGCGTTCTCAAGAACCGCAGCAGCAGTGTTGCTGCCATTGCGCGCAGCTGATCGTCAACCGGCGCTACCGCAGCGGCCGGTAGGAAGTACCCTCTCAACGCCCTCAATACACTCGTGGAGGCTCCGTGAAAGCCATTATCTTTCGCCAACACGGCACGCTGGACGCCTTGGAATATATCGAGGACATGCCGGCACCGGTTATCGGACCCGACGAAGTCTTGGTGCGAGTCGCTTATGCCGCACTCAACCGTCTCGATCAGTTCGTTGTCAGGGGATGGAAGGGGCTCAACTTGGAGCTACCCCACATCCCGGGGGCTGACTTCAGCGGTGTGATCGCCGCCGTGGGTGACGACGTGCAAGGTTGGGCCGTCGGCCAACGCGTCACAGGCAACCCAACGCTCTGGTGCGGCCGCTGCTCCTTCTGCTGGCGCGGCGAACACAGCATGTGCGACACGTTTCGCCTGCTGGGCGAGCATGTGCGCGGCACCTTCGCCGAGTTCCTTAAGATCCCGGCGCGCAACTTGATCGCTGTGCCAGATGGCTTCTCGTTGCAACAGGCTGCGGCCGCGCCTACGGTGGCCGTCACCACCTGGCGCATGCTGGTCACCAAAGGACAGGTGCGGCCGGGCGAAGTGGTGCTGATCGTGGGCGCCGGCGGGGGTGTCAACAGCTTCACCATTGCGCTGGCCCGCCTGCTCGGCGCTATCGTCTGGGTCGTGGCCGGCGACGCGGCCAAGGCGCAGCAAGCGCTGGCCATGGGCGCTGACTGGGTCATCGATCGCGCGGCTGAGCCGGACTGGTCGAAGGCGGTCTACCTGCACAGCGGCAAGCAAGGCGTCGATGTCGTCGTGGACAACGTCGGCGCGGCCACCTGGGAAGCCAGCTTGCGCACCCTCAAGCGCGGCGGCCGTCTGCTCACCGTCGGCGGCACCACCGGCTACACCGGCCCCACGCCAATCAACATCGTCTTCGGCCGTCAGGTGAGCATCATCGGCACCACCATGGGCAGCCAGCCGGATTTCGAGGCCGTCATGCGGCTGATCTTCGCCGGCCGGCTGGCCGTGCCGATCGACCGCGTCTACCCGCTGCGCGCCGCGCGCGAGGCTGAGGAGCGCATGAAGCAAGGCGAGCACTTCGGCAAAATCCTGCTGGCGGTAGAATGAACTGTCGGCTGCTTGACTGCTAGACGGGCGCACAGTGCCATGACAGCTCTCTCCACCTACCTCACCGGCATGCGCGCCAGCGTGCGACCGGTCCTCACTTTGCGCAGCGACCGGCTCTGGGAGGTCGACGCGCTGCGCGGGGTCGCCATCGTCATGATGGTGATTTACCATCTGTTGTGGGACTTGGCAGGTCTCGGCGGCTATGACATCGCCGTGCGCAGCGGCTTCTGGCATATCTGGCAGATGACCACCGCCAGCCTGTTCACCGGGCTGGTGGGGCTGTCGCTGACCTTGAGCTACAACCGCGAGCGCCAGACCCACCCGACCGACAGCCTGTGGTCGAAATACGTCCTGCGCGGCCTGACGATCTTCACTTGGGGCGTGGTGATCGGCGTGGTGACCTACGTGGCCCTGGGCGTGGACTACTACGTGCGCTTCGGCATCTTGCATCTGATCGGCCTGTCGATCATCATCGCCTATCCGTTCTTGCGTTGGCGCTGGCTGAACCTGGCGCTGGGCCTGGCCCTCATCGCACTGGGCGCGCTCATCCCCCCCTTGGGACTGGACCTGCCCTGGCTGGAATGGCTGGCTCCGACGCCGGGCAGCGGCGTAGACTATGCCCCTTTGATCCCTTGGTTCGGTCGCGTGCTAATCGGCATCTTTCTGGGCAACCTGCTCTACCCCGGCGGCTTGCGACGCCTACCGCTGCCTGATTGGCCGGCGCAGGTGGGCGTCGTCCGCGCCTTGCGCCTCATGGGGCAAAACTCACTGCTGATCTACCTAGTGCACCAGCCAATCCTGATTGCGCTCCTGGGCTTCCTCGGCATCATCCGCCTGTGAGCAGGCACGCTAGGGCACTCGCCCACTGCTGAAGAACATTGGAGGTTCTCGTGGCTCTAGATCCTAAAATCGAACAACTGCGCACTCTCAAGCAACAAGCGCTGTTGGGCGGCGGCGAACAGCGCATCGCTAAACAGCACGCTGGGGGCAAGCTGACCGCGCGCGAGCGCCTTGGCCTTCTGTTGGACAAGGGCAGTTTTCGCGAGCTGGACATGTTTGTCACCCACCGTAGCCACGACTTCGGCTTGGAAAAGCAGAAGTACATGGGCGACGGCGTGGTCACAGGCTACGGCACCATCAACGGCCGGCTGGTCTACGTCTTCTCACAAGACTTCACCGTGTTCGGCGGTTCGCTCTCCGAGGCCCACGCCGAGAAGATCGTCAAGATCATGGAGCTGGCCATGAAAAACGGCGCGCCGGTGATCGGCCTCAACGACAGCGGCGGCGCGCGCATTCAGGAGGGCGTGGTCAGCTTGGGCGGCTATGCCGAGATCTTCTTGCTCAACACGTTGGCCTCCGGCGTGGTGCCGCAGATCAGCGTGGTGATGGGGCCCTGCGCCGGCGGCGCAGTCTACTCGCCGGCGATCACCGACTTCATCATCATGGTACAGAACACCAGCTACATGTTCGTAACCGGGCCAGAAGTGGTGAAGGCGGTAACCCACGAAGAGGTCAGCTTCGAGGAGCTTGGCGGCGCGTTGACCCACGCCGCCAAGAGCGGCGTGGCGCACTTCGCCGCACGCGATGAGGAAGAGGCCCTGTACATTGCCCAGAGGTTGCTGAGCTTCTTTCCACAGAACAACATGGAGGACCCGCCTTTCGTCAAGAGCAGCGATGACCCGCTGCGGGCCGACGAAATCCTGGACACCATCGTGCCCGACAACCCCAACAAGGCCTACGACATGAAGGACATCATCCGCCACGTGGTGGATGACGGCGATTTCCTCGAGGTGCACGAGAACTTCGCCCAGAACATCATCGTCGGCTTTGCCCGGCTGGGTGGACACAGCGTCGGCATCGTGGCGCAGCAGCCTGCGGTCTTGGCCGGCGTGTTGGACATCGACTCGAGCACCAAAGGCGCGCGTTTCGTGCGCTTCTGCGACTGCTTCAACATCCCGCTGGTCACTTTTGTCGACGTGCCCGGCTTCATGCCCGGCACTGCCCAAGAACACGGTGGCATCATCCGCAACGGCGCCAAGCTGCTGTACGCCTACTGCGAGGCCACCGTGCCCAAGGTGACGGTGATCACCCGCAAGGCCTACGGCGGCGCCTACGACGTCATGAGCAGCAAGCACATCCGCGGAGATATTAACCTGGCCTGGCCCACGGCCGAGATCGCCGTGATGGGACCGGAAGGCGCCATCAACATTCTCTACCGCCGCGAGCTGGAAAAGGCCGAGGACCCGGCGGCGCTGCGCGCGGCGCTGGTGCAGGAATACCGCGACAAGCTGGCCAACCCCTACGTGGCGGCAGCGCGCGGCTACATCGACGATGTCATCGAACCCCACGAGACGCGCGCCCGGCTGATCAACGCGCTGGAGATGCTGCGCAACAAGCGCGACAGCAATCCACCCAAGAAGCACGGAAATATCCCGCTCTAAGTGGCCGCTTGCCGCTACCCGGTAAGCGGTGAGGGGCTGGCGTTTGACCAGCTGAGGCCGGTCTGCTGGCCCAGCCCACTCTCGACGACCGTTCACCGATCACCACCATGCGAGTCACCTTTCAGCTCACCGATGCCCAATACGCTGCCAACGACCGCGCCGGTGTGATGGTGGGCTTGCCGCTCAGCGTGCAGATCGACGCCGGGCTGCTGGCCAGGGGACATTCCGCTCGCAGCGGCAGCGGTTGGTTTGAACGTGCTGCGCCGGGCCGCAAGCTGCTCAAGCCGGTGAGCCTGGAGCGCTGCGCCTTCAGCGGCCAGTTGCTGCAGATCGAGCCCTGGCGCACGCCAGAGGGGGTGATTTGCCAGGCTCTGCTCGATTGCGGGCTGCCGCTGCGCCTCGATGTGCTGAACCCAGACGCGCCGGCCGGCGCGAGCGGCGTGCCCTACGGACTCAAAGTGGGTGACTGGTTGCTTGGTGTGGCCGACCTGGAGGGTCTTTTGGCGCTCGAGCGCGGCGTTCTGCTCTGGCAGCCGGTCGAGGGCGTGATTGTTGACATCCAACGGCTCAGCTTGTCACCATTTGATCCGGCGTTCGGTACGCTGCGTTGGCTGCACGGCCTGCCGGCGCGCTCCTTTGCGCCCGACGTCGTATACGTGACGATCGAGGCCAAAGGCTAAGGAAGAAGGACCTGTGTGACATGTTCAAGAAAGTGTTAGTCGCTAACCGCGGAGAGATTGCCGTGCGCATTCTGCGCGCCTGTGAGGAGCGCGGGCTGCGCACCGTGGCCGTCTATTCCGAGGCCGACCGCAACGCGCTGCACGTGCGCTACGCCGATGAGGCCTACTTGATCGGCCCGCCCCCTTCCGTCGAGAGCTATCTGCGCATCGACAAGATCATCGACGTCGCTAAGCGCTCGGGCGCCGACGCCATCCACCCTGGCTATGGCTTTTTGGCCGAAAACGACGATTTTGCGCAGGCGTGTATTGACGAGGGCATCGCCTTCATCGGACCGCCTCCCGAAGCCATGCGGTTGATGGGCGACAAGGTAACGGCGCGTCGCACCATGATGGCAGCCGGTGTGCCTGTGGTGCCCGGCTCGGCCCAGGGCCTGCGCGACGAGGAAATTCGCGCCGAGGCCGAACGCATCGGCTTCCCCTTGTTGATCAAAGCCTCGGCCGGAGGCGGCGGCAAAGGCATGCGCGTGGTGCGCGCGGCCGACCAACTGGAAAGCGCCCTGGGTGCAGCCCGCCGCGAGGCGCAAGCTGCCTTTGGCGATGACACGGTCTATCTGGAGAAGCTCATCGAGCGACCGCGCCACATCGAGATCCAAATTCTGGCCGACACCTTCGGCAACGTCATCCACCTGGGCGAGCGCGAGTGTTCCATCCAGCGTCGCCACCAGAAACTCATCGAGGAGTCGCCATCGGTAGCGGTCGACGACGAGCTGCGCGCCAAGATGGGCGCAGTGGCTGTGCGCGCGGCCAAGGCTGCGAACTACGTCAACGCCGGTACGCTGGAGTTTCTCCTGGACCAGCAGGGCAATTTCTACTTCTTGGAGATGAACACCCGCCTGCAGGTGGAGCACCCCGTCACGGAGATGGTCACCGGCGTAGACATCGTCAAAGAGATGCTGGCCATCGCCTCTGGCCGACGGCTGCGTTGGAAGCAAGAGGATATCCACCACAAAGGATGGGCGATCGAATGCCGCATCACCGCCGAGGACCCGATCAACAACTTCATGCCTTCGGGCGGCAAGGTCACGACTCTGCAGGAACCCACCGGGCCGGGCGTGCGGGTGGAAAGCGGCATCTACGAGGGCTTCGAGGTCAGCCTGTATTACGACCCGATGATCGCCAAGCTGATCGTGTGGGGTGAGAATCGCGCCGAAGCGATCCTGCGCATGCGCCGTGCGCTCAACGAGTATCGCATCGGCGGTCTAACGACCTCCATCCCCTTCCACCAGCAGATGATGAACAGCACCCAGTTCATGTGGGGCGCGTTCGACACCAACTTCCTGGAGGACCGCTTCGCAGTGACTTACGTCGAGCGACCGGAGATGGAACTGAGCGCAGCCATCGCTGCGGCCCTGGTCGCGCACGGTCGTGAGCAAGCCGCTGCGGTTATCCACCAGACGCCCCCGACCAACGGCTCAGCCTGGAAGCGCGGGCTGGGCTGGAAACGCGTCGGCTCCTTCTAGCTAGAGTGCGGAGGCAAACGTGAAATACGTGACTACGATTACCCCTACCGGCGCGCCGGTAGGAACAGGGCGCACTTACGAGATCGAGATTGAAGAGGGCGGCCGCGTCCGCGTGGGCGATCAGGAGTACCAGGCCGACATCCGCCACATCAGCGCTCTGGCGCTCTATTCGTTGCTGGTAAACAACCGCTCGTATGAGGTCCACATCGACGAGACCGACCGCAACAGCTACCGCGTCATGGTGTCGGGTAAGGGCTACGAAGGCTACGAGGTGCGCGTTGTGGATGAGCGCACCTACCGAATGGCCAAATCACGCGGCGGCCTGGTCGGTGATGTGACCGACTCGGCCATCAAGGCGCCCATTCCGGGCCTGGTGGTGCGGGTGAACGTCAACGAAGGGGACGAGGTTCAAGCTGGGCAAAGCGTCGTGATTCTGGCCGCCATGAAGATGGAAAACGAACTGCGCGCACCACGCAACGGCGTCGTTGCCACCATCAAGGTCAAACCGGGCGACTCGGTCAACCAGGGTGAAACCTTGGTAACGTTGCACTGAGCAGCGTCGTCGGGCACACCGGGCGACGAGGACATTTGGCGTGGAACTGTAACTACTCAGGTGCCGGGCACTTGCGGCCCACGTATAGACCAAATTGGCCGGGCAAACTATTGTTGTAGGCGCAGATTCAAGTGCCCGGCACCTATGGCTGAGTAGTTACGTGGAACTATAGGCGCTGGGCAAGTGCCCAGCGCCTTTCATTTGGGTGTGTTTGCATCTGGTTGATGGCCCGTCATTGCGCGGCGCCCGCGCCGCAACAATCTCGACCCTACACGCGATCTACAGCACAGGGGCACAACTCGCAGCGAACGCGGAACGGTGACACAAGCTCCGCCGTCAAACAGTAGTGCCCAACCCCGGTAATGGGTGCGTGCGCGTGACCTACACCGCCGGCGCCATGCGCCTGGGCAAGCAACCTTCAGCGTACGCCACGCAGAAGTCTCAGCGAGCGTGACTCCTGAAGGCTTTGCCGGGCCTTTGTCCGATGGTATAATGACAGTTGTAATGAGTTTCGACGGAGAAGAGTTTCCGCTTATGCGTGTTCTGGTAGTTGATGACGATCCCCCCAGTCTGAAGATGACAGCCTTCCTGCTGAGTCAGGAGGGCTACGAAGTCATCACCGCCGACAACGGCCTGGATGCTTTGCGCCTGATCGAAGAAAAGCTCCCTGATCTGGCGATCCTGGACGTGATGATGCCGGGCATCGACGGCCTGCAACTGACGCAACGTATTCGACGCTCGATGAACCTGCCCATCATCATCCTTTCGGCCAAAGGTGAAACGTCGGACCGCGTCACCGGATTGGACCTGGGCGCCGACGATTACCTCACCAAGCCGTTCGAGCCATCTGAGCTGCTGGCGCGCGTGCGCTCAGTGCTGCGCCGCGCTGAGGCCTTCACCTTTGGTGAACCGCAAACAGCCTTAACAGCCGGCGGCATACACGTCGATCCCATCACCAACACCGTGCAGCTTCCCGATGGCCGAACAGTTGAGTTGACACCCATCGAGTTTCGCTTGTTGCACTGTCTGATGCGCAACCAAGGCCGCATCGTCAATCACGAGCAAATCATCAACAGTGTCTGGGGTTACGACTACGACGGGTACAACAACCAGGTCGCGGTATACATGCGGCGCTTACGCCTCAAGATCGAGGCCGACCCCGACAACCCGCAGCGTCTGCTCACCATACGCGGCGTGGGTTACAAGTTCTCGGTGGATTGAGCTATGGCGGCCCAGCCACGGTTTGCAGGATTGCCAAAATCAAACGCGCAGCATGGCCGTCCGCGCGCGCGGCACGCGCTCAGGCTTGGCGTGCCGATCGTGCTCACGGTGCTCTTGCTTGGCTTGGTTTGGACTGTGACCGGCTCTGCTGATAACATTGGCAGCCGCGACGACCGCCGGCCCCACAGCGCCTCTGCGCTGGCTACCGCTTGGAGCAATTTCTATCCCGACGGCTGGAGCAATCGGCTGCCGTTGTCCAGCGGGATTACCGCCAGCGACACGCGCGGGCTAAACCCGAGCACGGCTGCCTATCGGCTAAGCACAGACGGCGGCCTCTCGTGGACTCTTTGGGGTACCAGCAACCTGTCGACCATCGTTGAGGACACCACCACTGTGCGCATCGCCGTCGACAACTTGAGTTTTGCCGACAGCGCCACCCTAAACCGTATCCAGTTCCGCATCGAAACCGTCGACGGCGAGCCAAGCGTCAGCGACAGCTACACGATCGCCGTTGACACGATGGCGCCCGGCTCGCCGTATGGCCTGCAAAGCTACCCCGACACCTGGACCAACGTCAACGCCTTCGATGAACGCTGGACCAATCCCATCGACCTTTCCGGCATTGCTGGCGTCTACTACCGACTGGATCGCGAGCCGGTGGGGCCGACCGATGGCACGTTCGTTGCCACCGGCAATGTGTTGACGGATTTGCAGGTACCCTACGAAGGCAAGCACACCATTTACTTATGGCTGGTCGATGGCGCGGGCAACGTCGATCACCGCACGCGCAACATCGACCCTGATGCGTTTCGCTACGACGCCACCGCGCCCACGGTTGACGTTGCGCCCAACGGCACTCAGGGCAACAACGGCTGGTACACCAGTCCTGTCACGGTCAACTTCACCCCGCAAGACGCCCTGAGCGGCATAGATGCCTGGGGCTGGGTGCTGGATGGCGCCAGAACTGGAAACGCCACAACCCTGGTTATCAACGACGACTTGGTACACAGCCTGGTGGTTACTGCCACCGATGTGGCCGGCAACAGCATGCAGCCGACGACCCGCGTCATCCCGCTCGACGCCACGCCGCCGCTCCTGGGCTATTCCGTTGTCAGCCGGATGACACCAAGCGCGGCCGGGTGGTACACGGCCCCCCTCACCATCACCTTCAGCTTGACAGACGCGGTCTCAGGACCGGATCGCATTAGCTGGCGACTCGACAACGGGTCGCCCTCCACCGACACACGCGTCGTGATTGCCGAGGATGGCGAGCACACCGTCCAAGCTTTTGGCTTGGACCAAGCGGGCAATGCTTCGGCGCAGCTCCAGCTGTCTCTGCCGCTGGACAGCGCCGCGCCGAACACCACGGCAGCCGTCACGCCCCCCATGGCCGCCTCCGGCTATTACACAGCTCCGGTTACTGTTAGGCTTACGCCGATCGACCCGGTGTCCGGCGTGAGCGTCACCTGGCTGCGCGTCGGCAAGGGGCCATGGCAAGCGCGCACCACGCAGCAGATCGCGCAGGATGGTCGATACACCATCGATTATTACAGCGTGGACGTGGCCGGCAACGTGGAGATCAGCCGCAGCCTGGCCATCACCGTGGACGCCAACGCGCCTACAACGCCGCTTACAGCCGCCGTCGAGCCGCAAGGTTGGTCAGCCGACAACAGCTTTGCCCTACGTTGGCAGAACCCAGCTGACTTCTCCGGCGTTGTCGGCGCATATGTCCACCTTGGCGCAACGCCGCCCAGGGCCGGCGACGGCGCCTTTTACCGCCTGCCCTTTCCCTTTGCGCCGGTTGCTGAGCTGCTGGGGCTGGCCGCTCCTGCCGAAGGCGAGTGGCCTGTGTGGCTCTGGCTGGTTGACGGCGCGGGCAACGCCCGCCGCGACAGCGCCCGCATGGTGGGAGTGTTGCGCCATGACGCCACGGCGCCGCAGCTGGCGGTTGAAGCCCGCGGTGTCCCGGGCAACGATGGTTGGTTTACCAGCCCGGTCACCCTCACCCTAACCATCAGCGATACCGGCAGCGGCCCGCGCTTCCTGCGTTACCGGCTCGACGGCAGCCCCTGGCAACAGCGCAACGAGCCCGCAGTCAGTCTGCCGGCACTGACACGACCGGGCAAACACGTGCTCGACTACTACGGCGAGGACATAGCCGGCACAATCGGCGGCCCCTTCATGCACACGGTGCGCATCGACCCCGACGCGCCGGGCGCTCCCTTGACGCTCGCTGTCGAACCGGCGCAGTGGAGCAACACCGATCAGTTCACAGTGACCTGGCGCAACCCGCTAGACGTGTCGGGCATTGCCAAGGCCTATTTCAGCTTGACGCCGCCGCTCAACCCCACCGACGGCCAGGCCATAGCCGCCGACGCAGCGCAGGTCCTGACCGCTCCCGGCGAAGGCGCCCATGATCTGTACCTCTGGCTGGAGGATCGCGCAGGCAACGTGGGGAGCCCGGCGCATTTGGCCGCCGCGCTGCGCTATGATGCCACACCCCCCCTCACCCTCTTGCGCCTCAGCTCGCAGCCCAATGCCGCCGGTTGGTTTCGCAGCGGCGTTGGCGTCTCCTTCGACGTCGTAGACGACCTGTCCGGCGTCGCCCAAACGGTCTGGCAGTTGGACGACCAACCGCCTTCCACCGCCGGTTGGCTGTTTGTAGAAGGCGATGGCTTGCACACGCTGACATTCTACAGCGTCGACCGCGCAGGTAACGTCGAAACGCCCCCCAAACGACAGATCATCAAAATCGACAGCCAAGAACCCACGGCGCATCTCAGCGCGCTGCCGATCTACAGCGCAACGCCGCTCTTCGGTGTGCGCTGGGACGGCGACGATGGCCCGCTGGCCGTCATCGCCACAGAGGCCGGGCCGACCGACGCGTCTCAGGCCATCGAGGGCTACACGCCGGGCAGTTCTGGGGTTGCCGTCTACAACGTGCAGGTGCGCCGCGGCGCGTCTGGCCTCTGGGAACCCTGGCTCAACGAGACCCCTCTGACGCAGGCGGTCTTCCCCGGCCAACGCGGCCAATCCTACACCTTCCGCGTGCAAGCCGTTGATCTGGCCGGCAACCACTCCGCCTGGTCGACCGGCGCCGAACGCAACCGCGTCTTCGTCGACGCCATCGAAAACGGCTACTTTGCCACCAACAACTTCGACGGCTGGCAGACGCAACCCGACTTGGGAATGAGCATCGTGCTCGACAACCGGCTGATGTCCGGCGCCACCGTGCCTGTCGGACGCCTTGGCTGGCAGGGCTGGGAGGCGTGCAGCCGACCCGGCAATCTACCCACCCCGGCTTGCACCGACACGCAGTCGAGCATTGCGCAAACCATTCGCATCCCACCGCTGACCGAACTGCCGCGACCGCAACTGAGCGTTTGGTACCGTGTGCAGTCCTACGACGTCATCTCAACCACGGCGCCCAGCCTGATCCGGCTTTGCGACCCCACCGCCAGCTTCCTATGGGCCGACACCTTCGATGTGACCGTCACACCAGAAGGCAGCGGCGCCGGCCAACTGCTGTTGCGCACCGGCAACCGCACACCACCCGATTTCAGCGGTCCCAATCCGCCTATTCCCTTGCGTGACCTGGGTTGGCAGATCGCGGTCTTCGACATGAGCGCCTATGCCGGCCAGACCGTGCGCGTGGAACTCTCGACGCACAACCGCATCGACGCGCGTTTCAACACCTGGACCGACGTCTACGCCATCCGTCTGGGTGGTGAGCGGCGCAAGGTATTCCTGCCGTTGGTAGCCTCGCGCGCCGCCGCGCCGCCGGAAACGCCCACCGTGTGCTACCCACTGGGCGCGCCCGCAAGTACCATGATGACGCCCCTGCCGTCGGACGCTGCACGCCTGACCGCTGAAGACCCACCACGATGAGCGAGTCGGTTACGCCTGAAGCCCTCTACGACCAAGGGATGACCTATTACCAGCGACGCGAGTGGCGCGCGGCCCTGGAGCAGTTCCGACAACTTAAAGCCCTGCAGCCGAACTGGCCCGGCTTGGACGCGCTCATCGACGAAATAAGCTGGTTTTTGCAACTGGAGAGCGTGGGCGCCGCGCCTGGCCCTGCAGGGCCTGAGGCCGAGCCGCCGGTGGCGCACCGCCGGCGATCGGGAACCCGTGCGGTGGCCCTGGCAGCGTTGGCCTTGGTGGTCATTGCTGTCGGGGTCTTGGCCAATCGGCAGGGCTTGCTGCGCCTGCCCGGCCCAGAACTAGGTACTGCCCGGCAGCGAGAAGCCCTGTACAACCGCGGCCAGGCCAGCCTGGCCGTCGGCGATTACGTCGCCGCGCGCCAAGCCTTTGCCGAGCTGGTCCGTCTGGCGCCGAACGACCCGGTCGCGCAGGCCGGTCTGACGCGCGCCGAGCAACTGGCGGCTGCGGCCCAAGCCTGGAAAGCCGCGCAAGAGGCTATCGCCGCCGGCGATTGGGCTGCCGCAGAAGTGCAATTGCGCGCTGTGCTGGCTGTTGAGCCGAGTCGCGGCGATGTCAACGAACGCCTGCGTTACGTCGAACAGCAGCGTCAGGCCGCAGCGCTCTTCGACGCCGGCGTGGCAGCCTATGACGCCGGGCGCTGGACAGAGGCCATCGACGCGTTGGAGCGCCTGGCCAACATGGACTCCACCTACCAGCGCGACGCCGTCCGCGAGCTGTTGTTCATCCTGTATCTGCGCGAGGGCAACCGGCTGCTGGCCGCGGAGGACGCTGACGTCGAGACCATCCGCCAAGCGCTGGACCGCTTTGGCCAGGCCCTCGCCCTGCGTCCGCGCAACGTGCAAGCGGTCGAGGAGAGCCAGCTCGCCAACCAATACTTGAACGCTCGCCAGGCGTTGGAGCGTCAAGACTGGGACCAGGCGCAGAGTCTGCTGGGTGGTATCCTGCGCCAACGGCCAGACTATGCGGAAGGCCGCGCTGGCGAGCAGTTGTATCAACTGTTGGTGCGCCGCGGGGACGAAGCCCGCAGCCAGGGCCAACTGGCCCAGGCGCAGCGCGCCTACGAACAGGCGTTGGCCCTGCCGCCGCAGACCGGCCTCGACCGCTCGGCCGCCGAAGCTGGCCTGCAAGCCTTGGCCGCCCTGATCACGCCCACGGCCGGCAACGCTGCGTCCACGGCGACGACGTTCGTGCAACCCACCCCCTATGTCGAAGTGACAGCGCCCACTCTCAACATTCGCCTGGGCCCCGGCACGGACTATCCTCTGGTTGGCCAGGCCGCCAGCGGTGATCGCCTAGCGCTGGTGGGCCGCAACGAAGCGGGGGATTGGTTGGTGGTTTGTTGCGCCAACGAGCGCCCCGGCTGGGTCGCTGCCCGTCTGGTGACTCTGCCGCCGGGCCTCGACATTGCCCTGCTGCCGGTAGGTCTGGCGCCCACGCGGCCGGCTCCCACGGCGACCGCCGCGCCGACTGCTACGCACACGCCTACCGTTACACCAACGGCGCCAGCCCTGATCGCCCCACCGCCGGCCGAGCAGCAGCCGACGGAGCCGCCGGCGGCCACAGCGACCCCAACCGAACGACCGCGCTGACAGCGAGCCACGGACAGGCAAGAACCGCCATGGAACCCTCCCCGTTGCCGTTTTGGCGTCGTTGGCGCCAGCTCACCTTGGCATCCTTGTTGTTCCTCGCGCCTTTGCTCGGTCTACCCTGGGCTATTTCCCAGGCCGGTGTACGCCAGCCGCTCGGTCTGCGCAGCCAGCAAGTGCAGCGCATCCAGGCCGAAGCCAGCGAGGCGGGCGCTGTGCTGTATGTGCAGACCAGCACCGGCTTGTTGCGCAGCATCGACGGCGGCGCGACCTTTGTCCGCGCCGACGAAGGTTTGCCGCGTACCGTTTGGGGAGCTGTGACCTTGCTGGGCTGGTCGGCCCGGCCGGGCGACCCCTGGCATGTCCTGGCGGCAGTAGCCGCGCCCGACGGCGCTGCGCGGCTGGTGCAGAGCCGTGACGGCGGCGCCAGTTGGCAGACGCTGGCCTGGCCAGGCACCGCTGTGCGCAGTCTGGTAGTGACACCCACTGAGCCGGCGATGCTGCTTGTGGCGGGAGAAGAGGAGCTTTGGCAGCGCGGCCTCGACGGCGGTGAGTGGTCGTCCATGGCCTTGCCGGATGACTTGCAGGGCAACGCCCCTCTGTTGTTAGCTGTGGCAGCGGGGGATGCGCACGATCTGTTTGCCAGCAACGGCGTAGGCCTCTGGCATCTGAGCCTGGACGCGGCTCAAACCGGTCGCCTGACCGAGCTTGGTGGCTGGGTGCGCGCCGCCGACCTGCCCCCCTTAGCCGAAATCAGCGCCCTGGCAACCGCGCGCGATCGCAGCGGCCTAGTCTACGCCGGCGGTCGGGCGCTGGTCTATCGCACGGTTGACGGCGGCGCCACCTGGCAGGTGGCGAGCGCGCCCGGCGCAGAGGGGCTTATTCAGCGCCTGGCTGTCGATCCCCTGGTAGGTGAAACCGCCTACGCCATCGATGCCGCGGGGCATCTGTTGCGCACTGATGACGCCGGCCTGAGTTGGCGCCAACTGGAGGCCGGCTTGAACGCTGGGTTGGGGCTGGCGTTGAACCCGGCCACGCGCAGCCAACTGCTGCTCACCGGCAACGATGGCTTGTGGGCGCAATTGGTCGAGCCGCTCCAGCCTACAGCAACGCCCACCGCCACACCAACACCCACGGCAACGGCGACGCCAACGCCGACTGCCACGCCAACAACCACGCCTACGGCTACGCATACGCCCAGCCCGACCCCCAGCGCCACACCGACGCCCACGGCGACGCCGACTATCCCGCCAACGCCCACGCCGACGCCTCCGCCCACTGCAACACCCACCCAGCCGGCGCCTTCCGCGGCCACGCCTACAGCAACGCCGTCATCGTCTGACCAACCACCTCAACCGTCACCCACGCCCGATAGCGGCGACGGCCAGAGCCCGCCGACCGCTACACCGCCGCCGGCGCCCACCACACCTGCCCCGCCTGCGCCGTCCGAGACGCCCAAGCCACGATGAACGCCAACATCGCTCGCGTGTTGATCAACGAACAGCGCTACGGCCTGGCCGCCAAGTGGCTTTTGCTGGCAGCCGGCGCGGTCTCGCTTTGGTTGCAGCCGGAGGCTGGCCAGGGTGTCGTCGTCGGCGCCTACGCTCTGGTGACGGTTGCCATGACGGTGATCGTGCTCACGCGGCGCGCGCCTGGCGACAACGCGCGCCGCGCGGCGCTGCCCTTCTGGTTTTCGCAACTGATCGACATTGCCTACGTCACAGCCCTGATTGCCACAAGCGGCGGGCTGGCGTCGCCGCTTTACCTGCTCTACCTGCTGCTGGCGCTCAAGTCGCTGTTGTACGTGCCCGACGTTGGGGGCGTGGTGTGGCTACCCTTTGCCTTTGGGCCGTTGTATGTCCTGGCGCTGTGGTGGGCGCATGGCCGCGCCGGTGTCGCCTTTCTGGCCGACCCGCTCTTTCTGACGCGCTATCTACTGCTGCTAGGCTTGGTGCTCGGCATCACCGTGGTCACCTGGACCATGGCCAACCGGCTGCGCGAGGTGGATCGGCTGCGCAGCGACCTGGCCGCTCGCACGCGCGATCTGGCCGCGCAGACCCAGACCTTGCAACGCACGGCAACCGACCTAGGCGACCGCGTGCTGGAGCTGCGTTCGCTGCAAGAGGTGGCCAAGGCCCTCTCGGCCACCCTCTACCTCAACGAAACCTTGCAGATCATCGTGGAGCGCCTGCGCACCCTGGTCGACTCGGATCGCTGCGCCGTCGCCCTGCTGGACATCGAGCGCCATCTGCTGTTGCGCTTGGCCGCAAGCGACGACCTGGCCGCCTCTCTGCCGCGTAGCTTGCGCCTCGCCGATGATGATGCTCTACAACAGGCGTTGCGCGCCGGCCGCAGTCAGGTGCTGCCCTACGGCGCCGTTCCAGCGCCCCTGTTGCCGCTGGTCAATGCCTGGCAGTGCGATGGGATAGAGGTGACCCCCCTGGTCACGCGTGGCCGACCGATCGGCGTGGTTTTGGTGGGATGGCGCGTCCAGGAGGCCGGCGAACAACGGCGGCGCAGCTTGATCGAGAGCTTCGCCTACTTCGCAGCCACGGCAATAGAAAACGCGCGCCTGTACGACGAGGTGGCCGACAAGAGCCGCGAGCTGGAGGCGGTGCTGGCAGGCATTGGCGACGCCGTCCTCGTGACCGACGCAACGGGTGGGCTTGCGCTGGTCAACCCCGTGGCCGGCCGCATCCTGGGATTGACTCCTGCGGCCGTAGGCGCCCCCCTGCGCACCGTGCTGCCGGCTGATGAGCTGGTCGCCCTACTCGAAGAAACGGCAGCAGCCGGCGCCGTGCAAATGCGTGAGCTGCCCATCGCCACGGCAGGCCTGAGCAGCGACGGCCAGCCACGCACCTTCCAGGCCCTGGCGGCTCCCCTCTACCGCGCAGGCGATGCTGGGGACGCGCTGGCAGTGGGCGGCGTCGTGGCCGTGCTGCGCGACATCACGGCGCAGAAGGAGTTGGAGCGCATGAAGTCCAACTTCCTTTCGGTGGTGTCGCACGAGCTCAAGACCCCCCTGCACTCCATCAAGGGCTTCGTGGAGATCATCCTGATGGGCAAGACCGGGCCGATCACCGACCTGCAGCGCGATTTCCTCGGCACGGTGCAGGAACAGACCGGTCACCTGCAGCGGCTGATCGAGGACCTCTTGGAGTTCAGCCGGCTGGAGTCGGGCCAAGTGCGGCTGCGGCCGGTGTGGGTGTCGCCTGTGGAGCTAGCCGAGACGGTCATGACCAAGCTGTCGCCCCTGGCCGCCGACCACCAGCTGGCGCTAGAAATGGCGTTGCCGCCGAACTTGCCGCCCATCGAGGTGGACGCCATGCGCGTGGAACAGGTGCTGACCAACCTGGTGGAAAACGCCATCAAGTTCACCCCCCACGGGGGTCGGGTGCGGCTGATGGGCTGGGATCGTGGAGACTTCGTCGAGATCGCCGTGGCCGACACAGGAATCGGCGTGCCGCCGGGGGAGCGCGAGCGGGTGTTCGACCGCTTCTATCAAGTCGATAGCGGCGTGCGGCGCCGGTACAAAGGCACCGGGCTAGGACTGACGATCTGTAAACACATCGTGACCCAGCACGGCGGCCGCATCTGGATCGAAGATGCGCAATGGGAAACAGCCACGAGCAGCGGCAACGGCGCAACGACCGAAGCGCGGTCGCCGGGCAGCGAATTTCACTTCACCCTGCCTAAGACTTTTGCCCATCCCCCTGCCAGAGAAGCGGCCCTGGACTTCGGCGCGCTCACCACAGCTCCTGCGCCAGCAGGCTGATGCCCCAACTGCAGGCTAAACCACAGCACGCCGCGTGCCGCGGTGGCTGGATTTGGTTGCCGTAGGATAACTATTCAGGTGCCGGGCACTTGCGACCGGTTTCCAGCTTGAGCCGGCTCTGCAGACGCCCTGGCCAGCGCAGCCTTAAGTGCCCGGCACCTAG
>DAOUBX010000170.1:0-29903 GCA_034432445.1 Anaerolineales bacterium
CTGCCAGGCCGTCTGTGTTCACGATGACCTCCATCCGCTGGGATTGGCTCACAGCATGTGACTATTCAGGTGCCGGGCACTTGCGACCGGTGTGCAGCTTGAGCCGGCTCTGTAGACGCCCAGGCCAGCGCAGCCTTAAGTGCCCGGCACCCAGGGCTGAATAGTTGCCACAGCATAAATCGCCGGATGCGGCTGTTCCGGTCTCGTGCCCTCGAACAGCAGCTGTCCTTGCTATGATACAACGACTTGTGCGCTTTGCCAACCGCCGTGGCTGTGTGCGCAAAGGGTGCATTTCCGCTTTGGAGCGCGAAACCCTCGTGACAGTCACGCTTCGAGAGATCCGAAGCGTTTGCCCTCGCAGTGAAACACACCCTGCGCAGAGTGCAAGTTGACCCCCCTGACCAACGCATGCTATAATCGGCCTGTTTGTCGCAAGCGAAGCGTTTGGCGGGCCGAAAAAAAACGCGCCGCCGTCGCGTTGACCCACTGCGCGTCGAGCGGATCAAAGCAGACGCCCAAGCGTTTGGCGCACAACCCTGGACAGAAATGGCGGGTTCGGTGGCTGCACCCAGGCCAGTCCGAGCAGCTATTTGCAATCGGCAACTATTCAGCCCTGGGTACCGGGCACTTAAGGCTGCGCTGGCCAGGCCGTCTGCAGAGCCGGCTCAAACTGTAAACCGGTCGCAAGTGCCCGGCACCTGAATAGTCACTGCAATCAGATAAAGAAGGCACAGACCTATGGCATTCACTCGTTCCGCTGGTGTGTTGCTCCATCCAACCTCCTTCCCGGGCCGCTATGGCATCGGCGATTTGGGAGATGCAGCCTATCGGTTCGTCGATTTTCTGGCCGGCGCCGGCCAAACGCTGTGGCAAGTGCTGCCCTTGGGGCCCACAGGGTATGGCGACTCGCCCTATCAGTGCTTTTCAGCCTTTGCCGGTAACCCGTTGCTCATCGACCCGGAGAAGTTGATCGCCGACGACCTATTGAGCTGGGCCGACTTTGCCGACCTGCCGCCGTTTCCGCAAGAGCGTGTCGACTACGGCTGGGTGATCAACTGGAAAATTCCCCTGCTCAAGCGCTCGTTCTATCGTTTCAGCGAACAAGCCAGCGCTGAGCTGCGCGCCGCTTTCGCAGCCTTTTGTGCTGAAAAGGCCAGTTGGCTGGATGACTACGCCTTGTTCATGGCGCTCAAAGACGCGCACGGCGGTGCAGCCTGGAGCACATGGGAGCTGGACATTCGCACGCGCCGGCCAGAGGCTCTGGCGTTTTGGCGCCGCGAGCTGGCCGAGCCGATCCAGATCCACAAGTATCTGCAATGGCAGTTCTTCCGCCAGTGGCAAGAGCTAAAAGACTATGCCAACGCGCACGGCATCCGCATCATCGGCGATATCCCGATCTTTGTTGCTTACGACAGCGCCGACGCTTGGGCCAACCCCGACGTATTCTACTTCGATGAAGAAGGATTGCCGACGGTGGTGGCAGGCGTGCCGCCGGACTACTTCAGCACGACCGGTCAGCTCTGGGGCAATCCGCTCTATCGCTGGCCCGAGATGGCCCAAAACGGCTACGCTTGGTGGATCGAGCGTTTTCGTGCCACTTTGGCCCTCGTAGACATCATTCGCGTCGATCACTTCCGTGGTTTCTACAACTACTGGGAGGTCCCTGCCACCGAAAAGACCGCCGTCAACGGCCGCTGGGTGTTGGGGCCGGGCGCGGCTTTGTTCGACGCTGTCATGGCCGAGCTGGGCGAGGTGTTGATCATTGCCGAGGACTTGGGCGACTTCACGCGCGAGGCGCGGTTGGGGGTCGACGCGTTGATGGCCGAGTTCGGCTTCCCCAGCATGAAGGTTCTACAGTTTGGCTTCATGGAAGGGCCAGACAGCACGTTTTTGCCGCACAACTTCACACCTGATTGCATCGTCTACCCCGGCACCCACGACAACGATACCGTGGTCGGCTGGTTCACCGAGTCGTCCCAGCCCGCCGAGCGTGTGTACGCCTTGAAATACCTGGGCAAAACCGATCCAAGCGACATCGCGTGGGACTTCATCCGCCTGGCGTGGAGCTCAGTGGCCACGCTGGCCGTTGCGACCATGCAAGACCTGCTCAGCCAGGGCAGTTGGGCGCGCATGAACGTGCCCAGCCGGCCCAGCGGCAACTGGCAGTGGCGCTATTGGCCGGGCGCCCTAACGCCTGCTCTGCAAGAGCGCTTGCTCGAGCTGACGGCAGTCTATGGCCGGCGGCCCAAAATCGCCAAGGCAGCCGAGACTGCCGAAGAGGAAGCCGAGAGCAGCGCAGGGCCAAGTGAGACCACCCTGTGATGCGTGGGGCTTGCACGCCAAAGGCCTCTTGAGCCCGCCTTGTCGACGCCTGGCCCCTTTGGCTGAGTAGTCGCCATGTCACAACAATTGGTCGGCCGTTTGCTAGACGCCGTGCAGGGGGCGCAGCGCATCCTGATCTTGCCGCACAATGACCCCGATCCGGACGCCATTGCCAGTGCAGTGGCCTTGCGCCACCTGCTGGGGCAGCAGGCCGGTCTGAGCGCCGTCATCGCCTACAATGGGATCATCGGCCGTGCGGAAAACAAGGCGCTGGTGAACTATCTGGGACGGCCGCTCAAGCAGCTTGGCAAGGCCGACTGGAAGCTCTCAAGCCACATCGCGTTAGTCGACAGCCAACCGGGCGCCGGCAACAACCCGCTGCGCCAGGGCCAAGGGCTGTCGATTGTGCTGGACCACCATGTCTGGCGCGAGGAGACTGCCCAGGCGGTTTTCCACGATGTGCGGCCAGACGCGGGATCGACCTCGACCATCCTCACCGAATACCTGCGCGCTGTGGACGCCGACATGCCCAAGTCGCTGGCAACGGCCCTCTTCTACGGCATCAAGACCGATACCATGGGGTTGGCGCGCGGCGCCGGCAAGGCCGACGTGGACGCGTACTACTTCTTGCAGCCGCTGGTCGACATCGACGCCTTGATCGAGATCGAGCGCGCACAGGTGCCCACCGGCTATTTCAAGAGCTTTGTGACGGCGTTCCAGGCTGCGCGCGTGTACGGTACCTTTGTGCTTTCCTACTTGGGGCCGATGGGCTACCCAGACCTGGCGGCGGAGATCGCCGATCAATTGCTGCGTCTAGAGGGCATTCAGTGGGTCTTGTGCATGGGCGTCTACAATGACAGCTTGAACCTAGCGGCGCGCACTCGCAGTCGCAAAGGCGGCGCCGGCCAGTTCGTGCGCGCCATCGTTGGCGACCTGGGCATCGCCGGCGGTCACGGTTCGATGGCTGGTGGCCAGGTGCCTCTCAACGGCGTTGACCCGCAACCCCTCGTGCAGCAGATCAGCGCTGCAGCGCTCCGCTATCTCAAGATCGGTCCGAACACTCCTGGTCAACCCTTGTTCTAGAGGAACAGCTATGGCATCTCTGCGCCTTCCGGGCACGCTGCGTCGACGTTCCAGCAAGGCTGGCCTGCCGCCCGGCACCCTCGCTTATGTCGGTGACAAGCCAGAGGCGGGACCGGTCACGTTGACCGTCATCGAATACGATGAACAGCGCTACGAGGAATTTCAGACCACGTCGGTGGCCGAGGTCTTCCCTTTCCTCCTTCAACCATCGATTACCTGGCTGAACGTAGACGGTGTCCATCAGGTGGAAGTGATCGAGCAGATCGGCCGCCAGTTAGACTTGCACCCCTTGCTGTTGGAAGACCTGGTCAACACGCAACAGCGGCCTAAGCTAGAGGACTACGACGGCTACTTGTTCATCGTCTTGAAGATGCTGGACTACGACCAGACGCAGCGGCGGGTGCAGCCGGAACAGGTAGCGCTGGTCTTGGGAGCCGATTATCTGCTCTCGTTCGAGGAGGATCCCGGCGACGTGTTCGACCTGGTGCGGACGCGGTTGCGCAGCGGTTCGGGTCGCTTGCGCAAGTCGGGGCCTGACTACCTGGCTTATGCCTTGATCGACGCCATTGTCGACAAGTATTTCAACATTCTCGAACAGGCCGGCGAAGACATCGTTGACTTGGAAGAGGAGCTGGCCACCAATCCTGTACCGGATACCTTGCAGACGATCTATCGGCTCAAGCGCGAGATGATCGCATTGCGCCGCGCCGTTTGGCCGTTGCGCGAGGTGATCGGCGCCTTGCAGCGCATCGAGTCGCCGCTGATCCGGCCGGGCACGCTGGTGTACTTGCGCGATGTCTACGACCACACCGTTCAGATCATCGACGCCGTGGAGAGCATCCGTGATCTGCTCGCCGGCATGTTGGATATCTACCTGTCGGGCGTCAGCAATCGCATGAATGAGATCATGAAGGTGCTGACGATCTTTTCGACGATCTTCATCCCCCTCACCTTCTTGGCCGGCGTGTACGGGATGAACTTCCAGTACTTTCCCGAGCTGGGTTGGCGCTGGAGCTATCCCCTGTTTTGGCTAGTGACGGTGCTCATCATTGCCTTGATGCTGATCTTCTTCCGCCGACGGCGCTGGCTGTAGCGGCCTGCGTGCAGCGCCGGCCGTCTGGCCGTCTTTCCATGAGCACGCGAGTCTTGATCTTGATGAGCGACACGGGCGGGGGACACCGCGCCAGCGCCGAAGCGCTGCGCGAGGCGTTTGCCATGCGCTACGGCAACGCCTACGCAGTCGAGATCATCGATCTGTGGCGGCACTACGCGCCGTGGCCGCTCAACCAGGTGCCCAAGACCTACCGCTTTCTCACCGACGACATCCCGTGGTTCTTTGCCGGCGCCTATCGCCTGGGTGAGCGTCGCTCTTTTACGCACACGCTGCTGCGCGCCGTGGCAGCCTGGGTTGATGGACAGGTGCTGCGGGCGCTGCACACCTATCGACCGCACCTGATCATCTCGGTGCATCCGCTCTTGCAAGAAGTGCCCTTGCGCATCTTGGCGCGCCATAGGTTACACCTGCCTTGGTTCACTGTAGTCACCGACCTAGGCAGCATCCACCCCACCTGGTTCTGCCCGGCAGTAGACCTGTGTTTCGTGCCGACCGAGGCTGCGCGCGAGCAGGCGCAACAGGCTGGGCTGGGGCCAGAGCAGGTGCGCGTCGTGGGGTTGCCGATTCGCTCGGCCTTTGCCCGGCCTGCTCCGCCGCAGGAGACGTTGCGCCGCACGCTGGGCTTGGAGCCCGCGCTGCCAACCGTGTTACTGCTGGGCGGCGGCGAGGGCATGGGGCCGCTGCGGGCTCTGGCCGAGAGCCTTGCCGCTCGGCTGGCAACCGAGGGCGCCGGCCAACTGGTGGTGATCTGCGGCCGCAATCGCCGCTTGCAGGCTGAGCTTGCGGCCCTGGCGTGGCCCGTACCCACTCGCATCTGCGGTTTTGTGGACAACATGGCTGAGTGGATGGCAGCCAGCGACTGCCTGGTCAGCAAGGCAGGGCCGGGAACGATCGCCGAGGCCATGGCCAGTGGACTGCCGCTCGTGCTTTACAAATACATCGATGGCCAGGAGACGGGCAATGTCGCTTTCGTCGAAGCCCAGGGTGTGGGGCGTTATGTGCCTGATCCGCACGAAGCCGCGGCGCTGGTGAGTCGCTGGCTAGGGCCAGAACGCGACGGCTTGGCGCGCATGGCGCGGCGCGCGCTCTCTCTGGCCCAGCCTCACGCTGCTGTCGACATCGTCGCAGAGATCAGTGCGAGGTTTCGCACAACTTGCGCAGAATGTTGCGAGCGAGTATAGTTGCGTTATAGTCGTTCAGTCAGGTGCCGGGCACTTGCGACCGACTCGCCGGCCTGTGTTGGGTCTGCGGATACCTCTGCGATCGGCGCCTCACGTGCCGGCTGTGCTTTTTTACCGTACAGCCACCGTCTATTCACAATGGCCAGATAACTGCTCAGGTGCCGGGCATTTGTAGGCGATTTGCGACCTAGGTTGGCTTCGCAGACACGTTTGCAAACCAGAATCCAAATGCCCGGCACCTATGGCTGAATAGTTACGAAGAAAAAGATGGTTCCTAACTCCGGCGTCGGGTGCCCGCAAGCGATTGACCCTGCCCCAGGCTTGGCAGTCAGAACGGCAAACTCCAATTCAAGGGCCCTGCGCCTCAGGCTAAGTAGTCACTGTCGAGCTACCATGACAAACACACGCAACCTATCCCCATGGCCGGCCGAAGTCGTCGGCCCTGTCAATAGCCACAGCTGGCCCATGCGCCTGGAGGCGCCCACCAGCGGCCCTGCCGGCGCCGACCATAGCTTTCTACGCTTTGAGAGTCTCTCCAAAAGCTACCGCGAGGGCCCCCAGACGCGCGTCGTGTTACAAAACGCCGACGCTGCCTTTGCGCCTGGCGAGTTCGTCGCCATCCTCGGCCGCAGCGGCAGCGGCAAGAGCACCTTGCTCAACTTGATCAGCGGCATCGACCGCGCCGACAGCGGCCGCATCTGGCTCGACGGCCAGGAGCTGACCGCACTGGACGACCGCCAGCGCACCCTCTTTCGTCGCCGCAACATCGGCTTTGTCTTCCAGTTCTTCAACCTGATCCCCACCCTGACCGTGTGGGAAAACGTCATCCTGCCCCTGGAGCTGAACGGCGTCAACGGGGTCGACATGCGCCGTCACGCCGAAGCTCTGCTGGATGAGGTTGGCCTGCTCGATCGCCGCGCCACTTTTCCCGACCGGCTGTCCGGCGGCGAGCAACAACGCGTGGCCTTGGCGCGCGCCCTGGTGCATGATCCCATCCTGGTCTTGGCCGACGAGCCCACCGGCAACCTGGACGAGGCTACCGGCCAACATATCCTCGACCTGCTCGACCGCTTGACGCGGCAGGCCGGCAAGAACATCCTGATGGTCACGCACAGCCTCGAAACCGCTCGCCGCGCCGATCGCGTGCTGCACCTGCGCGATGGAAAGCTGGTGTGAGTGCTATGCCCTCCCGCACTTTGCTCAACGTCGGCTGGCGCTACCTGACGCGTCACCCCTGGCAAAGCGTCTTGATGGTCGTGGGCATCATGCTCGGCGTCGCCGTTGTTGTTGCCATCGACCTCGCCAACGCTAGCGCCCGCCAAGCCTTCGATCTCAGCACGGAAGCAGTGGCCGGCCGCGCCACGCATCAGATTGTCGCCGGCCCGCAAGGTGTGCCTGAGGCCTTATACGCAGACTTGCGGCGACAAGGTGTGGTCACGGCCGGCGTGCCGCTGGCGCCGGTGATCAGCGAGACGGTCACCTCGCCACAACTGGGCAACCGTCCTCTGACCTTGCTCGGCGCGGACCCCTTTGCCGAAGCGCCGTTCCGCAGCTACCTCGCCGACCGACAGGGTGTGCCGCTGGCCGAGCTGACAACGTTCCTCACCCGGCCCGGCGCCGTGCTTTTGGCCCAGGAGCTCGCCGCGCGCTACAGCCTGCAGCCCGGCGATCCGTTCACGCTCGACGTGGGCGGCTATGCGCGGCCCGTGTTTCTCGCCGGTCTGCTTCAGCCGTCCGACAGCCTCAGCCGCCGCGCCCTCGATGGCCTGATCTTGGCCGACATAGCAACCGCGCAGGAGCTGACCGGCCGCCAGGGCCGGCTGGATCGCATCGACGTCATCTTGCCCGACGACGATCCTGCTGCCGCGGCCCGCTTGCAAAGCCTGCTGCCTGCCGACGCGGCCCTGATCGCCGTGGCCGCGCGCGCCGGCGCCGTGCAACAGATGACCGCCGCTTTTCGCACCAACCTGACGGCGCTGAGCTTGCTGGCGCTGGTCGTGGGTCTCTTCCTGATCTACAACACCATGACCTTTGCCGTGGTCCAGCGCCGTCCCCTCTTCGGCACCCTGCGCTGTCTTGGCGTCACCCGGCGCGAGGTCTTTGCCCTGGTGCTCAGTGAGGCGCTGGTGGTCGGCGTGCTGGGCACCGCCCTAGGGCTCGGCTTGGGTGTGCTGCTCGGCCAGGGCGCCGTGCGCGCCGTGACCCAAACGATTAACGACCTCTACTTCGTCGTCACCGTGCGCGGGGTCGCCGTGCCGGTCGAGAGCCTGATCAAGGGCGCGCTGCTGGGCATTCTGGCTACGGTGCTGACGGCAGCGCCGCCGGCCTGGGAGGCCGCCACGGTGCCACCCCGGCTGGCTCTCTCCCGCTCCGGCCTAGAAACGAAGGCCCAGCGCGCCGTGAGCCTGGCCGCGCTGGCCAGCCTGGCGTTGCTGGCCGCGGGGTTGGTGCTGCTGGCCCTGCCCAGCCGCGGCCTGATCACCGCCTTTGCCGGCACCTTCGCCATCATCGTCGGCATCGGCATGCAAACGCCCCTGGTCACCAGCGCTGCCATGCGCGGCGCGGCGCCGCTGCTTGGCCGTCTGTGGGGTGTGCTCGGGCGACTGGGGCCGCGCAGCGTGGTCAACTCCTTGAGCCGCACTGCGGTTGCCATCGCCGCGCTGATGATCGCCGTCTCGGTGACCATCGGCGTCAGCCTGATGGTCGGCAGTTTCCGTCACACGGTCGAGCTCTGGCTGGCCGCCACTGTGCAGGGCGACATCTACATCTCGCCGCCCAGCGCCACCGCCACCAGCAACACGGCCACCATCGACCCGGCCGCCAAGGAGATCGTCCGCCGCTGGCCCGGCGTGGCACGCGTGGACACCCTGCGCGCGGTGACGGTCGACTCGCCCGACGGCCCGGTGGCGCTAGCTGCTGTCGACAACCCCGCGGTTGGCGACGAACGCCAATACGTGCGCGTCGACGTAGCGCCGGAAGCGGTCTGGGCCGCCATGCAACAGGGCGCAGTCCTCGTGTCGGAGCCGTTTGCCAGCCGGCTCGACCTGCCGCGACGCAACGCGCAGGTCACCCTGTTCACCCCCGACGGCCCGCGTACGTTTCCGGTCGTCGGCGTGTACTACGATTACGCCTCCAGCCAAGGCACGGTGCTGATGGACCTGACGCTGTATCGCCAAATCTGGCAGGACCCGGCAATCACGGCGCTGGCCCTGCGCCTCGACCCGGCCGCGGGCCTCGACCCCGACCAAGCTGCGACGGCGCTGCAAGACGCCCTGGCCCCCGTGCAAAGCCTGCAAGTGCGCCCCAATCGCGCGCTGCGCAGCGAGGCGCTGGCCGTCTTCGACCGCACCTTCGCCATCACCGGCGCTCTACAGCTCCTGACCACCCTCGTCGCCTTCATCGGCGTGCTCAGCGCCCTGCTCTCGTTAATCTTGGACAAGCAGCGCGAGCTGGGCATCCTGCGCGCCGTGGGTGTCACGGCCCGCCAGCTCTGGCGGCTAATCGCCCTGGAGACGGGCTTGATGGGCGCGGTGGCCGGCCTGCTGGCCATGCCCACCGGTCTGGCCCTGTCGCTGATCCTGATCTATATCATCAACCGTCGCAGCTTCGGCTGGACCTTGCAGCTCCAACTGGACCCGGCGCCGTTCGTGCAAGCGTTGATCGTGGCCGTAGTCGCTGCGCTGCTGGCGGGCATCTATCCGGCCTATCGTATGAACAAGCTGGCCACCGCCGAGGCCATCCGCTTTGAGTAACGCCATTACATCATGACCGAGCCAAATCAAACCCAAAACAAAACCAAGCCGCCCATTCGCATCGTTGCTATTTGTGGTAGCCTGCGCGCCAACAGCCACACGCGCAAGGCCCTGCAGCTGGCCCTGGCCGGCGCGGCTGAGCTGGGCGCCCAGACCCAGTTGATCGACCTGCAAGCCTACGACCTGATCTTCTGCGACGGCGATAGCGCCGATGAGGACCTGCCGGAGGGCGTCCAGCGTCTGAAGGCCGACGTGCAGGCTGCGCATGGCATTCTGTTGGGCACGCCGGAATACCACGGCGGCTACAGCGGCGTCCTCAAAAACGCCCTCGACCTGATGGGCTTCGCCGAGTTCGAGGGCAAGATGATCGGGCTGGTGGGCGTGGCCGGCGGCCGCATGGGCGCGGTCAACTCGCTGACCAGCCTGCGCGCCGTGGGCCGGGCCTTGCACGCCTGGGTGTTGCCGGAAGAAGTGTCGATCGCCCAAGCTGGTCAACAGTTCGACGACGACGGCAACCTCAAAGACGCCCGGCTGGCCGAGCGGCTGCGCGAGCTCGGTCGGCAGGTGGCGCGCTTCGCCTTCTTGCACAGCTCGCAGCAGGCGCAGGCGTTCCTGAAGGCGTGGGAAGATGCGCCGTATAACCCAGGCGGCAAGTGAAAGCCGCTGCGCGTCGCCAACACGGGCAGCCTCTATCCAAGGATTGGAAATCCCTGGCTGACAGTACGAAGGCCCCTCAGGACCTGGGGGAGCGTGTTGCCAGCGGCTGTGGCCGCTCACCTGCACCTCGCCTGCGGCCCACCAGTCGCTTCGCTCCTTAAGGCTTTGTCGGCGCAGGCGCAGGTGTCGTGCTGTCAGACGGTGAACACTTGCATCTGCGATGCAAGTGCAGGTGCTCCATTCACCGGGCTGAGCAGTTACCTGAAAGCAAAAGTCTATGCCTAAAAAATGGTTCTTCCTAACGGCGATCTTTGTGCTAGTTGCGATGGTCGTGTTGATCGCAGCGCGCACCCCCGAGCCGCAGGTGCAGGCGCGGGTACAAGGTGTGGCCGCCGCGGCTGAGATCGAAGGCTTTGCGCGCGCCGAGGGGCCGGTCCCGCTCACCTTCCCCGCCGACTACGGCCCCCACGACGCCTACCAGACCGAGTGGTGGTACTACACCGGCAACCTGACGGACGCCGACGGCCGGCATTTCGGCTACCAGTTCACCATCTTCCGCCGCGCCGCCCAGCCCCCGGCCGCGCGCGCCGAACGCGAGTCCACCTGGGCCACCGAGCAGATCTACATGGGCCACTTCGCCGTGACCGACGTGGCCGGCCGCCGCTTCCAAGCCTTTGAACGTTTCAGCCGCGGCGCGGCCGGTCTTGCTGGCGCGCAGGCCGATCCCTACCGCGTCTGGTTGGAGGATTGGCAGGTAGCAGCCGTGCCCGACCAGCCCGGCGTGACACGCGTGCAGGCCGCAGCCGGCGACGTCGCCATCGATCTGCTCTTGACCGACACCAAAGGTCCCGTCCTGCAAGGCGACCGCGGCTACAGCCAGAAAGGCCCCGACCCCGGCAACGCGTCGTACTATTACAGCCTCACCCGCCTGGCCACCACCGGCCAGATCACCGTGGGCGACAAGACCTACACCGTGGACGGCCTGAGCTGGAAAGACCACGAGTACAGCACCAGTGCGCTGGCCCCTGATCAAGTGGGCTGGGATTGGTTTGCGCTGCAACTGGACGACGGCACAGAGCTGAAGGCCTTTCACATTCGCCGGGCCGACGGCAGCATCGATCCCTTCTCGGCGGGCAGCTTCGTGGACGCCCAGGGCCAGGTGACCCGCCTCGGCCGCGACGACTTCCAGATCGAGGTGTTGGACACCTGGCGCAGCCCGCGCACCGGCGCCACCTATCCCAGCCGCTGGCGGATCACCGTTCCCCGCCTGCAGCTCGACCTGACGCTGACGCCCTGGCTGGCAGACCAAGAGCTGAACGTCTCCTACGCCTATTGGGAAGGCGCTGTGCGCATTGCCGGCGCGCGCGCTGGTCGGCCTGTCGTCGGCAACGGCTACGTCGAGATGACCGGCTACGCCGGCTCGATGCAAGGACAATTCTAGTCTAGCCCACCAGTGTGCTGCCCATGACCTCGGCTCCCTTCGCACAAACCTCCTCGCACCCTGCCGATTTGCGCGGCCTGGCCGCGCTGCGACGGCGTTGGTGGAGGGTGGCCATGCTCTACGTCCTGGCTGCCACTGCCTCTTTGGCGCTGCTGGCTCATCTTGGCCTGGCCGATCCGGCGTGGCGCTGGGCCGTGCCGGTAGCTTTGGTGCTGAGCGTGGGCTTGGGGCTGCTGCGCCACAACCTGGCCTACAACTACCGCCGCGGCGAGAGTGCGGTGTTCCCTGACCTCGGCGCAGCCAACGCCGTTACCCTGCTGCGCGGCTGGCTATTGGGCCTGCTGGCCGGTTTCCTGCTGTTTCCCCGGCCCATCGGCCCGCTGGCTTGGTTGCCCGCGCTCGTCTACACGGCTGCAGCCCTGACCGACTTTGTCGATGGCTATCTGGCGCGCGTGACCAACCGCTCCACGGTCCTGGGTGAGCGACTCGACATGGAACTGGATGCGCTGGGCGCGCTGCTGGCCGTGAGCCTTGCCGTGGTCCACGGTCAGTTGCCGGTGTGGGCGCTGACGATGGGGCTGGCGCGCTACCTGTTCGTCGGCGGGCTGATCTGGCGTCGCCGTCGTGGCCTGCCGGTCTACGACTTGCCGCCCAGTGTGCACCGCCGGATCGTGGCGGCGCTGTTCATGAGCTTCGTGGCAGTGGTGCTTTGGCCCGTTCTCGACCCGGCTGCGACCCGCTTCGCTGCCATCTGGTTTGCCCTGCCGTTGGCGGCCAGCTTTGGCCGGGATTGGCTGGTGGTCAGCGGCCGCATCGATCCTGCCTCAAGCGCCTATCTTGTCGTCCTCGGTCGCTGGCACCGCCTGCTCACCCGCCGGTTGCCCGTGGCGCTGCGCAGCCTGGCCGTCATCAGTCTGGCATGGCTGGCGACAACAGCAGCCGCTGTGCCTGGCGGCTTGGCGACCGAATTTCAGGGGCCGGGCATCCTCGCCGCGCCAACCGGTGCAAGCTTGGTATTGCTGCTGGGCGCTGCCGCCGCGGTGTCCCTGCTCTTTGGCATCGAAGCGCGGCTGGGCGCGCTGCTGATGCTTGTGCCGGCCGGCGCCAACATCGCCAACAGCGGGCTAAATGCGGCCAACGGCTTGCTGCTGGCCAGCGCCATCACGCTGCTGCACACCGGCTCGGGCGCTCTGTCGCTGTGGCGACCGTCGGACCGGCTGTTTTTGCAACGTCTGGGACGGCCGCGACAAAGCAGCAATTGAGCAGAAAATGCGGGTTGGAAGGGTAGAGGGAAGACAGGAAGGATGGAGAGGAGGGAAAGGATGGCAAGAACGAAAAGGCGGGAAAGAGCGGGAAGAGGGGCGGCGGGCCGCGCGGAGGTGTCCGGCTTTGTGGCCAACGAGCAGGCCGCTTGGCTGAGGCGCCGCTTCGCCGCCGGGAATCTGCGACGCACCGAGTGCTTGAAAGACCACCCATGCTGACCAAGCGCCGTTTGCTCACCTTGTTGCCCTGGATCATTGCGCCACTGCTGCTGGCATGGGTGTTGCGCAACGTGCCCTTGGACGAGGCATGGGCGATTGCGCGCCAGCTCACCCTGCCTGAGTTGCTGGGGCTGGCAGCGCTCAACGCGCTCGTGCTGCTCAGCTTCAGCGGCCGCTGGTGGATCATCCTGCGCAGCCAGGGCTACCGCCTGCCGTATCTGCGCCTGGCCGGCTACCGGCTGGCCGCGTTTGGCGTCACCTACTTCACGCCCGGCCCGCAGTTCGGCGGCGAGCCGCTGCAAGTCTATCTGCCGGAAAAGCGCGATGGTGTGCCGCGCAGCACCGCCGTAGCTGCCGTGGCGCTGGACAAGGCGCTGGAATTGCTGGTCAACTTCGCTTTCCTGGCAGGCGGTGTCGCCTTGATCGTCCAACGTGGGCTGCTCTCCCCCAACGCCGGACAGACAGCCCTGGCAGCCGCCGTGGCCCTGCTTCTGTTGCCCCCCCTTTTTCTAGCAGCGGTTGCCGCCGGCGGCTATCCCCTGACTCGCTTGGCGCGGGCGGCGCTTTGGCCGGTGCACCTGTGGCGACGCAGCCGGCCGAACCCCGGTGCAGCGAGCGAGCCCAGTCGGCTTGAGTATCTGGTGAACGGCGTCGCAGCCAGCGAGCGGCAAGTGATGGCCTTCTGCCGCCAACAACCGGCCGCCTTGGCCACAGCGACGGGCATCACCTTGCTGAGCTGGGTAGGGATGGGCGCTGAGTACTGGCTGGCGTTGCAGGCTCTGGACATTCCCCTTTCGCCCATCCAGACTATTATCGCTCTGACCGCAGCCCGCGTCGCCTTTCTGGCGGCGCTACCGGCCGGGCTGGGCGCGCTGGAGGCCAGCCAAGTGCTGATCTTTGGCGCTCTCGGCGTCAACCCGGCCGCCGGGCTAAGCCTCAGCCTGTTGATCCGCTTGCGCGATGTGACGATCGCAACAATTGGAGTGGGCTGGGCCATGCGGCTTATGGCCGGTTTGCACAGTCCGGTAAGTCGTGCTAGAGTCGCAACAACCCCGCAGATCGATGACCTTAGCGACTGGCACAGCAGTGGACGGTTGGAGGGACGAGGCCGCCCTCGTCATCTCAATTTCAACATACTTATGCAGTGGACAAGGAGGTACCTAATGGCAACGCCCACAAGATGGGTCCTGTTGGCCCTCATCGTTGTGGCTGCCTTGGCGCTCGCAGCCTGCCAGCCGGTGATCACACCGCCGCAGGGCAGCGAGGCGCCGGGCGAGACGACCATTGCGGCGCCGGCTGCCCAGCCGGTGGTTGTTACCCTGGCCTACAACCGCTTTTTGCAGATGTCCTTTGGCCCAGGCCCTGCTCCGATCGAGGTGATCCGGTCTGAGGTCGCCAAACAGTACCCTAACATTGACGTGCGGCTGAACCTGATGCCAGACACAGTCAACGGCATGCGTGAGGCTTTGGCGATCTGGATCGCGGCGGAAGATCCCACGGTCGACATCTACGGCATGGACACCCCATGGACGCTGGAGTTCGGCCGCGCAGGCTGGGCCACTCCGCTCAACGACCTACTGCCGGAGCTCGAGGAGAACTTCATCGCCAACGGCCTGGACGTGTTTTCCTACGAGGGGAAACGGCTGGGCGTGCCCTTCTGGAGCAGCGTTTCCGGTACCTTCTACCGCACAGACCTGCTGGAAGCAGCCGGCTTTGCGCCGCCCCAAACCTACGACGAGCTGGTGCAGATCGCCCAGGCGATCACTGCGCAAAACCCTGAGCTCTCAGGCTTCGTCTGGGCGGGCGTCAAGGACGAGGGGCTGGTGATGACCTGGTCAGAGTTCCTGCTGGGCTTCGGCGGACGCTACTTCGACGAGGCCGGCCGCTGCGCGATGAACTCGCCGCAGGGGGTGGAGGCGCTGAGTTTCATGGTGAACCTGATCGAGAGCGGCGTCTCCCCGCGCGAGGTGCCGGCCTGGAAGAGCGAGGAAGCGCGCACCCGTTTCGCCGAGGGCAAGGCGGTCTTCCTGCGCCACAACCACGACATCGTGGTCTGGCTAGACAACCCAGAGCGCTCGGCCGTCGCCGGCAAGTGGGCGGTGATGCCCAACCCGGCGCAGCCGGGCGGCCAGCCGGCCGGCATCACCGGCGGCTTCGCCTTTGCCCTCAATCCCTACAGCGACACGCCGCAAGAGGCGGTGCAGGTGCTGAAGGTCATCGCCAGCGAGCCGGTGCAGAAGGGCTTTGCCATCGCCTGGGGACCGGTGCAGTACTACAAGGGGCTGTATGAAGACCCCGAGGTGATTGCGGCAAACCCCAACGCCGACACGATCACGCCGCTGTTGCCCTCGGCCTTCCCGCGTCCGCCCAGCACACGCTACACCGAGCTCTCCAGCATCGTGCAGGACGAGATCCATGCGGCCATCACCGGGATCAAGCCGGTGCAGCAGGCGCTGGACGAGCTCTGCCAGCGCGTCGACGCTCTGGAGCAGTAAGCACCCCCTGGAACTTGGCCGCTGGTACGGGACTATGCTATGATGAGACGGCGCAAGGTCACCTGGCCCTGCGCCGTCTCTCTCTTTTTGAGGAAGTTGCGCATGCCCGACACCCCTGCTATTGTCACGCAAGACCTCGGCCGCATCTACAAGATACGCGGCCCCAAGCGCAAAGATGACCCGAAGGAGGTTGTCGCTCTGCAGGGCGTCAACTTGACGGTCGAACACGGCGAGTTATTCGGGTTATTAGGCCCAAACGGCGCCGGCAAGACGACGCTGATCAAGATCCTCACCACGCTGTTGCTGCCCACAAGCGGCAGGGCCATCGTGGAAGGCTGGGATGTAGCCACCGATCCACAAGAGATCCGCCGGCGGATCAGCATGGTCAGCGGCGGTGAGACCAGCGGCTACGGCCTGCTCACGGTCGAAGAGAACCTGTGGATGTTCGCCCGCTTCTACGGCCTGGAGACCAAGGTGGCGCGGCAGCGCATCGGCGACCTGCTGCACGTCGTGGGGCTGGACGACCGTAAGCGCACCAAGATCTCCGACCTCTCCACCGGTCTACGTCAGAAGATGAACTTCATCCGCGGCTTCATCAGTGATCCAGACGTCGTCTTCCTGGACGAGCCAACCTTGGGACTTGACGTGGCGGCGGCTCGCCAGGTGCGGCAGTTCGTCCTAGGCTGGATGGCCGACCACCCTGGCCGCACGCTGCTGCTGACCACGCACTACATGGCCGAAGCCGACGAGCTGTGCGACCGTCTGGCCATCATCGACCAGGGCAAACTGCTGGCGCTCGACACACCGGCCAACCTCAAACGCCGGCTGCGTCAGGAGACGGTGTATACGCTCAAGGTTGTGCCGCTCGGCCATCGCCCCGTCAACCGCGGCGACATGATCGAGGCCGTTCCCGGCGTGCGCCAGGTGACGGTCACGGAGCAAGATGACGCCAACGAGCTGCGCTTGATTCTGGAAGCCGACGATGCGCTGGCGGCCGTGTTGGAACACCTGCACCGTCGAGGGTCCGGCTTGATCTCGCTGGAAAAGCGCGAGCCGACCCTGGAGGACGTCTTCATCGACCTGGTAGGCCGCGGGCTAGACGTGGACACCTCGCAGCGGCAAGACGAAACGGCAGACGCCTATGGCTAACGAGCAACCACGGGTGGCCAAGGCCACCGGACTACGCCTCTTCTGGGCCACGGTATGGGCGCGCGCTTATCCGCGCATGGTGGGCGCGTTCCGCGAGCGCAGCTGGGTCCTTTTCGAGACGCTGCTGCCGGTGCTGGCCGTAGCCGGCTACGTCTTCCTCTACCGCGCCATCCAGGCCCCCCCGGAGTTCGAGGGGTTCGCCGTACTCGGCGGGGTCATGACCGCCTTCTGGCTCAACGTGTTGTGGTCGATGGCCAGCCAACTGTATTGGGACAAGGACCAGGGCAACTTGGAGCTGTACATCGTGTCGCCGGGGCCGTTGATGGCAGTGCTATTGGGCATGGCGGTCGGCGGCATGGTGATGACGTCCACGCGGGCTGTGGTGATCCTCGTGGTCTGCACGTGGCTTTTCAACGTCAGCTACCAGCTCAGCCAGCCGTTGCTGCTCATTGCCGTGTTTGTCGTCACCCTAGCTGCGCTGTACGGCATGGGTATGCTCTTTGCTTCGGTCTTTCTCGTCGCCGGTCGCGAAGCGTGGCATCTGTCGAACTTGCTGCAAGAGCCGATCTACCTGGCGTCCGGCTTCTACTTCCCGGTAAAGGCGATGGGAGTGTGGATCGCCACGTTTGCCTCGATCATCCCGCTGACGCTGGGCTTGGACGCCATGCGCCAGTTGATCTTCGCCGGCGATCCGACCCTGGGCTTTCTCTCGGTGCCGGTGGAGCTGGCCATTCTGGCCGTGCTGGCCGTGGTTTTCATCATCGCCGCCTACTTCGCCCTGGCTCGGCTCGAGCAGATCGGCCGGCAGCAGGGCCGCCTCATCGAACGGAGACGCTGAGCAATGGCCCTGCTTACGCGACGCCTGCTGGACGCTCCCCGCGTGCGGCGCAGTGACACCCTGCGCAGCTTTCTGGTTGCGACCTGGCTGGGCTGGCAGATCGAGTCCAACTGGGCTGACCCCTTCCTGTTCGCGGTCTACTCCATTGCCCGGCCGCTGGCCAGCGCCCTGATCCTGGTGGTGATGTATGCCGTAATCACCAACAGTGCGTTCCAGCAGCCGATCTTTGCCTACATCTATCTGGGCAATGCGCTTTACATCCTGGTGGGCATGGTCATCACCGGGGTGAGCTGGGCGATCATCGACGACCGCGAGCACTACCGCGTGGCCAAGCACCTTTACACTGCACCGCTCAACGGCTACAGCTACCTGTATGGCCGCGGCGTGGCGCGCTTGATCATCGGCTCCATCTCCGTGGTGATCACTATTGTCTTCGGCATTCTGGTGTTCAAGCTGCCGATCCGGCTGGCCGCCATCGATTGGCCCCTGCTGCTGAGCAGCATGGTGCTTGGCGTGCTGGCATTGGCCGGTTTGGGGCTGATCATGGGCGCCTGGACCATGACCATGGCACGCCATTTCTGGTCGGTGGGCGACGCCGTAGCGGGCGCCATGTACCTGTTCAGCGGCGCCATCTTCCCCATCGACACGCTCCCCGCCTGGCTGCGCCCCATCGGTTACTTGTTGCCCGTCACCTATTGGCTGGAAGCGGCTCGCCGCGCCCTGCTGGGCCCCAACGCCGTCGGCTTCGAGACTTTTGCCCACCTGTCCAACGCAGCCCTCATCGCCATCCTGCTGGGCTTCACCGCCGTGCTGTTGGTAGGCTCCCGCTACTTCTATCGTTGGGCTTTGCACACGGCCAAGGAAAAGGGCCTGGTGGACCTGGAATCGGGGTATTGACCGCGCGGCAGGCGCCTGATGTTCCCTGGCTTCCCTGGCTAACAGCGAACGACAACGCCGGCGTTGGCGCGTCGAGGGCCCTGGCCCTTGGTACGCCAACGCCGGCGTTTGCTCGGTCAACGCCGCCGGGGCGGCGATGCACGCGCAGCGGTCGGCTGCGTTATTCTGCTGCGCTGCTCAGGCCTGGCAGCTCGGCCAACATCTTGGTCAGGTCAATGCCGGTAAGGGCCTCCACCGTGGCCGGCACCTGCGCCACGATGTTGGTGATGTCCGCCGTGACCTTGGACGCACCGGCGCCTGTCTGGCCATCGCCGCCGGTGCTGATCACCACAATGCGGTCGGTCTGGGCCAGGGGCTGGGCGATGGCCGTCGCCACCTGAGGCAAGGCCTCGATGAGCTGCTGGATGATGGCGGCCTGGTTGTAGTGCTTCCACGCCTCCGCCTTCTTCTGCATGGCCTCGGCCATGGCGAAGCCGGTGGCTCTGACCACCTCCGCCTCGGCCAGACCCTTGGCCTGTACGATCTCGGCCTCAGCCAGGCCGCGGGCGCGGGTCGCTGCCGCCTCGCCCTCGCCGATCGCCTGCGTTGCGGCCGCTTGACCTTGCGCTTCGGCCAGCCGCTTGAACTTCTCGGCGTCCGCCAGGGTCTCGATGCGATAGCGTTCGGCCTCGGCCGGCTTGCGCACCGTGGCCTCCAGCTCCTTCTCCTTGCGCAGCGCCTCCTGCTGTTGCACCTCGATCTGCTTCTGCTTGGCCACAACCTCGATCTGGATCTCCTGCTCCTTCACGGCCTGGCTGGTCTTCGTTTCTTGCAGCTTGTAGGCCAGATCGGCCTCGGCGCGCTTTTGGTTGATCTCCTGATCATAGGCTGCTTTCTGCACAGCATAGCTCTTTTGCGCCTCAGCAATGCGCGTCTCGGCGATGTACTTGGCCGTCTCGCCCTCTTGTCGCGCCTGGGCACTCTTGATGGTGGCATCGCGCGCCGCTTCGGCCTGGCCGATGGCCGCATCGCGCTTCACCTCAGCCGTGCGCCGTTGGCCCAGCGCGTCTAGGTAGCCTTGGTCGTCCTGAATGTCGCGAATGGTGAAGGAGATGATGCGCAAGCCCATGGCGGCCATGTCGCCCGATGACACCTCCTGCACACGTTGGGCGAAAGCATCGCGGTCGCGGTACACCTCTTCGACCGTCAGGGTGCCCAGAATAGCGCGCAGGTGACCTTCCAGCGTCTGCAAGGCCACGTTGCGGATCTCGTCCTCGGTCTTGGAGAGGAAGAGCTGGGCCGCCGTGCGGATGGCTACGTCGCTGGGGTCGATCGAGACCTGGGCCACACCGTCCACGGTGATCGGCACGCCTTGCACCGTGTACACGCGGTGCGTGACGACGTCGATGGTCATGACCTCCATCGACAGCAGATCGACACGCTCGAACACAGGGAAGACAAAGGTGCCGCCGCCGCGCACGATGCGAAAGGCCTGGCCGTCCTTGCGTCGACGTCCGCCTGATATGACCAATACCTCGTTGGGGCCGACCTTGCGATAGCGGTTGGCAAATGTAACGCCCAGTGCGATCAAGACGATCGGCACAGCAATGATGACGCAGGCCAGGGTGGCAAGCTCAGGCATAACAGACCTCCTGTAAGAATAGCGTGGCTAGAGCGCGCCCTTGGCGCCGGGCGCATTTCAGTTGGGGGGGCGCGAAACCCTTCGGCCAACGGCTCGTGACAGTCACGCCGGGAGAGACCCGAAGGTTTGCTCCGAGCGTGAACCACACCTCGCACACCGAAGTTTGGCCCAGCAAACGGCTCGTCGACGCCCGGCGCCGCAACAGCGCCGACGCCTCAGCGTGGTCGCACGACCAGGACGCCGCCAACAATTTCCTCGACCACAACCGTGGTGCCGCGCCCAATGGGAATGTTGTTAGCGGCGCGCGCCGGACGAATGCCGCGCTCGCCGCTGATCTCGAACAGAACTTCGCCCAGACCGTTGGCCGGGATGGGCGTGGTCACTTGGCCCACCACGCCGACCATGTCGGCTTGCCGGATGTCGGTGCTGCCTTGCATCACCACCAAAAGCCGTCCATAGACTATGGCGACCACCAGGCTGATGGCTGTGGCTACCAGGAAAGCAATGATCAGGCTGTTGCGACCGTCTACACCGAATCCGACCGTTGCGATCAAGCCCGTTGCGCCGAAAACAGTCACAAAGGTGGCCATGGTGATTGGGCTGAAGATGCGCAGATCGCCCAGGCTGTCGATGTCGGCATCACTGGTGCTATCAACGCCCCCATCACCATCGCCGCCGAACTGTCCCAAGATCAACGTGCCAATCGCAAAGATCAGACCAGCCACTACTAGAGCAAAGTAGATGCAGTTCAACGTGCTCAGTCCACCGATGAAATCGCTCACGCCGCCCTCCGACACTTTACCTGCGGTAACCTTGCCAAGCCTGGCGCAAGAGCCGAGCTTATTATACCGTGCAAGCAAAGACTGGTCAACAGCCAGACCCCTGCAGGTGCTCTTCAAGGGCAGGCTGCCGTGCGGGACACCGCCAGCCCGCAAGGGAACGGCGCGCCGCCGCAGCACCTCGGCGCTTTGGCGTCGCGGCCCCTTTCATGGTACCCTATATGGGTCAAGCTTCCAGGCCCCGGCCAGGGCAGACCCAGCACGCAAGGATACACAGGCATGCGACTAGGCATTCTCGGCGGCACCTTCGACCCCATTCACATCGGCCATCTTGTCCTGGCCGAAGAAGCGTGGTATCAGCTCGGCTTGGAAAAGGTGTTGCTTGTTCCCGCAGCAGACCCGCCGCACAAGCGCGGCCGCCGGCTTTCGTTGGTGGAGCACCGCGTCCAGATGATCCAGCTTGCCATCGCCGACAACCCCCATCTGGCGCTTTCCCGCGTCGACGTGGACCGCCCTGGGCCCCACTATACCTTGGACATGGTGCGGCTTTTGCTGGAGCAGTACGGCCCCGGCACGGATCTCTATTTTCTGATGGGCCTGGATTCGCTGGCCGACCTGCCGAACTGGCACGAGCCGACCAAGCTGGTCGAGCTGTGCAACCTGGTTGCGCTCAGCCGGCCGGATTCGGGCTTCGACTGGGATGCGCTGGAGGCTAGGCTGCCGGAGGTGCGCTGGCGAGTGATCTTCTTGCCCATGCCGGAGCTGCAGATCTCCAGCACGATGCTGCAGCAACGGGCGCGGCAGGGTCGTCCGATCCGCTATCAGGTGCTACCCGCTGTCGAAGAGTACATCCGCCAGCATAGCCTTTATCAACATGACTGGGACGACGCCACGGACAACGGTCAGGCGCCGTCTGGCGCGGCACCTGACACGGCGACCACTGCATAGGCCCCTGTGAATATGCCCCTTCGTAGTCACGACTTCAGTCGTCCCGCCCTGCGGAGCGCCTCAGGTCGCCGCCACGAAGCCGCCTCAAACGACCGATTGCCGGCGCCTGTACGGCGCTTAGAACAGGAACCTACCTATGTCACGAAATACGATACTCTACACCCGTGTTGGCGATGACGGCTACACCGGCGTGTTAGGCCGCGAGCGAGTCGCCAAATACGACCTCATGCCGGTGGCCTATGGCACCGTGGACGAGGCCTCTGCTGTGCTTGGTGTGGCGCGCACGGCCGTCAAAGACCCGCGCAGCGCCGAGCTGATCATCGAAATCCAGCGCGATCTCTACGCTGCCATGGCCGACCTGGCCACCACGCCCGAAGCAGCGGAGAAAAGCGGCGTGCGGTTGGGCGAAGCCCGCGTCGACTGGTTGGAAACCGCCACCGACGAGATCGCCGGCCAGGTGGAGATTCCGCCGGCGTTCATCATCGCCGGCGATAGCTATGCCGGCGCGCTGCTCGACCTGGCACGCACGATCGTGCGCCGCGCCGAGCGCCACATCGCCCAAATGCACCACCAGGCATTGTTGTGCAACCCTGCTGTCTTGCAGTATTTCAACCGCTTGTCGTCCTTGTTGTTCGCCCTGTCCCGCTTCGAGGACAAAGCAGCAGGCGTCACCGAGTTCACTCTGGCCAAATGGGAGAAAAGGCAATGACCCCTAAACTCGGCGCCCACATGTCCACCGCTGGCGGCGTCAGCAAAGCCTTTGAGCGCGGCCAATCGATCGGCTGCGACACCATGCAGATCTTCACGCGCAACCAAAATCGCTGGGACAGCAAGCCGCTGGACCCGGCCGAGGTCGCCCGGTGGCATGCAGCGGCCGCGGCCACCGGGATTGCGCCGGTAGTGTCCCATGCCTCCTACCTGATCAACCTTGGCTCCCCCGACGACGCGCTGTGGCAGAAATCGATCGATGCGCTGGTGGACGAGCTGCAACGGGCTGAGGCGCTGGGTTTACTGGGCGTCGTTCTTCACCCAGGCGCACACATGGAGCAGGGCGAGGAGTGGGGCATCAGTCGCGTGGCCGCCGGCCTGGACCGTGCGCACGCAGCCACGCCCGGCTTTCAGACCTTGACCCTGCTCGAGATCACTGCTGGACAGGGAAGCACGCTGGGCTACAAGTTCGAGCATCTGGCCGTCATGCGCAGCCAGGCGGCCGATCCGGCGCGCATCGCCGTGTGCTTCGACACCTGCCACGCCTTTGCCGCGGGCTACGACTTCCGCACCCCAGAAAGCTATGCGGCCATGATGGACGAGTTCGAGCGCACGCTGGGTTTGGCGCTCCTCAAGTGTTTTCATTTCAACGACAGCAAAGGCACGCTGGGCAACCGCAAGGATCGCCACGAGCACATCGGCCAGGGCGGCATCGGCCGCAGCGGCTTTGCTCACATCCTCAACGATCCCCGCTTCGCGACGACGCCGATGATCCTGGAGACCCCTAAGAGCGACGACATGCACGAGGACGTCGAGAACCTGGCCGTGCTGCGCAGCTTGCTGCAGGCGTAGCGCCGCCCGCGCATTGGAGCCTGATCTAGTAAAACAAGGGCCGGGTCGTGCGTGGGAACACACACGATCCGGCCCTTGGCGTTCTGGTTAGCGCACAAGGCGCGCTACGACTCGGTCTCCAGCCGCTCGATAGTCTGTTGCACGCGCCATTGGGTCTCTTCCAACGTGTGAAGGGCCTGATGCTCCAGACTCTGCAACCGCGCCTGCGCCTCTTCCTGCGTCCTGTGCACCGTCTCGGCCGCGCGCCGGCGCGTCTGATCTGCGGCTTCCTCCACGCGTGTCTGCAGGCTGCGCGCCCACGCTTGGATTTGTCGGCGCGTTTCCGGTCCGGATTGCGGGGCGTTCAGCGCTGCCTCTACCGCGCCGGCGGCTGCTCCCACGATGAAACCAAGGATGAACGCTTTTGGGCTATCGCTTTGTCCGGCCATGGTCGATTCTCCTGCGGCGACAAGGCACTGCGCCTTACTCCTGAGCAGTGGGCCGGCCCGACGAGGACGCGCCAGGCGCGGGCGGGGCCTTGGGCGTTGTGCGCGACCGGCTGCCGTTGCCGCCAAAGACGGCGTTGAGCGAGCCGCGAATTCCCGCCACCTTGCTGGCAGCCTCGATCGCAGGGTTGACGATGGTGTCGCTCATGAATGTGGTAGTACCCCGCACCGTGCCAACCGTCTCCTGCAGGCTGTTCACCACCGGCACCAGCTCTTCGATCAGATAACGCAACAGCTTGACCACCTGTAACAGCAAGACAATGGTGATGATGTCCAAAATGAGAATCTGAACCGCAACGACGATGATCAACAGGTTGCGCACGGCCAGAGCAACCGGCGGATTGTTGAGGAGGAAGGCGATCGTGAGAATGATCAACACCATCAAAGCGATCGCCGCCACCACCAGGCCGATCTTCTGTCCACGGGTTAACTGCGGAAATTCACTCATAAGCGCTTGCACTCCATCCTTTCATCCGTGGAAGCCGCGCTGACCAGCGCGCTGGCTGTTGGGCAGCGCTGCGTCCTGGGCGCAACCGCAAGGCGCGCGCCGGCCCGCTCGGACAACAACGGCATTGTAACACAAATCGGCCCTGCTGGCAATGCGCTGGCTTGCTTGCAGGGCCGAAAGCTGTGTGTTCAGTGTGGGGGAGGGTCGGCGCCTTAGCCGACGCCCATCATTGCGTCCAGGCTCTCGATGGCTTCGCGCACGACCTGCGCGCTGGCGCGTAGTTTAGCTGACTCCTCGTCGCTGAGCGCCATGGGGAAGGTGGCAACGATCCCTTCGGCTGTGACCAGATGCGGCAACGACACGGTCACGTCCTTCACGCCGGCAACATCAGGCACAGGCGTGCCAACCGTCATGATGGTCCGCCGATCGTTGAGCACGGAGTTCACGATGTAGGCCAGCGCAGTACCGATGCCGTAGAAGGTAGCGCCTTTGCCGGCGATGATGTCACGGCCGGCAAAGCGCACGCGCTCATCGATCTCGTTGCGCATCGCCTCATCGAAGGTGATATGACGCATGGCGCAGAACTCGTCCAGCGGCGTGCCGCCGATGGTGGTACGGGACCAGGTGAGCACCTCCGAGTCGCCATGTTCGCCGACCACGTAGCCGTGAACGTGTCGCGAGTCGACCCCTAACGTGCGCCCCAGAATGGCGCGGAAGCGGGCCGTGTCCAGGGTTGTGCCGGAGCCGATGACGCGCTTGGACGACACACCGGCCTGCTCGGCGTAGCGGGCCGCCAGATGGGTCATGATGTCCACCGGGTTGGTGGCGATGACCAGAATGGCCTCCGGCGCGTACTGCAGAATCTTGGGGACCACATCTTGAAAGACAGCGGCGTTGCGGCTGAGCAGCTGCAAGCGCGACTCGCCGGGGCTGCGGCCTACACCTGCGGCAACAATCACCGCTCTGGCGCCGGCCAGCTCGGCGTAGTCGCCGGACGTCACCCGCATCGGGTTAGAAAACGGCACGGCGTGCAACAGGTCTTCCGCCTCCGCCTGTGCGCGCTTGGCATCCATGTCCACCATGACAACATGGCTGCCGATGCCGCGCATGATCAGCGCGTAGGCCGCTGTGGAACCCACGCGACCACTACCAACCACACCTACCTTCATGGGAATCTCCTCTCGTATGACTTGCGATGTGTACCGATCAGCCGGATAGCTGCTTAGAAAATCGCGCAGGCTGGTCTTCTGAGCGAGCCCACCTGTCAAACGATTATAGCACGGTCTGACCGGTCGAGCCAACTGCCCGATCGGGCGGGTCGTGTGTTGGGCAAGGCTACGCGCGGCTCAGCCCCCCTACGCCGCCAAACTCTCGATGGCCTCACGCACGACGCGGGCACTGGCGGCCAGCCTGGCAAGCTCATCTTCTGCCAAGGGGCTCAAAAGCGTGGAGACTACGCCCTGGCCGCCCACCACGTGGGGCAACGCCACCGTGACATCTCGGACTCCGGCCACTTCGGGCATGGGCGTGCAGACCGTCAACACCGACCGTTGATCGCGCAGGATGATGCTGACGATGTTGGACAACGCCGCGCCGATGCCGTACCACGTGGCGCCCTTGCCCTCGATGATCGAGTAGGCAGCATGTCGGACCGCGTGATCGATCTCCTGCCGCTTGCTCTCGCCCAGGTCGATGTTCTGTTGGCGACAGAAATCGGCCAGCGGCACGGTGCCGACCGTCACCTGCGACCATGCGATCACCTCCGAGTCGCCGTGTTCGCCCAAGACATAGCCATGCACATGCTTGGGATCGACCTCGATGTAGCGCCCCAGGATGGCGCGAAAACGCGCCGTGTCCAAGGTTGTGCCCGAGCCCAGCACGCGGTGCGACGGCACGCCGAACTCAGCAGCAAAGCGCGCCGTTAGGTGGGTCATGATGTCCACCGGGTTGGTGGCAACCACCAGGACGGCATCGGGCGCGTTGCGCAGTACCTGGGGCACGATCTGGCGGAACACCGTTGCGTTGCGCTCCAACAGTTGCAAACGCGTCTCGCCGGGGCGCTGCGCCACGCCCGCCGTAATGATGACCACGCGACAGTCCGCCAGATCTTCGTAGTCGCCCGCGCGCACATCCAACGTATGCGCAAAGGGAGCGGCGTGCAAGATGTCGTCTGCCTCCGCCTGAGCGCGCTTGCGGTTCAAGTCTACTAAGACGATCTCACGGCCCACGCCCCGCAGGAGCATGGCGTTTGCCGCGGCCGAGCCAACCATTCCACTGCCAACGACGCCGACTTTCATGGTGCCTCTCCTTGTTGTCAGAAATAACCAAACCAAGATCTGCCGCGATGGCGTGCGCCACGCGCAGGCCACCCAGGGCCACAGCGGCAGTCGATTGCCCGGGAAAGATGCTATCGCCTACCATCCAAAGGGATGGCGCCAGCCGCGGGCCCCAAGCGGTCAACAGGCTGGTCTGTGGAAAACCGCCCACCCAGCCCCACGCGCGGCGGGTGAAGCGCTGGAAGGTGATCGGTGTGCCGGGCAAGACCAGAGTTGCGGCTTGGCGCAAGCCGGGCAGGGCCACCTCTGCCGCCGCCAGCATGCGCTCCAGGTAGGCTTGCTTGCGCGTCTCGTAGGCCGCGCGATCAGTCTCGAACAGCTCCCACCAGGCATCCAGGGCCGTGTGGGTGCTGATGGTCAACGCGCGCCGGCCGGCCGGCGCGCGGCAGCCGTCCCAAGCCGGGCTGAGCGATAGGAACACGGTGTTGCCCTCGCCCATCGGCTCGCGCAGGACAACTTGATGGTGTAACGGGAAGTCGGCCGGGATGGCGGAATCGTCCAGGCCGACGTAGACCATGTACGCGCCCCACCCGTGCGTAGGGCGTTGCGGCAACTGTTGCAGCCGACGCGGCGCGGCCTCGCCCAACAAACGCGCGCTGTTCCAGGGAGGCAGATTGACCACGACCAGGTCGGCGGCAAAGGTGTCGCCGCGCTTGGTCTCGACGGCGACGGGCCGGCCGTCTGCGATCACGATGCGCGTGACCTCCTGGCGATAGCGCACATGGCCGCCGTTGGCCCGCACGGCCTGCGCCAGCGTTTCGGCAATGGCGCCAATGCCCCCGGTCAAGTGCACAACACCGCGACGCGGCAAGTCCAGCGCGCTGGCGCCGTACAGGGCGTTGGCATACGGGCTGGTGGTCTGTGCGGCGATCAAGAGCTGGGCATCGACGAAGAGGCGCAGGCGCTCCGGCGCGTCGCGCAAATGAGCGGCCACGGGGCGCAAAGCATCGGCGGCCAACGACGGGCTTAGGCGTCGCCGCCAGTCGCCGGCCAGCCAGCCCAGCCCATGGCCCAACAGGCTTGCGGTCTCGCCCACGGTCTGTGGCGGCCAGGCGGGCGAGCGCAGCGCCAAATCCCACAGCGCGTCGGCCGTGCGCTCTTGCCATGCCCAGAAGCGTTCGCCGGCAGCGCCAAAGGCTGCGTGCTGCACCTGACTGCGCTCCGGCCCTGTGCGCCGGGCCACCTGGCTGCCGTCGGGCAGGTGCACCACCATCGCCGGATCAGCAGGGTGCGCCGGCCAGGCAGGGACGCCCACCGCTTTGGCCACCACGTCCATGGGGCCGCCCTCATAGAAGCCGCCAGCTAGGGTGGCGCCGGCCTCGAAGCGGTAGCCCTGGTGGTAGAAGGTGCCGGCGCAGCCGCCTGGGTAGACGTGCGCCTCCAGCACGGTCACATCCAGGCCGGCGCGCGCCAGCAGCGCCGCCGTAGTCAGTCCACCGACGCCCGCGCCGACAACGACTGCTTTGGGGTGGCTGGAGAAGGTGCTCTGCGCCACCGCCTTACCCGCGTTGGCTAGCCCGCGACTGTTGCAGATAGCCGCGCAGGAAGAAGACGGCGACGAGGCCCAAAAAGCCGGCCAACACAAACAGGGTGTACTGCGGCAGCCCGAGCATGCCTTCGGCTTTGGTTGTGACCTCGACAACGGTGGGCCTATGATTGGTGCGTTGTTCCATGGTAACCTCACTCTGGAGCAGCCGGCGGGTCTTCCAGCCGCGAAAAGCAAAGAGGATCGGCAAGCCCAGCCACATGCCCAGGCCGATCGGCCCCCAGAGCAGATGGCGACGCAGCTCGACCTCGACTTCGTCCACTACCTCGGTCGTGGCCTCGTCGATGGGCCGATAGCTGTGGCGGTGTTCCCAACGCTGCATGGGGCCGCGCACCTGGCGATCGACAAAGCCGGTGGCGCTCACATCCTCGATGCGGGCCAGCCAACGCAGTGGCAGGGGGCCTAGCCACAGCGTGAACTCCATCTCGTCGCCTTCCTGCAACACGGCCGGCGCCCGGTGCACCCGCACGATGATCGGGGGCGGGGTGATGGCTGCCATGCTGGCCGAACGGCTGTGAAAATCGGCTACAGCCTCCAGCGGCGCCGCGACGCGAAAACGGTGCTGGAACTTCATCGGCGGAAGAGATCGCGCAGTGCGACCACCGGATCGGTGAAGCGGAACTGGAAGCCCAGGTCGAGCAGACGCCGCGGCGCCGTGCGCTGACCATCCAACAAGACGGTAGACATCTCGCCGAAACCGAGCTTCAGGGCGAAAGCAGGCGCAGGAATGGCGGACGGTCGCCCCATGGCCTCGCCGATGGCTTTGACGAACTCGGCGTTGGTCGGCGGGTTGGGCGCAGCCAGGTTGAACGGCCCGCTGGCCTGTGGGTTTTCCAGCAAGAAGCGCAGCGCTGCCACCTCGTCGTTCAGGTGAATCCAGGGAAAGCCCTGCTGGCCGCTGCCGATCTTGCCGCCGGCAAAGAACTTGAAGGGCAAGAGCATTTTGGGCAAGGCGCCGCCTGCCAGGCTGAGCACGATACCGGTGCGAGCAATCGCCCGGCGCACGCCCAGCGCCTCGACCGGCGCAGTGGAAGCCTCCCAGTCCACGCACACCTGGGCGAGGAAGTCGTTCCCTGCCGGTGCGCTCTCGTCGATGATCTCTGGGCCACGCGGTCCGTAATAGCCTACGGCCGAGGCCTGCACCACCACCTGCGGCTTCTGCTGCGCTGCCTGCACCGCCTGCACCACGGCCTGGCCGGCCTGCACCCGGCTCTCGCGAATGCTGCGCTTACGGGCCTCGTTCCAGCGGCTGTCGGCGATACCTTCGCCCGCCAAGTTGACGATGGCGCCGGCGCCGTCCGCCAATTGGCCCCAACCGTCGGCCGTGCGCCCATCCCACTTAACTACTTGAACACCTGGCGCCAGGCCGGCTGCTCGGGCGGGGTTGCGGCTCAACACGATGACCTCGTGTCCCGCGCCGGCCAGCTCGGCCGCCAGCGGCCGTCCAATCAAACCTGTTCCACCGGTGATGATAATGCGCATAAGTCGTTTGTCTCCTTGTTCGGGCTGAGTTTTGATCTGTTTTTTTTGTCGGCGATAGAAGTGCCCCGATATTATCACATGCCGGCAAAGATGTCAAGATTTCGCGCATAAGCTGTCTAACTTATCTTGACAAAACCGTAACGTTGTGTTATGATCTAGGCCGAAAGCTGAACAAAACAAAAGCAATTGTGTCAAGAAAGGTAACTGCTCAGCCATAGGTGCCGGGCATTTGGATTCTAACCTGAAAATCGCTCGGGCCGGTCTCCGACCGTGCCCGCCGCGCTTTCA